>JBDTXR010000511.1:0-6185 GCA_040006075.1 Byssovorax sp. | reverse complement strand
CGAGCTGCTCGCCCTCGCCCTTGCGGTACACCGACGACCAGCGGTGGAGGCCGAATCCCTCCTTCAGGCGGGCCACCAGATCCTTGTTCTGGGCGTGCCAGCCGTAGGGGCCGTCGGTGCCAATTCGCCCGGCGAGCATGGGAGTCTGCCGCGCGTACCCGATCTTGCCGTCCTTCTCGTTGGGCGCCAGCTCGGGCTCGGCGATGAAGATCACCCGCTCGCTCTCGTTGTTCGAGGCCACCTTGGCCTCGTGCCACACGTGGGCGTCGTCGCGGCCCTCGGGGTGGCAGCCGGAGCAGGCCACTCCGCCGCTGGTGAGCGCGTCGGTGGCGTTGTGGAAGAGGCGGCGGCCGAGCATCACCTCCTTGTCGCCCGGATCGTCGGCGAGGTGGATCGCGGTCACCTCGGTGGGCGTCTCGCGCGAGCGATCCTCGCCCGGCTTCACCCGCGGGAGCGGCGGAGGATTCTCGGGATCCGAGAGCTTCACCGTGGCCAGATCGTAGGTCGATCGGCAGAACACGTACGCGAGCGTGTCGTCCTCGGAGAGCGCCAGTCCCGCGGGAGCGCCGCAGACCCCGGCGATGTTCAGGTGCACATCGTACTTGCTCCCGACCTTGTAAATAGCCACTGGCTTGATCGCCGGAGCCGCGGAGAGCGCGTCGAGCTCGGCCAGGCGATCGTCGCCCTCGCCGATCACCACCACGGTATTGGCGCTCTTGCGGAAGGCCGCGGCGCGGGGCTGGGTCACCGGCGTGAGCTCGCCCGCGGCGATCTCCAGCGGGGTCACCAGGCCGGCGTCGGTGAGCTTGGCGAGCAGCGGGTTCTTCACCGCGGGCAGGCCCGGGAGGCGCTTTCCCAGCACCGGCGTGTCGCTCCGGGTCGCGAGCACGTCGAGCGTCATCGCCCCGAACCACGAGCCCTGCCCGAGCGCGCCGAGGGCGTGGCGCGCGACGAAGAGGCGGCTCCCATCGTCGTTGAGCACCGCCGCGTAGCCGAGCGCGGCGTCGAGCGTCTTGCCCGAGGGCGCGCGCGCCGGCGCCGGCGGGAGCTCGACCGGGTGGATCTTCGGCGTGGCCCCCGCGAGATCGTCGATGCGGGTGATCGCGCTGCCGACGAGGTGGCTGACGTAGGCCGAGGCCCCGTCGGGCCGGATCGCGATGGCGCGCGGCTCGCGCGGCACGTCGATCGTCCAGCGGACCTTGGCCGTCGCGAGATCGATCGCCGAGACCTTGTGGGTCCAGGCCGAGCTCACCAGGACCGTCGACTCGTCGGGGCTGATCGCGATCCCCCACGCGTCGGCGGGGAGATCCACGCGCGCGACCTCGACGAGGCCCTTCGCGGCGTCGGGCTTCAGGATCAGCAGGAGCCCGGGGCCGTGGGTGACCGGGTTCGGCTTGGTCCGATCCTCGGGGATGCTGCGGATGGTGACCAGCACGCGATCCGCGAGCGCGAGCACCTGCGCGGGCGCGCCCGGGAGCTCGACCGGCGCGGGGAGCGCGGCGCCGTCGGCGGGGACGGGCAGCGGGATCTTGCGGAGGACCCGGTGATCTTCGTCGGCGATCCACAGCGCGGCCTCGCCCGCGGCGCGCACCAGGGCGCCTCCCTGGCGCACCGGCGCCTTCGCGTGGGCTCCCGGGGCGACACCGGGCGACGTCGTTGACGACGTTGACCCGGCGGGCGCGGCGCTCGACGCCGGCGGCGCCGCGTCGGCGATCGACGGCGACTTGTCGGTGCAGCCGGCGAAGGCCGCGAGCGCGAGGGGCGCCGCGAAGAAGGCGAGAGAGCGGAGCTTGTTCATCCGCCGGGCAGCCTACACCGCCCGGCGGATCGCCGTCACGCGAGCCCCGCGCGGTCCAGGGGCAGATCGCGGATCCGCTTGCCGGTGAGGGCGAAGACCGCGTTGGCGATCGCCGGCGCGACGGGCGGCACGCCGGGCTCGCCGACGCCGCCGGACAGCCCGTCGCTCGCGATGATCTCCACGTGGATCTCGCGCGGCGCGTCGGCGATCCGCGCCACCTGGTAGTCGCGGAAGTTGCTCTGCTCGACCGCGCCGTTGCGCAGGGTGATCGCCCCGTGGAGGGCGATGCTGATCCCGAACAGGACCGCGCCCTCGAGCTGCGATCGCACCCGCTCGCGGTTGAGGATCCTCCCCGCGTCGAGGACGATCCAGGCCTCGTCGACGTGGACCTTGCCAGCGGCGTCGAGGTTCACCGCGGCCACGACGGCGACATAGGAGAGGAAGCTCCGGTGCGCCGCGAGCCCGAGCGCTCGGCCGGCCTTGCGCTGATCGGACCAGCGCGAGAGATCGGTCACGCGCTCGATCACCCGGCGGAGACGGCCGGCGTCGATCGGGTGCTTGTCGAGCGGCGCCCCGTAGTTGGAGAGCTTGTCGACGCCGAGCTCGGTGAGGCCGACGATCCGCGGCGGGCCCACGATCTCCAGGAGCGTGTCGCGCGGATCGGCCTTCTTTGCCGCGGCGATCTCGTCGATGAAGCTCCCGATCGCGAAGGCGTGGTGGATGTTGCAGACCGACCGCATCCACCCGATGCGCGCGTGCGCGACGGCCTCGCCGTTCTCGGCGGCGACGTTGGCGACGGCGAGCGGGAAGTCGAGCACGCCCTGCTGGAGCTGGCCCTCGTCGGCGTGGGTGACGTTGGGCGCGAAGAGCGAGCCGATTGACGGGAACGCGGTGCGATGGCGCCACGCGGTCACCTTGCCTCCGGCGTCGAGGCCGGCGCTCATCCGCTGCGCGCTCACGGTGTGGAGGTAGTCGTGCTGGATGTCGTCCTCGCGCGTCCACTGCATCCGCACCGGAGCGCCGACCGCGCGCGAGACGAGCGCGGCCTCGACGACGTAATCCGGCTTGGATTTACGGCCAAATCCGCCGCCGACCAGCGTGACGTGGACGGTGACGTTCTTGGCGTCGAGGCCCAGGACCTTCACCAGCTCGGCCTTCGCGGCCTGCGGGTTCTGGGTCGAGGCCCAGACCTCGCACGTGGTGGCGTCGACGCGGGCCAGGGCGGCCGGAGGCTCCATCGGCGCGTGCGCGAGGTGGGGCACGTGGTACTCGGCCTCGACCTTCGTGGCGGCCACGGCGAGCGCGGCCTCGACGTCGCCGATGTGGCGGACGACCTTGCCGGACTTGTTCACCTCGGCGTGAAGGACCTCGCGGAAGGCCGTCGAGTCGTAGCTTGCGTTGTCGGACGTCGCCCACTCGATCTCGAGCGCGGCGCGCCCGCGCATCGCCGCCCAGGTGTTCGTCGCGACCACCGCGAGGCCGCCGAGCGATTTGAAGCCGTACGGCGCCGCGGGCGCCGCGATCTCCACCACGCGCTTCACGCCGGGGATCGCCAGCGCGCGCTTTGGATCGAAGCGCTTCATCTTCGCGCCGACGACCGGCGGGCGGGCCATCACCGCGATGAGCATCCCGGCCACGGTCACGTCGGCCCCGAAGACGGCGGTGCCCTTCACGATGCCGGGCGCGTCGAGGAGCGGCAGCTCGGTGCCGACGTGACGGAGCTCCGCCATCGGCCGCAGCTTCACGTCCTTGTCCGCGGGCACCGGGAGCTCGGCGGCCTCGGCGGCGAGCTCGCCGAACTTCAGCGATTGCTTGCTCGCGTCGTGAAACACCGCGTGATCGTGCGCGGTGCAGGCGCCGGGCTTCACGCCCCAGCGCTTCGCCGCCGCGGCGATCAGCATGGTCCGCGCGGTGGCGCCGGCCTTGCGGAGGTGGTCGAGGCCGTTGCGCACGCTCGACGATCCGTCGGTGTTCTGATCGCCGTACGCCGGATCGCCGTCGGCCTGGAGGACCCGCACGCGCGCCATGTCGGCGCCGATCTCGTCGGCGATGACCACCGGCAAGGTGCTGCGAACGCCCTGCCCCATCTCGGAGCGAGCGCAGACGATCGACACCAGGCCGTCGGGTGCGATGTGCACGAACACACCGGCGTGAAGGCCGGGCGCGCCGCCGAGCGCCACCCGCGGAGGAGGGGGCGGGGCTGCGGCGAGGGCGTCGCGGTCGATGCCGACGCCGAGCGCGAGACCGGTGACCGCGAGGCCGAGGCCCGCGAGGAAGGAGCGCCGAACGAGGACGACGCTCATCGAGCAGACCCTTCCTCGGCGGCCTTCTTCACGGCGGCGCGGATGCGCGTGTACGTCCCGCAGCGGCAGATGTTGCCCGCGAGCGAGTGATCGATCTCGGCGTCGGTGGGCTTCGGTCGCTTCCGGAGCAGCGCCGCCGCCGTCATGATTTGCCCCGCCTGGCAGTAGCCGCACTGCGGGACGGCGAGCTCGACCCAGGCGCGCTGGAGCGGGTGGCTGCCGTCGGGCGACAGCCCCTCGATCGTCGTCACGGCGTGCCCGACGGCGCGTCGCACCGGCGTCACGCAGGCGCGCACCGCCTCGCCGTCGAGGTGGATCACGCACGCGCCGCAGAGCGCCTGACCGCAGCCGTACTTGGTCCCGGTGAGGCCGACGACGTCGCGGATCGCCCACAAAAGAGGCATCTCCGGATCGACGTCGAGCGCCTCGTCCTTGCCGTTGATCTTCAGCGTGACGCTCATCGGCTCGCCTCCTCTTGCGGGCACGCCGCTCCGTTCTCCACCCATGCCGCCATCAGCGCGCCGAACTGCGCTTGCGATCCCGGCGCGGGCTCGCGGCCCCACCCGGGCGACCACCCCCAGGCGACGATCTTGTCGTGCGTGGAGTGATCGACGATCTGCGCGAGCGAGCGCCCGCCGTTCCTCTTCGGATCCTTCACCTGCGCGCAGATCGCCGCGGGCGTCTGGTCGAGCCACGGCATCGACTTCGGCGCGAGCTGCCACTTCGGCGCGCCGGGCACGCGGGCGAGCTCGAGGTTGGTGTCCTGGTGACACGATGTGCATCGGAGCCCGGGAATGCCCTGATCGTCGTCGCCGCGGAGCACCGGCGGGTTGTGGAGCTCGTGGGCCTCGCGCTGCCGCGGGCTGTCGTCCGTGGGGTGGCAGTTCACGCAGCGCGGGTGGAGCATCACCCGCGAGGCCTCCAGGAACATCGCTTGCGAGCGCGCCGCGGGATCGGCCATGCCGGCGAACGAGGCCGGATCGCGGAGACCGCCGGGCGTCGCGATCGGCGCGGGCGCCTTCGGCGTCGGTGGCTCGGGAGGCGGCGCGCCGCTGCACGCGATCGCGATCAGCGGGAGCGCCGCGAGGAGGCGGGAGAGCGAGGGAGAGCGAAGGGGCACGAGCAGCGGACTCCGGGAGGGCGAGGGTCGCGGGCCCCAAGCAGCAACTGGACCGCCGCGATGAGGGCCAATTTGCGGCGCGGTTAGCGACCGCAGCGAGCGCCCTCGCCTCATGAGGCGATCGTGCTCGCCCCACACCGCGCTGGCTCGAGGCCGAGGCCGAGGGTCAGCGCCCGGTGAACTTCGCGGCGCGGCGCTCGACGAACGAGGCCACGCCCTCGCGCACGTCGTCGCTCCCGAGGATCGGCGCGAGATCCGAGAGCAGCCGTTTTGCCGCGGTGATCTCGTCGCCCGGGAGCGCGAACCGCGCCGACGCCAGCGTGGCGACGACCCCGAGCGGCGCCTGCGCGGCGATGGTCTCGGCGAGGGCGCACGCCCGCGCGAGGAGCTGATCCGGCGCGGTGATCTCCTGCACCAGGCCGATGCGGTGCGCCTCCTCGGCCCCGAACTCGTCGCCGGTGAGCAGCCAGCGCATGGCGTTGCCCCAGCCGACCTCGCGCTGGAAGCGCAGCGTCGCGCCGCCCACCGGGTAGATCCCGCGCTTGATCTCGATCTGCGCGAAGCGGGCGGTGGTGGCCGCGATCCGGATGTCGGTCGCGAGGAGCAGCTCGATCCCGATCGTCAAGCAGACGCCCTGCACCGCGCCGATGACGGGCTTGCTCCCGCGCGGGCCCTCGATGCCGAGCGGATCGATCCCGCTGGGATCGAGCGGCCATTTTCCCGAGGCGAACACCGGCGTCCATTTCGGTAGATCGAGCCCGCCGGTGAAGTGATCGCCGTGCGCGAACAGCACCGCGACGCGGAGCTCGGGATCGCGCTCGAGCTCGGCGTACGCCGCCGCGAGCGAGGTGAACATCGCGAGGTCGAACGCGTTGCGCTTGGCGGCGCGATCGAGGCCAATCAAGAGGACGTGGCCGCGCTTTTCGGTGGTGACTTTGCCTTCGCTCATGGCGCGCGAGGGTAG
>JBDTXR010000510.1:0-6199 GCA_040006075.1 Byssovorax sp. | reverse complement strand
GCGGGGTAGCTGTCGCGGCCGGTGTCCTTCTTGTACCAGTCGAGGATCCGCCCCACGAACGGGGAGATCAGGGTGGCTCCGGCCTCGGCGCAGGCCACGGCCTGGTGGATGCCGAAGAGCAGGGTCAGGTTGCAGTGAATGCCCTCCTTCTGGAGCACCTCCGCGGCGCGGATCCCCTCCCAGGTCGAGGCGATCTTGATCAAGATCCGCTCGCGCTTCACGCCGGCGGCCTCGTAGAGGCCAATCAGATACCGCCCCTTGGCGATGGTCGCCGCGGTGTCGAACGAGAGCCGCGCGTCGACCTCGGTCGAGACCCGACCCTTGACGATCTTCAGGATCCGCAGGCCGAACTCGACCGCCAGGCGATCGACGGCGAGCTTGACCACCGCCGCCGGGTCGCCCCCTTTGGCCTCCTTCTCGGCCCACCGCAGCGCCTCGTCGACGACGTCGGCGTACTCGGGCATCTGCGCCGCGGTGGTGATCAGCGACGGGTTGGTGGTGGCGTCCCGGGGCCGGATCTTCTCGATCGAGTGGATATCGCCGGTGTCGGCCACCGTGACGGTCATCGTGTTGAGCTGGTCGAGCAGGG
The DNA here is from genome assembly GCA_040006075.1 of Byssovorax sp. Taxonomy (GTDB): domain Bacteria; phylum Myxococcota_A; class Polyangia; order Polyangiales; family Polyangiaceae; genus JANYGI01. Next base: position 5,610 of record JBDTXR010000510.1, on the reverse strand, counting down.
TCTGCGACATGAGGGCCTCCGGGCCGGACAGAGCATTTCAGGCTTGATCGCGCGGCGATCGCCCCGCGGGGAACATCGGCGCGGAGTATGGACGCAGAGCGAGGGGGAGGAAAGCCCGCGATAGCTCAGGCGCGCTTCCAGCGGATGCCGTGCGCCGTGTCCTCGATCACCACGCCGTGCTGCTTGAGGTGCTCGCGGATCGCGTCGCCGAACGCGTAGTCCTTGGCGCCCCGCGCCGCCTTGCGGGCTGCGGCCAGCGTCGCGATCGCCTCGGGCCCGAGCTCGGTCATCGCGCCGAGCTCCTCTCTCCGTGGCAGGCCGCCCAGCGCCACGCGCGCGGCGAGCGCCTCGGCGGTGATGAGGCCCGAGCGCGGCCTTCGATCGAGCACGTCGAGCACGGCGTCCACGCTCTCGAAGAAGGCCAGCGCGGCCGCCGCGTCCGCGGGCGAGAGCTCTCTCTGGTTGAGCTCGCCCACGGCGTCGAACAGCGCCGCCAGCGCGTTGGGCGTGGTGAGGTTGTCGGCGAGCGCGCCGTGAAACCCGCTCATCCCCGTGGCCAGAATGGCCCGCACCTCCTCGCTCATCGCCCCTTCGTCGCCCGGAGAGGCCGTCTCGCGCAGCCGATCGTACCGGCTTTGCAGCCGCTCCAGGCTGGCTCTCGACTGCACCAGCAAATCGAACGTGAAGTTCATGGGCTGGGTGTACGAGTTCGACATCAGGGCGTACCGCAGCACGCTGGCCGGCACCGTACCGCCGGGAAACCCCATGGATTCAAGCGTATCGGCCACGTCGGGCCGCCCGCTGCCGCGCGGATCGAGGAAGTTTGCCACGGTGAAGAACGTCCCGTCGCTCTTCGACATCTTGCGGCCGTTCACCATCAAGTGCCGGGCGTGAACCCAGGTGTGGGCAAAGGCCCTGGGAGGGTTGCTCTCCACGGCCGCGCCGTAGCTCTGGGCGATCTCGCACTCGTGGTGGGGAAACACGTTGTCTTCGCCGCCGGTGTGGAGATCGATGAGGGGGCCGAGGTGGGCCCGCGCCATGGCCGAGCACTCGATGTGCCACCCGGGGAAACCCGATTTGACCCGCGCGTCGACGCCCTCCGGCACCAGCCGTTGCAGCCGCTCCCAGCCACCTTTGGGCCAGCCTTCGGGGCCGTGAGGATCCCACTGCATCAGGTGCTTGTCGTCGGCCTTCCAGAGCGCAAAATCGCGGGGATCCTTCTTCTCTTCGCGGACCTCGACCCGCGAGCCCGACTCCAGATCGTCGATGACCTTGCCCGAGAGATTGCCATACTCGGGGAACTTCGCGACCTCGAAGTACACCTGTCCGCTGCCGTCGACATAGGCATACTCGCGCTCGATCAGCACCTGGATCATCGCCAGCATCTCGGGCACGTGATCGGTGGCCCTGGGGTGGAGCGCGGCGTCGTCGCCCTCGGCCCCGAGGTAGCTCTTGAGGCGGAGCGTCCTGGCGTCGGCCACGAACGCCCTCTCGAAATGCGCGGCGACCTGATAGGGATCCTTCCCCAGCTCGCGCGCCACCTTGGCCAGCTTGTCCTCGCCCTGCGCGTCGGCCAGGTGGTCCACCGTCATGTGCCCCACGTCGGTGATGTTCATCACGTGGCGCACCGCGAACCCCTGGCTCTCCAGCACCCGCCGGAGGAGATCCGCCATCAGGAAGCTGCGGAAATTCCCGATGTGCGCGTACGAATAGACCGTGGGCCCACAGCTATAAAGCGTGACCTTCTTGCCCTCGGGATCGAGCGGCGTGAACGGTTCGACGGCCTTGGTGAGCGAGTTCTTGAGGTGCAGGGTCGGCATCGCGGGGCGCGCAGCCTAGCACACCGCCCGGCCACCCTGCCTTGTCGCGCGCTGCCTCGGTATTCCGGTCCGTGTAGGGCGGGCCTCCGTGCCCGCTTGACGACGCCGCACCTGGCAACCCCGAAAACCAGCTAGCTCCGCCCGCCAGAAGTTTGATCATATTTCGAGGTTCCTCGGGCGGAACTAGGGCGGACGCGAAGCGGCCGCGGGGTTTGGGGCGCAGCCCCCCATCGATGCAGAATGATTTCCAGTGGTTACGAGCGCGGTGACCTTTGCGTGACCATCGCGCCCGTTCTCGCCTCCGTCGCCGCGGCCTCCGCCTCGGATCATGACGGTCCCACTCGTCTGCTCAGCAGCAGATCGCAGCGCCGACGAGGACAGGTGCGCGTACCGCTCGGTCACCGAGATCGACGAGTGCCCTAGCAGATCGCGGACCTCGTCCAGGCGCCACGGACGCCCCCACCAGCCCGCCACCAAGCTCGACGCGCAGGTGTGCCGCAGATCATGCCAACGCACCGGCCGACCGTCATGTCGCTGCGCCGCCACGATCCCCGCGGCCGTGAGGTGCTCGCGGAAAATGTCGATCGACTTCGGCTTCCGCTTCCCGTTGTTGTCGACGATCATTCGGGTCGTGTGGAAGTTCTGGCCCGGCCCTCGACGACCGCCGCGGCGCCCGGGGAAGACGAGTCCCTCGGGATTCTTCTTCGCGTAGTCCGGTAGCAACTGGAGCCATCGGCGCGCCGCCGCGAGGCCGAGCCCGAAGAGGGGCACGTGCCGGATCTTGCCGTTCTTCGGCGGCTTGCCTTTGCTGCCAAAGCGCACGATGGCCTGCGGGGTGTCGCCATCGACGTGGAGATCGACGAGCTCCAAATTGAACTGCTCACCGGCGCGCATCCCCGTGCCCAGCGCGAACTGCATCATGATCTGATCGCACTCGGGGATCGTGTCGCACGTGAGGAGCTTCGTCTGCTCCCCCTCGGGCAGGAACGTCCACGGATCGTGCGTGCGCAGCTCCTTCTTGATCTTGATCCCGAGCGCCGGGTTCTCGCGAACGAGCCGATTGGGGGAGAGGGCCGCGTCGAAGCACACCTTGGCCAGCAAGAGGATCTCCTTGACCGTCTTGCGCGAGATTTTTTTCGGCAGCCGCTTGCCGGGGAACGGCGTGGCCACGAGCTTCTTGCGCAGCACGAGCACCCAGTCCGCGATGTTCAGCGGCGAGATCGCGGCGATCGGCCACTCGTAGAACGGCGCCGTCGCGATGTGCGTCCGCCATCGGCTCTTGTCCGCCTTGATCGCGCGAACGTCGCCCGACATTTCGCGCTCGGCGAGCCAGTTCTCGCCGAAGCCGCGGAACGTGATGCCGCCGGTGGATGCCGTCGGCCCTTCCGCGAGGCGCGTGAGCGCGGCGTTCAACACGCCGTTGGCCTCCTCCTCCGTGTCGTAGACGCCCAGCGAAGGACGCTTCCCGTCGGACATCGTGATCCGCACGCGCCACCGCCCGCTCGGGAGCTCGTCAACGCTTCCCGCGCCCGCCGTCCGCCTCTTCTCGTGCTCGTCGTCGTCGCTCATGTTCGTCACCCTCTCCTTGATTTTCTGGTCGCGGACTCGTCCGAGATCTCGACGCGCACGATGATCTTCGGGGCCGCGCCATGCAGTCCGAGATCGACGAACGCCAGGTTGCGTTGCTCGCCCTCGCGCAGCCCCGTGCGAAACGCGAACGCCCTCGTGGTGGGGTCGAGCCATCGACCGCTCGGGGTCCGCCGGAGCTTCCCGCGCCCGCCGTCCTCCGGTGCCCTCGCTGTTGATCCAAGCGCACGTTCATCGCGCTCATGTTCGTTTCCCCGGCAATAGTCCTCTACGCTTCAGGGCATCGTCCGCGCGCTTCGTACTCAGCTCGTCGCTCGGCCCCTGCGGACGATACACCGGGCGGACCCCTGGGCGCCGCTTCGGCTCACCGGGGCTTGGGGCTCCTGGAGTGTCGGCCACAGAATCGTTGGCGGCCGACGCGAGGTGACTACTTGCGGGCTCTTGCTCTTGCAGCTCGGATTCAAGGACGTCCGCCATCGCGCGGAAGGCCTTCACCAGTGCCGTGCCGATTCGATCGCTCATGCCGCGCTCCTGCCCGCTGCAAGCGTCCCGCGGGTAGGCACGCTCCGGCGCGCGTTCCGACCGCTTCGCGCACCCTGCATGCACCCGGCATCAAGGCTCGTACTGCTTTCGAAGAGTCGCCGCGCGACATCCGTGAGGGCGATCGAAGCGTGGCCGCAGCGAGGCACGGGCTACTCCTTTCCTTCGAGGCGGATCGAATACCTTCGCTGGCTGAGTGTCTCGATCGCGTCCGAGACCGCCATCGTGCCGCGTGTGGTTGACAGTGGCGTGACGGCGTCTCCACCATGACCGGCGCAGGTGGGCCCGTCCTCGCGTTTGCTTTCCACGACCTCGACGGCGGGGGCCCGCGCCGCGATCGGGCTCGGGAGGAGTCGTAGTGAGGGCGATGGCTGCGTCGGGGGGTCCGACCGCTCGGTGGACGGCGGCGCTTCGTCGTCACCTACTAGCAAGGTGAGGCGTACGGGGTCGAGCGCTGCTTCGCGCGCGTGTGCAGCCGAGGGGGGCGCGGGCGTGGGGATCGAGGCCGGCGTCGAGCTCCGCGGCGTCAATGTGCGGTGCCGGCGTCGTCGTCCCACGGCAACGGGCCGCGAGGCGGGCGCGCGTGAGCGCGGCGTCAGGCGTTGCACCTGCTCATCGAAGAGGTCGTCCAGTCGTCGCTCAAACTTCGTGACGACGGCCTGGAGAAGAACGTTCAGCCGTCGAACGAAGCTGCTCACAATCTCCTCCTGAGAGCGGCCGAAACCGTCTTGACACGTTCGCGGATCCGGAAGCAGCGCTGTCGTTATGCAGTGGTTCGCACCATGGGGAGAGGTCCGATCATGGCACGCCGGACACTCGGTATCCGTGCTCATGCTCCGCACCCTCCCCGAGTCCCTTCGGCCTGGTCCGTTCCTTCCAACATGGCGACGGTCCGCCGTCTCGACGTCGCTCGGCGCTGAGACGCGGGCGTCGGCGGACATGCTTCGAGCTTGGCGAAGCGTGCGGCACGCTTCTGATTCTGTCGCCGGAGTCGGACCTCCTCGGTGGTGATCCATCCGGCGGCGAGAACGAAGCCGCCCGTCGCGATCTCGATGAGGAAGGCGAGCTCGCTTCCGGGGTCAGGCCGAGCCGACCGCCGCTTGTATTCGGAGATGGTCTGCTGCGAGACGCTGCACGCGTCGGCGAGCGCGGCCTGGCGTCGCCTGGGCGGCATTTCTAACCAAATGCTCAGCTTGACAGCGCTGTCTGTCAAAGGCTGGGCGGGGAGCTTCGGGACCCTTCGGCGTACCTTCATGAGGGTCAAGATTTCTAAAGGTTATAAATCGATAAATCAAGAAAATTGTTGACCGCGCGCATCGCCAATGGCTCCCGACAGCGTCGTGGGGTGCGAGCCGTTCGACCCGTGGCTGGAATCAGGTGGCGGCGCAGGCCTGGCGGGCCCTCCCAACGCGAGAGGGTCGGCCGCGGCGACGGCGCGCGCGGATGGGAGCGAGCTCGCCGTTTGACGCGGCTACCGCGAAGAGTACCGAAGGTCTCGGCATCGTCCTGGTCTCGCGATCAAGCGCGATCTCGACCAACCGCGAACGCACCTGTTCGCAGGGAAGCGCAGCTTCCGCTCTAGTCGACGCGGTGCGCTAGATTATAGAATAACCTTTACGGCTACGGTTGTACCGGATTGGTGTATAGTGTCCCTGTGTCCCGA
>JBDTXR010000509.1:0-6248 GCA_040006075.1 Byssovorax sp. | reverse complement strand
GCGCAAGCGCCTGGAGACCCGCGCGGACGAGTGCGCCGCGCAGCGCGAAAAAGCCGCAAAAGATCTGGAGATCGCCCGCGTCCGCGACGAGAAGGCCCGCGAGGAGCAGCGGGTGAAGAAGGACCTCGAGCAGAAGTGCGACGCCCTCGCGGGCCACGTCGACACCGGCTCGCTCACGCCCGACGACACCGCGTTCGCCGCCGCGCGCGCGCCGCTGCTCCGCCGCGTCGCCCAGAGCGCCCTCGATCCCGCCGATTTCGGCCCCGACGATCCCGATCTCCCCTGCGCCGGCAGCGCCGCCTCCGCGCGCCTCGACGCGGCCTTCACCCGCGCCGTCCTCGCGTCCCCGGCGCGCTGGGCCAACGCCGACGATCCCTCGAAGGTCGTGACCGCCTTGCTCATTGCCCACGTCGCCGATCTCCCGGGCTCGGCCAAGCAGGTCGTCGCGCACCGCGCCGACGATCTCGCCAGGAAGGCCTTGATCATCGGCGTCCCCGGCCTCTTGCCCCGCGCGATCCGGCTCTGCAAGCTGAAGGACGCGCTCGGGATCCGCGGCGGATCGTTCTGCGCGGGCGCCCTCTTCAGCGCTCCGAAATAGGCATCGTCGACTCGGCATCCCGCGCGCGGGCGAACACCGGCAAACGCCGCCTCCAGCGCTCCCCGGCGGTCGGCCTCTCCAGCGCGATCCGCACCGCGGCGGTGAGCTCGAGCAGCGCGCCGTCGAGGCCGAGATCGGTGCACGCCTGGCTGAGGCCCGCGAGGATCGCCCCCGCGATCTCGTACCCGAGCGCGTACACCGGCGCGCTCTTCTGCTCGATTTCCGCGCCAAAATGCCGCTCGCACGCCGCGACGTCGAGCGAGGTCCACCCCGCGCAGGTGATCGGCCGGACCTCGTGGACCGAGCAGCTCCCGTCGCCTTCGAGGAGCGGACAGGCGATCCTGGCCTCGAAGCGCCGCGCCCGCGAGAGCCCCCGGGTGCGCTCGTCCACGGCGACGACGCGCGCGAGCACCGCGGCGAAGGCCTCGGGATCGAGGGTGCGGCGCAGGTGCGCGGCGATCCGCAGCGCCTCGGGCGCGGTGATCACCACCTTGGAAGAGCAGCAGTACGAGCAGCCCCTGGCGCATTCGATCGGCCGGCTCGGCGGCTCCCGCGCGACGGCTGCCCGGCCGAGCGAAAGCGTCCTTTCGAGCGCCAGTCGCGCCGCCTCGATCGCCGCGCCGTCGTCGTCGAAGGCCAGCACCGGACCGAGGGCCCGGCGCTCGCCTTCGGCCACGCCGAGCAGCACCTCGGGCGTCCAGCGCGATCGCGCGGCGAGGGGGAGCGAACGGGTCTTCGTCTTCAAGCGATTCACGCGGCGAAAGGCTACCGCAACCCCCGGCGGATCGGCCCCACGATGCCAGGGTTCGAGGCCGCGCGCGGTCGGGTGAAAGCGTGCTCCCGCGGGAATGGCACGCCGCTTGCGCCCGCCGCTTGCCCCGGACATCGCGGGTGTGGTAGCGTCGGCGGCGCAGGCCCGATCCGCGAATCAATCAGGGCAATTGGGTGACCGTAGCCATGCTGAGTAAACGAATTGGCATTGCGCTGGCGGGCTTGCTCTCGCTGCTCCCGCTCACGGCCAGAGCCGCCAATACCGTCATTCCGTCGCCGGTCAACGTCCCGCTCAAGGTCGATGGCACCGGGCTATGCATCGCTTCGGCCGTCTCGTCCGACGCGAATTTCCTCATGGACTTCGGCAACCTCAACGCCGGAAACTACAACGGGAGCCTCAACACGTTCATGGAGGCTCACTCCAAGGACCGGGTGGAATCCGTCGTTCATACGCTGCTCGACCTCAGCAACAACAACGACTCGGGCGCTCTCGTCAAGGCCAGCTACGGCGACTTCACCGACGCCATGCTCCCCCTCTGCAAGACCGGCGGCTGCGACTTCTTCATCAACGACGCCACCACCCACTTTGGCTCCCGGCTCCGCGGCTTCTTCAACGTCAGCGGCGATCTTGTGGGGCAGCCCATCCACTTTGGCCTCTACACCGACGACGCGGTGAGCCTGACCTTCTTCGGCAAGAGCGGCGCTATCTACCCGGTCGCCGTCCGCCCGCCGCAGCTCGGCGTCCCCACCTGGCGACTGACCACCTCCGTCACCTTCAGCCAGCCCGGCCTCTACCCGCTGGAGATCCTCTACGTGGAGATCGCCGAGGACGCGGCGCTGGAAATGTCGTATTTCGTCGGCAATTTCACCGACTTCGAGATCCCGGCCAAGCAGCCTCCCATCACCAAGCTCAGCGATCTCGGCTTCAAGCTCTTCCCGCCCACCTCGTTCGCCATGACCGTGAGCGGCGAGGCGCCCTTCGCCGATCCCAACCTCTGCCAGCAGTGCGACCGGCAGTTCGTCAACCTCCCTGGCAACGCCGGCTGCAAGCTCGGGTATTACTGCAACGAGGCCGCGCTCTGCGGCCCTTGCGACTCGGCCGCTCTCTGCGGGCCCACCTGCTCTCCCTGCGGCGCGACCACCCCGTTCTGCATCAACACCAACGGCAAGCTCGAGTGCGGGACCTGCCGCAGCGACCTCGACTGCAAAGAGGGATACACCTGCGATCTGGTCAAGCACGAGTGCAACCAGACCCACGAGTGCGAGAACAACAGCGACTGCGAGCGGGGCAAGGACTGCGTCAACTACACCTGCCAGTTCTGCGACACGCCCGATCACTGCGCCGGCGCCTCGTGCAACTGCTGTCCTCCCGGCAATTTCGCCAAGACCATGCAGTGCGCCCTGCTCGAGGGCAGCGGCATCGTCGGCGATCCGCCCGAGCACGCGCCGGTGTGCGTCGAGTGCCTGAAGACGGCCGACTGCGCGGCCAACGCCGTGTGCGATCTGCTCTCGGGCCTCTGCGTCGACAAGCTGGCCGTGCACGAGCGCAGCGACTGCTGCGGCGCCGACTGCACCCCTTGCCCGAGCGACGCGCCGTTCTGTCTCCCCAACCACCTGGGCGAGGCCTGCGCCTCGTGCCGCAACGATCTCGACTGCAAGAACGGCGATTACTGCCTCAGCGGCGCGTGCAACTCCTGCATCGTCGATCACCGCTGCGGCGAGCGCTGCGAGGCCTGCGGCGGCGACAAGCCCTTCTGCTTCGGCGACCAGGTCGCGAGCACCGCGTCCTGCGTCCGCTGCACCCAGAACGATCAGTGCCCCGGCGCCACCTGCGATCCGGTCACCCACGCTTGCACGCAGCCGTGCGAGACCCAGGCCAGCTGCTCGGTCAGCGCGCCCTTTTGCTACGGCAACGCCTGCGTCGAGTGCTTCGCCGACACCCAGTGCCCCTGCGGCGGCACCTGCGATCCCATCGACCACACCTGCAGCGCCTCGTGCAAGACCAACGGCGATTGCATGGGCAACGAGCACTGTCGCTGGGACGACTCGGGCAACGCCAAGGAGTGCACCCCCGGGCCCATGCTCGACAACACCGCCTGTGGCAGCACCCTCGGCTCGGCCTGCACCGGCAGCACGATTGGCAGCAAGGGAGTCGATCCGGTCCCGCCCGCGGGCATCGCGGCCCTCGCGGTCCTCACGTTCCTGACGCGCAGACGCGGGATCAAGCGCCGATCGGCGAAGCCCGCGAAGTCCGCCAAGTCAGAGGCCCGCTCGTGAGGCTCGTTCGCACGCTGCTCTCGTCGGGCGCAGCGCTGCTGGCGGGGCTGCTGGCGTCGCCTCCGGCCACGGCCGAAGAGGGCCGCTTCGACGCCCAGGTGTTCCGCCCCTCCGCCGCCCCGCGCGATCTGGTCATGGTCCAGAAGTCCGAGGTGATTGGCAATCTCTCGCCCACGTTCGGCCTCTTCACCAGCGTGGCGCTCGATCCGCTGGTGCTCGTCAACAAGAACACCAACCAGCGGATCAGCGCCGTGGCGGCGAGCCTCGAGCTCACCGGCATGGCCGGCATTGGCTTCTTCAACTGGTTCGACATCTCGCTCGCGGTCCCGTTCACCGCCTGGCAGTCGTCCGACAACCTCCGTCCCATCGGGACCGAGGGATCGATCAAATCCAGCGCCATGGGCGATCTCCGCTTCTCGTCCAAGGTGGCGATCCCCTATTTCAACCGCAAAGACGAGGTCAAGAGCGGCTTCGGCATGGCGGTGGTGGGCAACGTCAACCTGCCCACCGGGAGCGTCGAGGCCTTCACCAGCGACGGGGTCGTCACCTACGGCGGCTCGCTCATCGCCGACTACCGCTTCAGCGCCGGCCTCCTCGTGGCCGCCAACGGGGGAGTCTGGATCCGGCCCGACCGCCAGCTCGCGGGGGTCCGCATCGGCGACATGGCCTCGTTCGGCCTCTCGGCCGAGGCCTATGTCGTGCAACGCTGGGGCGTCTCGGTCATCGGGGAGGTCTACGGTTACCCGTCGTTGACGAAGTACCCCGACAGCATCCGCCAGATCCCGGCCGAGTTCCTCCTCGGCGCCCGCTGGCAGACCAAGCAAGGGATCACCGTCACCATCGGCGGCAGCTTCGGCGCCGCCTGCGGCTTCGGCGCCCCGGCCGTGCGCTTCTTCAGCAGCATCACCTGGCAGCCCAAGACCTCGCGCGAGCAAGACGAGATCAACCGCCTTCAAGAGGTCGACTCCGACGATCCCGATCACGACGGCCTGATCGGCGCGGCCGATCATTGCCCCAGCGTGCCTGGCCCGCCCGAGAACCTGGGCTGCCCCGACAAGGACTCCGACGGCGACGGGGTGATGGACCGCGAGGACGAGTGCCCCGATCTCCCCGGCGGCCCCCGCGGCAAGCACGGCTGTCCCACGGCCTACCTCAAGGGCGACGAGATTGTCATCCTCGACGAGGTCCACTTCGCGACCGACAAGGACATCCTCCTCGACGAGTCCAAGCCGGTCTTGCTCGACGTGGTCGAGGTGCTCCTGGCCCACCCCGAATTGCGCGAGGTCCGGATCGAGGGCCACACCGACATTCGCGCCACCGACGCCTACAACATGAACCTCTCCCAGCGCCGGGTGAACAGCGCCATGGCCTTCATCGTGTCCAGCGGGATCGACGCCTCGCGCCTGCAAGCCAAGGGCTTTGGCCACACCCAGCCCGTCTACGACGACACCGGCTGCCAGGGCCCCGACGAGGGCCTGAGCCCCGATTGCAAGCGGATGACGTCGAAGAACCGCCGGGTCGTCTTCCGCATCCTCCGCCGCGGCGCGCCTCCCCCGCGCCCGCTCAGCGGAACCCCGGACGGCAACGCCTCCTCGCTCCCGTCCCGCAACGCGGTGCTCCCCGACAACACCACCGTTCTGCCGACGCAGAGCAATTTGCCGAGCAAGGGCAGCGGCGTGCTCGACAACAAGGGAGTCCTGCCGAGCGCGCCGGATCACGCCGCGCCCGAGCAGCACGTTCTGCCCACGCAAAAAGGCACTCTGCCGAGCGGGGCCGTGCTGCCGAAATCGGGGGCGACGAAGAAGGATCCCGTGAAGAAGGATCCCCCCAAGGACGATTCGAAGCCGATCAAGAAGGGAACCCCCAACCTCTTCTGATTGCCACTCTGGATCCGGTCGTCCTCGTCTTTCGTCTTTCGTCTTTCGTCCTCGTCTTCGTGCGCGTCCGCGTGCGCGTGCGCGTGCGCGTGCGCGCTCTGATTCCGGACGGGAGCGCGCACGCGCACGTGCACGAAAGACGCGCACGAGGACGAAGACGAAGGACGAGGACGAAGACGAAGGGAATCGGATCGACTCCCTCTCTTGCCTTCCGCGCTTTCGCGAGCTTGCTACTTCTTCTTCGGCGTCACGACGGGCGGCTTCACCGGCGGTTTTCCCGCCTTCGCAGATCCCGTCGGGGCGGCCGGGGCCGCGGTGGGGGCGGCGGTGGGCTCCGCGCTCGCCTCGGTCGGGGGAGCCTCGACGGCAGGATCGGCCGAGGTGGCGGAGGTGGGTTTCTTGTTCGGCAGGCTCAGCGGGCGCGAGCCGCTGCCGGCGGGGCGGCGGAGCCAGATGATCGCGGTCCCGCTCGACACCGTCGCGTAGGTCGCGTTCTCGGCGCGGACCTCCTCGTTCACGGCCTCGATCACCGCGTCGCCGCCGACGGCGCACGCCGCCTTGCGGAGCGACTCGAGGCGCTCGGCCTCGGTCCTGGCCTTGGGATCGCTGCTGATCGGCTGGAGGCGGTGGTACTCCGACTCGGCCTCCTGGCCCGCGGGGACGACCTGCATGTCGCTGCAGAACTCGCCCGAGGGGGTGCGTTTGTCTTTGAACGAGGCGCACGC
>JBDTXR010000508.1:0-6249 GCA_040006075.1 Byssovorax sp. | reverse complement strand
TTGTAGAGGATCTTGAAGCCGAGGTGGCTCATCCCGATGTCGTAGATGTCCGGGAAAGCAAGGCAAACCCGGGCCTCGACCGACGCCCAGTCCTTGATGACGGCGCCGACCTCGCCACCCGAATAGCGGGCCGGCTTTTCGACGCGATCGAGGAAGGCGGCGTAGGGATGATCGGGGAGGAGGGCGGGGCTATCCATGGCGGGGTCCGGATAGCACGGGCGCGGGGGCGCCGCATCGAAACGGCGACGGAGGGCGGGCGTTCGAGCCGCCTGTGCCAATGCTGAGCGAGACAGTCTCCTCGCGACCGGGTCAACGCTCATCCCTCGCCTGTTAAACCACGCCAACCAACAGACTCGAATGCGCCACCAACAAAACTCGAAGTTGCGTCACGAAGCAGATCGGCGACATGATTGTTCGCATCGTTCCACGTCGGATAGTTCTTTGACACTGTCGACTCGACGCAGAAGAAGACGACTCCGTGGATGCCTCTGGTCTCATCATGAACGAGGTACTTGTGCAGATTGACGACGGCCGCATAGGCATCGTAATCGACGCTGTCCGCAAGCGGCGCTCCTCCAAGGTCTTTCAGGGCGGCTTCCACTGCTGATACGAGCGACGGCTCGTCGGACAGCTGGCCCGCGGCGGCGACTGGTCTCATCAACGGCGACTCGATGAGGCCGAGCTGCGACAGTAGCTCTCGAATACATGCCGCGAGACCGATTGCCACCAGGAGCTTCGGCAGCACCAAATTCGCAAAATTGGCGAGGACCTCCGCGTCGTCACATGAGCGCCACGCGTCGTGAGCGATATCTACGCCCAGATCCTTGATGACCGCGCCGCGAAGGGCGGGCGCTGTTGCTCGTAGCTTCTCGACAATTTTCTGGAGAGCAATCATGCTTGATCTCCTCCTCGCCTCTCAAAGAGCAAACCGGTGTCTGCGCTCAATAATGTTACGAATTCCAATTCTCCAGCAGGACCCGAGCAGTCTGTGCGACACCGGACGGCTCGTCTCGGTCCGCGATGACTCGTAGCAGGGTGACACACCGTTCTTGAATGCGAGCATCAGGTCGCCCGATTTGCGCTGAAATACGATGCAGCTCGGACAGAGCCCGTACGCTATCCCGCGGTCCAAGGTTGATGTCCTCGCGGATGGCACGGGCGCCGTGGGCCGCAGTGGGCGGGCGCTCGGCGCCGCGGCTCAGGTCGCTTGCCACCCTCCGCCACCCGACCACCCAGGGGGCAGGCTCAACGGCTCTTCCGGTCGTCGCATCTGCTTCATTCGCAGGGAGCGCGCGGCGATCCAGCACGCGCCGTCGAGGTCCTCGGGCTGGAGCCGGTAGATCGAATATCCCTGGTCCACGCGGAACGGGAGCCCGAGCGGGATCGCCTCCGCGCCGTCGTGTCTGGTGAGCACGCGATGGTCGGTATCGGTGCTCCAGGTCCGCAGCGCGCTCACGAGAAACACGTCGGCAAAATAGAGCACCACGTCGGGTGTGAGGGGCGGAGCGCGATGAAGCGCCACGCCGCCGACTACCGCGAGCCCTCCGTGCCGCAGCGTGTGAAGCTCGCAGTCCAGCCAGGGATAGGAGCGGAGCGTCGCCTCGATCTCGTCCACGATCGTCGATTCGGCCAGGGCCATGTCGGGTGCTTCCTCTAGAGCTGGACGTGCGTGTCCTTGGCGGCCGTCGGATTGTAGTCGGGGTTCGCGTTCCCGTTCGCGAAGGTCGGCAGCAAGGTGCTTTGATGGTGCCAGGTGCCGGCGGGATCCACGTAGCTCTGGCCCGAGCCCTGTGCCTTCGGGTTGGTGGGATCGGGGACCGCCTGCCGACCGACACGAAAGATGCTGCCCGTCTTTCCGTGCGCCGCATCCGCCGGGTGAATTCGCGCTTCGAACGTTTGGCCGTCCTCGGTCCACTTCTGCTTGAAGCCGTTCGGCTCGTGGTCCATGCCCTGCAAGGCCAGCGCCCGATCCATGAAAGCTTTGGCCGGATCTCCGTTCTGGGGCGCGCAGAGGCCGAGAGGATCGACGGTCGTGGAGGGACTGCCATCCAGCGCGAAGAGGTTGAGGCCGCCCGCGAGCCCGATCGGATCGGCGCTGAGCCACCGCCCCGTCTCCGCCTCGAAGTAGCGGAACCGCGTGTAGCAGAGCCCCGCCTCTTCGTCCGCGTACTGCCCGAGCAGCCGGAAGGGCGACTTGACGGCCGCCGCGCCCCCGTCACGCTCCTCGCCGAGCGCGTTCCCCCACGCCCCGTGCTGCGCTCTCCAGGCGATTCGCCCGGCGTCGTCGATCAGCTCTTTGGGCATCCCGAGGTGGTCATTGACGACTCCGAACACCTGCCCTCGCTCGATCTGGAGCATGGGCACGAACGTGTCGGGCTCGTGCACGTGGGCCCGCGCGCGCGCATCCTGCGCCGCCGACGACACCACCTCTTCGCAGAGCACGTCCGCGTCCCAGAGGAACGACACGCGGTGCCGCGCCGGCGGGCTCGCCGTGCCAGCGAGCACGTCGGCGAGAGGCGCGGGCGGCCCGATCACGTCTTTGCGCACCCGGCGCCCGAGCGCGTCGTACGTGAAGCGCACGCGCCCGCCGTCCGACAACACCACCTCGCGAAGCCTGTCTTTCGTGTCCCACCCGTACGTCGTCACCTGCGCGTCGGCCTCGTCGCCGCCGCGCCCTTCAACGCGACGAATGCGCCGTCCTCGACCGTCGTTGAGGTAGCGAGCCTTCGCGGTGGCCTTGAGCGTGTTGCCGGGTAAAAGGCTCCAGCGGAGTGTTTGCCCGCCCGCGTCGAGCTCCCGCAGCGCGCTGACCAGCGATCCGGTGGGATCGTACTCGAAGACCTCGCGCGCCGCGCCGCGCGTCGCTTCGACGAGCTGATTGATGCGGTCGTAGCGATACGTCGTCAGCTCGCCCACCGCGCCTTCGATCGTCGTCAAACGCCCCGTCAGGTCGTGTCCATACCTGCGCTCGCCGAGCACCCGCGCCGCGCCGCCGGGGCCGGCTGCGTGGATCCGCTTCGTCGCCAGCCGATCCATGCGATCGTACTCGGACTCCAGAGCCCAGCTGGCCGCGCGCCGTGTCCGCTCGCGCCCGAGCGCGTCGCGATCGATTGCCACTCTGGTCCCGGCGTGGGTCACGCCCGCGAAGGCGCCGTCGGGATCGTGGTGATACTCGGTGCGTTCGCCCCCCGGTAGCACCCGCGCCGTGCGGCGCCCACGCGCGTCGTACTCGTGGCGCACCGCGCGGCCATTCTGGATGTCGGCCGTCACGCGGCCCCACTGGTCCCGCTCGAACTCGGTGACGACCTGGCCCGTTACGTCCTGGCAGATCGCCTTGACGATGCGCCCCAGGGCGTCGAGAGTGAAGACGATCTGCACGTCGCCGCCGCGGTCCTCGACCACGTTGCCGAGCTTGTCGTGGCTGAGCTCGCGCCACTCGCCTTCAGGGTAATCTACCCGGACGAGCCGCCCGGCCTGGTTGTAGCGATACGACAGCAGCCGTCGATCGAAGGTGCGCTCGGCGATGAGCTGGTCGGCGCGATCGTACTCGAAGTCATGGCATTCGAGGCGAGGATTCAGGACCTGGATCAGGCGCTCGTCCTGATCGTAGACCAGCTTGTACACCTGCCCATCGGCGCGGGTGATCCGCGCGAGATAGCCGGTGCCCGTGTGCTCCAGGCGGGTGACGTGCCCGAGCGCATCGGTCATCGTCGTCAGGTTGCCGAGCCGGTCGTAGGCGGCGACAAGGGTCGTGCCGTCGCGGTAACGTCGCTCCAGCACCGCGCCGACGGCGTCGTAGAGGACCGTGCTCGTCCGGCCGAGGGCGTCTGTCTGCTCCACGGGCCTCCCGAGGGCGTCGTGGCGATAGCGTGTCGTCGCTCCGCGGGCCTGCGTCTCGGTGGCGAGGTTGCCGTGGGCGTCGTGGGTCAGCCGCGCGCGGAGCCCGTCGCTGTCGTGGACGGCGGCTATCAAGCCTTCTCGGTCGCGCTCCACCTGATAGGCAAAGCCGGTCGGCAAAGCCATCCCCACCAGCGAGCCCGAGGCGTCGTGCGCATACCGCGTAAAGAGCCCGGTCGGGCCGACGTACTTCAGCAGGAGATCGCCTTGAAACTCCCAGCTCGACACGTTCCCGGCGGCGTCGATCTCGCGCACGCGGTGCCCGCGCTCGTCGTGGTCGTAGGTCGTCGCCTCGCCCGCGCCGTTCTTCCGGGCCACGAGCAGCTCGTCGTCGTCACGGAGCCGCTCCACGGCCCACTCGCCGCCGAACGTCTCTTCGCGCCACACCAGGCCATGCTTCCAGAGGTAGCGCCGCGCCCGGCTCGTCCCGTGCGTGCGGGTCTCGCCCTTCTCGAAATCGATCTCGAGATGAACGTCGTGTAGCCCGCCGTCGCCCCACGTGTGGACGCAGTGCCCCGCCTCGGGATCGTACTCGTAGTGAAACGCGAGGCCGTTCCGGAGCGTCGCCTTGACGAGGCGATGCAGGCCGTCGTAATCCCACGTCGCGGCGTGCCCGAGAGCGTTGGTGTGCGCGGCGAGCTCGCCCTCGGGGTGATAGGCATAGTCGAACCAGGTCTGGAGCGTGGGTGGGAGCTCGCTGCCAGGCTCGCTCGCCCAGACCGCGACACGCGTGATCCGGCCCCTCGCGTCGCTGTGGATCCGGAGCTGACGCCCGACGCTGTCGATGATCCGCGTGAGGACGTCGCCGTCGTACTCGAGGCTGATCCGGTGGTGGCGCGGGTCGCTCACCGCGCGCAGGGCGAGGCGACCGCCCGGCAGCGCGGCGAAGGTGCAGATCCGCTGATCATGAACGCTCTGGATCGTGAAGCCATCGCCTCGCCGCGCGAGCTCCAGGCCCTTGCGGCGGCAGAAGCTCAGCCCCCGATCGCCCGCGGGCGCGAAGTCTACGGGCAACCCCTCTTCGTCGTGGAGGCGATAGCCCGACTCCGTCGCTTCCAGCCACGACTCGAAGCTGTGCGTCCATCCCCCCTTACCGAGCGCGCCGCGGTGCGCGGCCGACGACGAGGTGTACGACCGCGACCAGACGAGCGGGAGGAAGCCGGGCAAGCGCAGATCGACGGCCTCGTCGACCACGTAGCCCGTCCCCAGGTCGACTGGGTGCCCGGCCTTGGTCTGATCGGCCCTCGAGGGGGGATACGCGCGGCGCCACTTGCGGTTGATCGCCGCGGCGTCCCCGTACGAGGTCTGCGCCAGGTCGAAGTCCGGCCCTTCGAGCAGCGGGACCATCATCTGCGCCGTCGTCATGTTCTTGTTGAGCACGTTCATCGACACCATGTCGCCGACGCCGCAGACCTCCTTGCCTTCGACGGTGAAGCACACCGATCCGGTCGTCGTCACGGCGAGGGCCTTCGACCCGTGCGTGACGATGTCGCCCGACTGCGACGGCTGATTCGCCGGCGGCTCCAGGGGCATCGTCGAGCCTTTGACGAGGACCTCTTTCTTGTCGATGAGGAGCTTTGCGCTGGTGCCGCTCGCGTTGCACGACTTCGAGACGTAGACGAACGGCGTCGGAACGGGCGGCGCGGGCGGCGTGATCAGGCTGATGGCCCCGGGGCCCACCGCGCCATGGTTGCTGCCCTTGTGCGCCACGTTCTTCTTGCCGTAGTTCGTCGCCATTGGTCTCCCCCGAGCCTATCCGATATCGCCCTCACTACCCAGCCCCACCGCGCCGCCGAGAGGCCGGACCGCCTCGAGCGCGTCGATCCGGCCCTCGCGGCGACCAGCCACGACCGACAGACCGGGCCCGCGGGTCAACCCCGCTCGACGACGATCACGGCGACAGTGGGACATTCGGAGCCCGGCGGTGGCAATCACCCGCCTCCAGCAGCGGCATTTGCACTTGCGCGACGGTCGATTCGGCGGTGATCACGTTCAGCGCCGCCATGTCGGTCGTCGCGCAGACCCCGGAGCCACTGACCGTCAACATGGCAGAGCCCATGGTCATGACCGCGACGTTCTTCGTCGCGTGCGTGACCACGTCGCCGCCTGTCGCCTGCGCCGGCTGGTTGGCCGGCGGATCGAGCGACATCGTGGATCCCTTGACCATCACCGCGTTGCCGTCGACCTTCAGCTTCGATTTGGTCTTCGACGCGTTGGAGGCGCGAGCGGCGTAAGGGAACGGCGCCGGCGCAGGAGGCGCGGGCGGCGACATCAGGCTCATGGCCGGCGGGGCGACCACGCCGTGCCCGCTGCCTTTGTGCGCGATGTTCTTCTTGCCGATGCTGGAGGACA
>JBDTXR010000507.1:0-6254 GCA_040006075.1 Byssovorax sp. | reverse complement strand
CCCGAGGCCGCGCGCCTGCAAAGCACCCACGGGATCCCGGCCGAGGACGCCCGGATCCTCGCCGACGACGCTGCCGTCACCGCCTTCTTCGAAGCGGCCGTCGCCGCGCACCCCAGCCCGAAGACCGTGGCCAAGTGGATCGTCAACGACGTGATCCGCGCGGCCAAGGGCGGCTCCGTCGCGGATCTCCCCATCGACGGAAAAGCCCTCGGCGAGCTCGTCGCCCTCCTCGACGGCGGCACGATCACCGGCAAGATCGCCAAGGACGTGCTCGAGCAAATGCTGGCCGGCAAGGGCCGCGCGGCGGCGATCATCGCCTCTCAAGGCCTCACCCCCATCGCCGACACCGGCACTCTCGATCCGGTCGTCGACGCCGTTCTGGCGGAGAACGCCGACGCGGTCGCGCGGTACAAGGCGGGTAACCTCAACCTGCTTGGCGCCTTCGTCGGCATGGTGATGAAGAAGACCTCTGGCAAGGCCAACCCCAGGCTGCTCAACGATCTGCTGAAGAAGAAGCTCGGAGGCTAATCCAGACGTCCGGGTGCGCCCTGATCCGGGGCGCATCCAGCGTTCCGACACGCGCTCGGCCGTGCTATCCTCACCCTCATGGATCGACGGTCGGGCACGGCGATCGACGCGCGAATGGACGCGGTACTTGCTCGCGCGGGGGCGTACTTCATGGGGAAATCACCGGTTCAGCTCGCGGCGGAGGAGATCGCCCGGCGGCTCGAAGCTGCGGGGATCGACTACGCCGTCGCAGGCGCGCTCAGCCTCGGCTACCACGGCTTCGAGCGGACGACCGAGGACGTCGATATCCTGATCACCCCGGAAGGCCTCGCCCGCTTCAAGGACGAATGGCTCGGCCGCGGCTATGTAAACCTGCGAGCCGGCGGCAAGCCGGTCCGCGACACGTTCAACAACGTGCGAATCGATTTCTTGCTCGCCGGCGAGTTCCCCGGCGATGGGAAGCCAAAGCCCGTTGCGATTCCGATCCCGAAGGACGCCGCGGAGCGCGGCGAGAGATTCCGCGTCGTCACGCTCCCGAGCCTCATCGAGCTCAAGCTCGCTTCCGGGCTGTCGGCAGCGCACCGCGCGAGAGATCTCGTCGATATCCAGGATCTGATTCACCGGGCCAAGCTGCCGCGCGAGCTAGGGGACCAGCTCAACCCGTATGTGCAGGAGAAGTTCGCCGAGCTGTGGGAGCTCGCGCAGGTCCCGGACGACGATTATTGATCTGATGAAGAGACCGATGCCATGGCGTCCCAGGTCGTGAACAATTTTTGCAAGCTCCGCAGGTGGCCTGTGACCCGGCAGCGTGCTCGTAGCGCGTCCAGGTATGACCGCTCGAGCACAAGGCCGGGCTTGCTCTTCTTGTATCGTTGACGAGGAGTCTGCGCCAGAAACATCTCCTGCAAATATTCTTCGTGGAATTGCGCTCTCGTTCCGCTGCCTGGGCAGGCTTCCATGCTTTCGGGATCTTGCTCGGACACGTCGTAAAATTTCACATATTTCGACATGCGCGAGGTCCGTGCGACCTGCTGCATCATGGCGGTATGCCCCAGAAACCATGTCTCGATGCAACCGTGCTGAACGATGATATGGATATTCAACTGAGGCGCACAGGGGTACATCTTGATCTCGATCTCAATCTCCTCGACAGCTTCCGCATACGTCTTGGCCTCTGCGTCGACACAGACAAAAAAGTGATCGATCGCAGGATAAGATTGAAATTCCAGCATGAGCCCGCGGATCAGCTTCTTGTACCGTGGAACACCTCCCCCGACGACGATGTAATAGGTATCAACGGTCATGTCGCCGGCCGCAAAAACCTGGGAGAGCGTCGGGAAGGTATGCTCTATCCAGCTCCGGTAGACATGCCTCTCGGTTTGCTCGCCTTCAACGAGAAAGCAAATATTCACTGAATACCCTCCTCAAACCGATACTCAGGAAGATTGATGAGGCGAGTGAAGGAGTCGAGCCGGGAAGCGGATTTCAGCTCGGGAATATCCCGCGCGCTGGTGACGCTCACGTGACCCCCTTTTCGCGTCACGAGCTTCCAGGCGTCGACCGGGACATGGCCAATGATGTAGGGGTGATGACTCGTCAGGATGACTTGACAATCCGTGCGCCGTAATATCAAGCGAGTAAGATCGGACATGCAGTTGATTCCTAGACTGTTCTCAAACTCGTCGATAACGATCACTGACCCGGGTGGAGCCAGGAACGTCTCAATCGCATGGACCAGCGTCTTGAGCATGCCGGACGATATGTCGGACTGCATCACCCAGCCGTTGAGATCAGTCTCTCGAATCGCCAGCTCCAGAGTCACGGCCGTACTGGACTGCGCGCGATTGGATTTCACGATCTTCACGTCAGTCACAAAAGGAAACGTGTCGATAAAGACATCTTGGAGCTCGGCGAACTGCTCCGGGAATGCTTCCTGCAAGTAGAACGCCGCGAGTGGAGCATACTCCGAGAGGTTCTTGAGCCCGGATTCTGCGAGCGCTTCCTTGAATTTCGCGAAGCCATCAGGCCCTTCGCGTAGCCGAGTGTAGATCTCCGTCTGATGAACCAGGCCTGCCACTCGGAATGTCTGAGAGGGAAGCCTCAGCGGCAACTCGGACGCTTTGCTGAAGAGCGCTCGCTTGAATCCACGACGAAGCGGTGCGACAGCTTCCTCGTTCTCGAGCAAGGCGATGGCGCTCACGGTGTTTCGCAAGCGTGGCAGCCGGTCACCTTGAAACGTGAATACCTCAGCATCACGATCGATGAGGCTCGCGGAAGTACCGTTTGAGACTTGCTCGTTCGCGATCCTGGTTGGAGCGGCTGCTCGCAAGCTTGTAGAAGACGCTTCCAGCTCGCCCAGCCCGTCATCGGGAGGGGTCTCGGTTCGCCCCGACCATCGGTACGACTTATCTTCTTGTTCAAACTCGATGTTCCACTCGATCAATCCCGGGTTGTAGTCACTCTCCAAGGCGAGCCGACAGACTCGCCGGAAAGCCTCCAGGATCTTCGTCTTGCCCACGCCCGACACCCCGACGAGCAGGTTCAACGAATCGAACGCCGTCGGCTCCAGGTGCCAGTCCGCCGCGTGATCGTGGAACTCGAAGCGCGTGATCTTCACCCGCGTCTTATACCCCGCCCTCGTACCCCCGCGCGAGCGCGACGTCGCGGCATCGTCTCGCCTCGATGATTCCCTCCGCGCCCGCGCCCGCCTACTCTCCGCTTCGCGCATGAGCCCCCTCCCCTCCCGCAATCCGTTCACTCCCTCGGTGGCCGGCCTCAGCCGCCGCCATGCCTGGGCGCTCACGCTCGTCGCCACGTTCACGATGGCGGTCAGCTACATCGATCGGCAGACGCTCGCGGTCATCGCGCCGACCGTGCAAACCAGCCTCGGCATCGACGACGTGGCCTATGGCTGGCTGGTGTCGGCGTTCTCGATCGCTTACCTCGTCGGCGCGCCGATCGCGGGTCGCGTCATCGATCGGGTCGGCGCGCGGCGCGGGCTTCTGGTCGCGGTCCTGATCTGGTCCGGGGTCGCGGCGCTCCACACGCTCGTGCCCGGGTTCGGGGTCCTCTTCGGGCTGCGCATCGCCCTCGGCATCGCCGAATCGCCTTCGTTTCCCGGGGCGGCGCAGACGATTCACCGCGCGCTCCCGCCGAAGGATCGGCCGCGCGCGCTCGGCATTCTCTTCAGCGGCAGCTCGATCGGGGCGATGTTCGCGCCGCTCCTCGCGACCGCGCTCGCCAACCGTTTCGGGTGGCGCATGGCCTTCGTCGGCACCGCGCTCGTCGGCCTCTCGTGGGTCCCGATCTGGCTCCTGGCCACGCGCGGGCCCGAGGCGCGCGCCGCGCTCGATCGCCCTGAAAACGAGGCGGAAACGCCCGCGGCGG
The DNA here is from genome assembly GCA_040006075.1 of Byssovorax sp. GTDB lineage: Bacteria > Myxococcota_A > Polyangia > Polyangiales > Polyangiaceae > JANYGI01. The sequence continues at coordinate 2,360 of JBDTXR010000507.1, read as the reverse complement.
GCGCGCCGCTCGGACCGATCGCGCTCCTCAGGCATCCGGCGGTGCTCCGCGCCATCCTCGTGGTGCTCGCGACCTCGCCGATCCTCAGCTTCTACTTCAACTGGACGGCCAAATACCTCGTCCACGATCAGCACCTCCTCCAGGCCAACGTCGCGCGCTATCTCTGGTTTCCTCCGCTGTTCTTCGACGCCGGCGCGATCTTGTTCGGCCACGCCGCGAGCCGCGCGCTCGCCGACGGCGTCACCGGGGTGCCACGACGCCTCGTCGCCTGCGCCACCGCGCTGATGATCGTCAGCTTCGCGGCGCCGTTCGCGGGCGGGCCGTACGCGGTGATGGGCGTCGTCAGCGTCGCTCTCTCGGGCGGCGGCGGGCTCTTCGCGCTGGCGACGACCGAGATGATGGCGCGCGTCCCTTCACGCCAGGTCTCGGCCGCGGGCGGCCTCACGGCGGCGGCGCAGTCGCTGGCGTACATCGTCGCAGGACCCTTGATTGGCCGATCGATCCAGGCCACCGGGAGCTACACGACGGCGTTCCTCGCGCTCACGGCGTGGGTGCTCCCGGGGTGCCTCGGGTGGTTGCTCTGGCAGCACGCGGGAGCCTCGCCCGCCGCGCCTGTGCCCGCGGATCGCGCGCATTGACAGGAGACGCGATCACCCCGCACGATTGAAGTCGCATGACTTCGCGTACCACCGTCGCCTCCCTCGTCTCTCTCTTCGCGCTCTCCATCGTCGCTGCAGCCTCGTGCGGCGGCGGCAGCGGATCGAGCTCCAGCGCGCCACCGCCGCCGAAGACGACGACGAGCACCAGCGGGCTGCCCACCACCGCGGGCGGCGGCGACATGGGCACCACGGGCAGCGGCGGCACCGGCGGCAGCGGCATGGGGGGCGCGGGCGGCGCCGGCGGCGGAACGGGCGGCGCCAGCAGCTGCACCGACATGATGCTGAACGGCAAGGAGACCGACAAGGACTGTGGCGGCCCGACCTGCGCTCCTTGCCCCGCGAATCAGGGCTGCAAGGTCAGCGCCGACTGCGTCTCCAAGAACTGCGACACCTCCATTCACAAGTGCGCAATCGAGACGTGCATGGATGGAGTCATCAACGGCAAGGAGACCGACACCGACTGCGGAGGTGGCTTCTGCCCCGGCTGCGGCGTGGCCAAATCGTGCGAGGTCGCGACCGACTGCAAGGGCGCCACGTGCACCAACAAGGCCTGTGCGCCGACGTGCACCGACGGATCCTTCAGCCCCGATCTCAACGAGACCGACGTCGACTGCGGCGGCAACACCTGCCCGAAGTGCGACACGGGCCTGGCCTGCAACGTCGCGGGGGACTGCAAGAACAAGGTCTGCAACGCGGGCACGGGCAAGTGCGATCCGCCCAAGTGCACCGACAAGCTCCAGAACGGCAACGAGAGCGACATCGACTGCGGCGGTCCGTTCTGCACCGCCTGCTCGGCCGGCCAGAAGTGCGTGTCCGGACCGGACTGCCTGAGCACGCTCTGCACGGGCAACATCTGCGCTTGCCCGGCGGGGATGAAGTCGGTCCCGCGCGCCAACGGCCCGAACTACTGCATCGACGCCTACGAGGTCACGAACGCGCAGTACATCAACTTCATCGCCGCGAACCCCCAGAACATCCAGAACCTGCCCGCGGTTTGCGCCAGCAACATCTTCACGCCGGGCGGCGCGTGGCCGCCGATGGCCACGGCCTACGCGTACCCGGTGGCCTACATCGACTGGTGTGACGCGTTCTCGTACTGTGCCTATTACGGGAAGCACCTTTGCGGAAAGATCGGCGGCGGCGCCAACCCCGATCCGCTGAGCTCGCCGCTGGTGTACGCCAACGCGATCCAGAGCGAGTGGTACAACGCCTGCACGGCGCAAGCAGTCAACGAGTACCCGTACGACGCCCACAACTACGATCACGCCGCCTGTCGCGGCGCCGACCAGGTCACGCCGGGCGCGCCCGGCGGCTCGTGCGGAGTCGTGGGAAGCTGCCTCGGGAGGACCCCGGTCGACGGCGGCGCCAACGCCTCCTGCCAGGGCGGCGTCGTGGGCGTCTACGGGATGAGCGGCAACGCCGCCGAGTGGGAGAACTCGTGCGACGACACCGTGAACCCCACGGTGTGCCACATCCGCGGAGGCTCCCACTGCGACAGCGGGGCCGACAACATCTCTCTCCGCTGCGACCAGCTCGCCACCCGGAGCGTGCTCGACAATCAAGCCTGCGACGTGGGCTTCCGCTGCTGCTTCTAGATCAGCGACCAGGATCCTCGCTCGACTGACGCATAGCCGCGACCGGAAGGGAGCGGGCCTGACACTTGTTTTCAGCGCTCTGCAGCCCGGAGCCCGCTCCCTCCCG
>JBDTXR010000506.1:0-6266 GCA_040006075.1 Byssovorax sp. | reverse complement strand
CGTGGCTCTTCCTCTCGATCGGCAACTGCCTCGGGATGCTCTGGGCCTACGACACCCTCGGCTGGGGCGGCCCCTGGGCCTGGGATCCCGTCGAGAACGCGGCCTTCTTGCCCTGGCTCACGGCCTCGGCCTTCCTGCACTCGATCATGATCCAGGAGCGTCGCGGGATGATGAAGGTGTGGAACATCCTCCTCATTTGCTTGACGTTCTGGCTCACGATCTTCGGGACGTTCCTCACCCGATCGGGCCTCATCGCCAGCGTCCACTCGTTCGCCAACTCCGACATCGGGATCTTCTTCGTCTACTTCATGGGCGTCATCGCCGCGGTGTGCATCGCGCTGGTGATGTACCGCATCCCCAAGCTCCGGAACGAGGGCGAGCTCGACTCGCTCCTCTCGCGCGAGGCGGCGTTCGTCGGCAACAACTGGGGCTTCCTCAGCATCATGGTCTTCATCGCCGTGGCCACCGTCTGGCCGCGGATCAGCGAGTGGCTGCTCGATCAGAAGTCCACGCTCGGGCCCACGTTCTACAACGCGTGGCTGCCGCCGCTGGTGCTCTCGGTGCTGACGCTCATGGGGGTCGCCCCCCTTCTCGGCTGGCGAAAGACGTCGCCCGAGCTCTTCAAGAAGAGCTTCCTCTGGCCGGTCGTGGGGACGGTGATCACCGGCGGGCTCCACATCTTCTTCGGCAAGCGCTTCGGCTGCCCGGCCTTCGTCCACTTCGATCCGATCTACCCGGGCCTGCTCGGCGACGCGCTCTCCCGCCTGTCGTCCACGTACCCGTTCTTCACGATCATGATCGTGGCGTTCAACATGGTCGTGGTCGCGCAAGAGTTCGCCCGCGGGATCAAGGCCCGCCAGAAGAACGCCACCGACGAGTCGGTGATCGGCTCGTTCTTCCACCTCGTCGCGAAATCGCGCCGACGCTACGGCGGCTACATCGTCCACGTCGGCATCGCGCTGATGTTCGTCGGCTTCACCGGCCGCGCCTGGAGCGTCGACAAGGAAGCCAGCCTCACGCCCGGGCAGTCGACGACGATCGAGGAGTACGTCGTCACCTACGCCGGCCCGCGCATGGAAGTCGACAGCGAGAAGCGGATGATCTTCGCCGACGTCGACGTGACCCGAAACGGCAAATCCGTCGGGCGAATCAGCCCCGCGAAGTTCATCTACAAGACGATGCCCGAGGCCCCCGCCACCATCGTCGGCCGCTACATCACCGCCAAGAACGACCTCTACATGATCATCGGGATGGTCAACCCGCAGACCAAGGTCGCGGCGTTCCAGATCCACGTGAACATGCTGATCTCGTTCATCTGGCTCGGAGCGATCGTGCTCTGGCTGGGCGCGATGGTGGCCATGTGGCCCGACGTCGCGCTCGAAGAGGCGGGCGCGTTCGGCTACGTCCGCGCTGCCGCGTCGGTCAGCACCGCGGTGATGTTCGGTTTCCTGATGGCCGGCGCCTCCGCCCAGTCCTACGGTGCGCCGACGCCGCCGAGCCGGGCCAACGCGCCGATCACGGCCGACGCTCCGTTCTCGGCGAGCGAAGCGGTTCCCCTCCCCGGAGGGGCCGTCGCTCAGTGACGATCTCCATGCTCCACCGCCGCCGCATCGCCCGCTCGATCGTCCTCGCCGTCGCCCTCGTGGCGGCGCTGGCCTCGCTCCGTTTCACCACGTCGGCCTTCGCGCAAGACATGGGCGACATGGGCAAGGGGATGGATCGCTCGGGCGTGCTCGACATCCGCAACGACGAAGAAAAGCGCGTCTTCAGCGCTCTTCAATGCACGTGCGGGTGCCCGCGCGAGTCGCTGGTCACGTGCCCCTGCGGCTTCGCCCACGACTTCCGGATCGAGGTCCGGGCGATGATGGCCAAGGGCATGACCCTCGAAGAGATCAAGACCGAGTGGGTGCGTCAACACGGCCCCGGCGCGATGATGGTGCCCACCAACGAGGGCGCGAATCGCTTCCTCTACATCGCCCCGCTGGTGATGATCATGGGCATGGCCGCGTTCGCCGTGACCATGCTCCGTCGCTTCCGCCGAGGCGGCGTCAACGCCTCGGCGCGCGCCGCCGCGGCCACCACGCCAAGCGACGACGGCGCGCCCGACGCCTACGACGCGAAGCTCGACGAAGAGCTGAAGCAGCTCGACGACAAGAACGACGAATGAGCACCCCCTACCGCGATACCCCCGAGCGCGAGTCGCCGCGCAACGAGCCCAACGACCTCGAAAAGAAGCTCGCCGAGTACGCGCGCGTCGGGCTGCCGATCCTCACGGTGGGCATCGCGCTCACCGCGGGCGTCATCCAGGGCCCGGCCTCGGCGATCCTCGTGCTCGCGGGCGGCGCGCTCATCGGCGTGATCGCCATCTTCTGGGCCAGCGTCCGCACCCTGCTCGGCGAGACGCCGCTCTCGGGCGCCGACGCCTACGCCCTCGCCGCGCCGCGCGCCGAAGAAGAGCGCAAGCGCGCCGTCCTCCGCGCCCTCAAGGACCTCGAGTTCGAGCGCAGCGTCGGCAAGATCAGCGAAGCCGACTACGTCGAGCTCGTCGCCCGTTACCGCGGCGAGGCCAAGCGCCTGCTCCGCGAGATCGACGCCGAGTCGCAGCCCCGCCACGAGCGCGCCGAGGCCCTCGTCGCCAAGCGCCTCCGCCGCGAAGGCGTCACCGGCGCGACCACCGGCAAGGCCGCGCCGGCCGACGACGACGTGCCCGTCAACCCGTTCACGGCCACAACGGACAACACCGTCAACACCGGTGACCAGGAGCCCCAGGGGGCAGCCTCCGAGGCCAGGCCCACGAAGGGCAAGAAGCGCAGGAAGGCCCGCGAAGCCGCGGCGCCCGAGGCCCCGGCCCTCACCCCGGCGCCGGCCCCCGAAGCCGCGACGCGCACCTGCGCTGCATGCAGCACGAAGAACGATCCCGACGCGGTCTTCTGCAAGAAGTGCGGAGCGCGCCAGCAAGCGGAAGCCGAAGACACCACGGCGACCGCGCCCAGTTCCGACGACGCGGAGGAGAGCTCGTGAGGCGCCGATCCAGAGCACTCCTGTCGCTGGCGATCGCCGCGCTGATCGGCGCAGCGATGCCGGGCGCAGCCCTCGGCCAGGCGGCCAAGCCCGCTGCGAGCGCCAAGGTCGCTCCGAAGAGCGACGCGAAACCCGAGGAAAAAGCCGTCGATCCGAAGGGCGCCAGGCCCGTCGATCCGAAGGGCGTCGCGGCCCCGCTGCCGCCGGGCCACCCCGAAGAGCTGCCCAGCGGCCACCCGGCCATGCCCAACGACGGCAGCGACGACGAAGAAGACGCGCCGCCGAACCCGCACGGCGCACCCGGCGCGCACGCCGCCGATCCTCGCTTTTACCAGGCCCCGCCCGACGGCTCGCAAGACGATCCCGCGCTCCCTGTGGGCTCGATCGTCGTCAGCCTGCGCGACTCGCAAGACCGCCCGATCCCGCACGCGAAGTTCTCGCTGAGCGAGCTCTTCAACACCGTGGCCAAGGGCGAGAAGCCCGAGCGCATCACCTCGCGCGAGGTCGGCGACGACGGCACGCTGCGCATCGACAACCTGATGATCGGCACGAGCACCACGTACCGGATCAGCAGCGCGCGCGCGGGCGGCCAGTACGCGCTCCCGCGCTTTCCGCTCAACGACAAGGCCGGCAAGCGCGCCGTGCTCCACGTCTTCGACGCCTCGGCCAACATCGAAGAGCTCTCGGCTGGCATGCAGGGCGTGGTCTACATCTCGCTCCGCGACGACGTTATCCAGGTCGAGCAGCTCCTCAGCGTCTTCAACCTCGGCGAGGTCGCCTGGGTACCCGACGTGGCCTTCAAGCTCCCCGACGGCTTCAAGGCCTTCAACAAGCAAGACTCGATGAATGAAGCCCGGGTCGAAGAGGTCAAGGACCACGGCGCCGCCCTGCGCGGCACCTTCGGCCCCGGCCGCAACGACATGGACTTCCGCTACCACGTGCCCCTCGACGGCAACGAGAAGCAGACCCTCACCATCGAGCTCCCACCCCGCGTCGCGCAGATGCGGGTCATGGCCGAGTCGTCGCGCGCGATGGCCCTCAAGGTCGCCAATTTTCCCGATCCGCAGAAGGTCACGCGCGACGGCAAGCACCTCCTCGTCACCGAGCGCCAGGTCTCGCGCAGCGAGAGCGGCGCGCAGACCATCGAGATCACCCTCACCGGCCTCCCGGTGAAGGGCCCCGGCCGCTGGATCGCGGTGCTCCTCGCGGTCATCGCCGGCGCCTCCGGCATCGTCCACGTCGTGCGCCACCGCGACGAGGGCGAGATCGACGACGACACCCGCAACGATCTCGTCGAGGCCCGCGAGGCGCTCCTCGCCGAGATGGTCGCCCTCGAGCGCGCGCACGCCAAGGGCGACATCGGCCCGAAGTCGTACGCGCGCGTACGAGCCTCGCTGGTCGACGCGCTCGCGCGGATCGTGAGCCAGCTCGACGACGCGAAGAAGGGCGCCCCGCGGCGCCCGCGCAGCCCGCGCGCCTCGGAACAAGCCTCGTGAGCCCGCGGCGTCGCTTCGGCCGCCTCGCGCTGCCGGGCGATCGCCGCGTCGTCGCCCACATCGGGGCGATCGCCCTCGATCCGCCGATCCACGTGCGCTCCTCGCGCCGGAATGGACCACAGCGTCAACACGGCGTGCCGGCGGACACGGTCGTCACCATCGCCGAGATCGGGACGCTCCGCGCCTCGGTCGTCGCGGCTCCGTGAGCCTCCCGCCGCCGGCCGCGAAAAACACCGCGGCGCCCACGCCCATCCCGCCGCGCGCGTCCCCTCGTCGGCGTGTCGTTCTCGTCACGGTCGCCCTCACGGCGGTCGCGCTCATCGTCGGCGTCGTGGTCTTCGCCTCCTCGCGCGCCGAGCCGCCCGCGCGCTGCGCCGCCGGCATGATCGCCCTCGGCCCGCGCTGCTGCGGCGCCGGCCAGCGCCTCGACGGCGATCGCTGCGCCGGGGCCCCGCGCGCCTGCGCCACCGGCATGCGCGTCACCGGCGCGGGCTGCCTCCGCGTCACGTTCCCAATCCCCATCGCCGGCGGCGTCCTCCGCGTCGGCCCGGGCGACTGGGAGGCGCAAGGCGTCGTCACGCCCTACGAGACCGCGGTCGCCCCCTTCGCCATCGACGCCGTCGAGGTCACCGAGCAGCGCTGGACCTCGTGCGTGATCGCCGGCGCGTGCGCGCCACTCCCGCTCTCGGGCGAGCCGGGTCGCGCCGTCAACAACGTCAACGCCACCGAAGCCGGCGCCTTCTGTCGCTGGTCCCAGGGCTCGCTGCCCACGCGCGACCAGCTCACCTACGCCGCCGCCGGGCGCGCGGGGCGCCGTTACGCGTGGGGCGACACCGGCGCGGTGTGCCGCCGCGCCGCGTGGGGCCTCGTCGACGGCCCCTGCGGACAGGGCGCCCGCGGGCCCGAGCTCGCCGGCTCGCATCCCGACGGCGCCTCGCCGGAAGGCGTCCTCGATCTCGCGGGCAACGTCGCCGAGTGGACGCTCCCGACCGGCCCCGCCGCGCGCGAGACCGAGGTCCGCGGCGGCTGCTTCGCCGATAGCGCCGCCGGCAGCCTCCGCACCTGGCAGCGCCGCGTGGTGTCGATCGACACGCGATCCCCGGAAATTGGCCTGCGCTGCGTGTACCAGGTCCTGCCCTGAGCCCGGCGTCGGCGCGTCATGGGCGCCGCAAAGATCGCGCGGAGTCCACCGGATCGCGCTCGTATCGAGAGGGAAATCCACTAAAGTCCGTCGTCCCATGACCGTCGCGCTTCTGTCGATCGGGACCGAGCTCACCCGTGGCGAGATCGTCAACACGAACGCCTCGTGGCTCGCCGCCGAGCTCTCCGCCTCCGGCTTCAACGTCGTCGCTGTCGAGGCGTTGCCCGACGATCTCGAGGTCGTCGCCGGCGCGCTGAAGCGCCTCGCACAGACCTACCGGCTCGTCGTCGTCACCGGCGGCCTGGGCCCCACCACAGACGACCTCACCGCCGCCGCCGCCGCGCGCGCCGCCGCGGTCGATCTGGTCCTCGACGAGAGCGCGATGCTCGCCGTCCGCCGCCGCGTCGAGTCCTTCGGCAAGACCATGAACGCCGGCCTGGAAAAGCAGGCCTATTTCCCCGCCGGCGCCGAGACGCTGCCCAACTCGAACGGCACCGCGCCGGGCTTCTCCATCCAGCTCGGCGACACGCCGGTGTTCTTTCTCCCCGGCGTTCCCCGGGAAATGAAGCGCATGTTCACCGAGCAGGTGCTCCCGCGCGTGCGCCCGC
>JBDTXR010000505.1:0-6303 GCA_040006075.1 Byssovorax sp. | reverse complement strand
CCGCGCGCCCGACAGGTGGAGTGCGCACACCGCACGTCACGGGCGCCCGCCAGCTCGAGCGCGCGCTGGAAATAGGCCTGGAAGCCGAGGCACAGCACCTCGTCGGCGGCCCAGTCCACGAGCGTGGCGTCCAGGGCGCGATCGCCTCGCCGCTCGATCCGCAGGTGTCCCGAGGAGTGATCTCGAGGCCATAGCTCGGCCATCTTCTCGGCCAGGTCGGCCGGATCGCCCATCTGGAGCAGGAGATGATGCGTGGTGGGAACGTCGCGCTCCGCCTCGAAGCGGGCGATCGGAGCAAGGGTGGTCAAGTCCCCTTCGCCCAGCCTGGTGTCGATCGCGCGGAGCAAGCGAGCGTGGAGATCGAGCGGGTACCAGCCCATGTCCACCGCCGCGCTGACGGCGTCGGCGTCCTCGCCGGGGAGCGCTTCGAGGACCGACGCCCAGGCCTCCCGGCCGGCCTTCTGGAGCACGTAATCGCGCGCCGCGACGAAGCTCAGGCCTTTTTTGCTCGGGGGGCGATCCATGGGGCGCCGCGATTATAGGGGAAATCCCGGGGGAGAGAGGGAGAAGAGATCAGATTTTTTGGCGCAAATGGCGGCGGCCAGATCGCCGGAGGCTTCGTGATCTCCATCTCGGTTTGCGGATCGGAGGGAGGCAGATCCGGAGAACCGCAAAGGGCCGGAGGAGGGCCGGAGAAGGGCAGAGGAGGTCGGACGAGAGGAAAGAAGGGGAGAGGCGCGGGACAGCGCGAGCTTCCGGTAACTCTCGAGGAGCCAGACGGGGATCCGCGTCCGCACGACGCACGCGTCGCCGCCTAGGACACCGGGCGTCTGCTCGATCCCCGGCCCCTCTTGCGCGAGTTGAAGCTCCGGATCATGAAGGGAAACCGTCATGGTGCATCCAGCATGCACGGCGCGGGGCGCGCAGACCATCCCTTCCGCGCGAGCACCACATTGCGCCGCCGCCGTCGCCAGGCTACCTCGTGCGGCGCATGAAACGAACCCTGCTGGCGCTCGCCCTCACTGCGACAGGCTGCTCGATCACCGGCACGGCGGAGCTGCCCTCTCCTCGCAACGGCGGCGCGGTCGCGCCCAACGTCGCTTCGGTCCCCACGGTGCTGAGCGAGCTCTTCGACTTCCCGGAGGGGGCGCTCACCTCGCGCGCCACGCTGGTGAGCGTCGACGCGGAGGCGACTTGCTTCGATCTCCTCCTCCGGCGACCGGCGCCGGCCCCGAAGGACGGTCCCAACCTCCATTTGAAGGTCGAGATCGAGGTCGACGGGGTCGTGTCCTCGGGCTTCAAGGGGGAGCTCTCGATTTGCACGCCCGAGCGAGCGTGTCTGCCGCCCAGCAGCGCTCTCCAGGGCTTCGTCGCCGAGACCGATCCTCGTGTTCGCGTGGAGGCAGTGCGGATGTGCTTCCAGAAGCTGCCGCGGGCGCGGCGCGAGCTCGTCCTCTCGGCCAACCCGGGTATCGGCACCTGGCGCTTCAAGTTTCATTTCACCGACGAAGACCGGTAGCGCCCGCGGGCGTCGCTGCGATCCACCGGATCGCGCGGGGGTGATCGCGTGGATCCCCTCGCGGCGCTGAGCCCGCGACGAACGCCTTGAAATTCGGCCTGCCGCGCGGCTCGGCGCGCCGGCAAGGGACTTGCTATGTCCACCCGCGCGAGGCGATCTCGCCGCGGCGAAGGACTGGCATCTTCATGGTCAAGCGATACCTGGGTTGGCTCACGACCGGTGTGATGCTGCTCGGCGGCGCGGGCTCGGCCTGCACTCTGGCGTCGAAGGGTGTTGCCGAGCCGGCGGGAAAGGGCGGCGGCGCCAGCAGCGCGGACGCGGGCTCGACCGGCGATACCGGATCTTCCGGCGGAGGCACGACCGCCGCGGCCACGAGCGGGGCGGGCGGCGGCACCACCGCCGGCGGAGGGTGCACGGGCGGTGGAGCGCCGGTGAGCACCACGCGCGTTGTTGCCTATCTGCCCAACTACAGCGGCAGCTTCGGGGGCTGGGCCAAGAAGATCGATTTCAAGAAGATGACCCACCTGAACCTCGCGTTCGCGACGGCGACGGGGAGCAACGATTGGGATCTCGGCGCCGACGATCAGGACGTCAAGGCGCTGGTCGACGCCGCGCACGCCGCCGGCACCAAGGTCCTGGCGTCGCTCGGGGGCGGGGGCGGCGATCAGACGGTGATTGCCCGGTACAAGGACGCTGGCAACATCGACGAGCTCGTCGACAAGCTCGATACCTTCGTCACGGCGCACAACCTCGACGGGGCCGACATCGACATCGAGGATCCGAACAACCTCGGCGACCATTACTCGACCTTCGTGAGCAAGACAGTCGCCCGGCTTCGTCCCGAGGGCAAGCTGGTCACGGCCGCGGTCGCGCAGTACCTGCAAGACAGCATGTCGGACGACACGCTCCACAGCTTCGATTTCGTCAACGTGATGGTCTATACCAACTACGACGACAGCGTGAGCGCGCTCGATTATTACTCGCAGAACAAGGGTGTCCCGAAGGACAAGCTCACCCTCGGCGCCGGCTTCTTCGGCCAGGACAGCAATTACAACGAGTACGCCTACAAGGACATCCTCGCCGCCGACGGCAACGCGTGGTCGTACGATCAGACGACCGTGAACGGGACGAAGATCAACTACACCGGCATGGCGTCGATGAAGAAGATCGCCGAGTATTCCAGGGGATTTGGCGGGATCATGTTCTGGGAGCTCTCGCAGGACGTGACCGACGAGCACTCGCTCTACAAGGTCATTCAAGGCGCCCTGTGAGCGTACTTCCGGCCGGCTCCAGAGCCAGGTGTGGCTGTGGTATTTAGAGCACCTTCAGGTAGGCGATGATATCGCTCGTCTCCTGCGGAGTGAACTGCAGCCCGGTGAACGTCTGCGCGAAGATCTGGTACTGAACCATCACATCCTCCAGCGTCTTCGCCGATCCGTCGTGGAAGTACGGAGCCGTGTTCTTGATGTTCCAGAGGGTGCCAATCTTGAACAGGTTGGCGTCGGCGATGTTGCCGGTGATGAGACCGCGGCCGGGATCCGGCGTGGGGACGGGGACGACGCCTCCGGGGACCGGGAACAGGAAGGTGCGGGGGGCGACGTTGCGCAGGTTCACCTCGGAGACCAGGGCCGTCGAGAAGCGCAGGCCCGCGGGCTGGACCGGGTTGAACTGGTTGGTGGTGTCGAACAGCGGGCCCGAGTGGCAGCTCGCGCAGAAGCCATGAAGGCTGGGCGGGCTGAACGGGATATCGAGGAAGAACAGGCGACCTCGCTTCTCGGAGGCGGTGATCCCCTCGGGCATCGCGGGCGCGGGGCCGCCGTCCGCGTACTTCTTGAGCTGCTTTGACGAGAACAGCGTCTTCTCGTACTCGGCAATCCGGGTGAGGTTGTCGGCCGACGGCGTCTCGGTCGCCTGCGCGTGCCCGCGGATGGCGCCGAGCGCCTGGTCTTGCAGCGTGGCGGCCCGGCCGTCCCACATCAGCACGGGATCCAGGGCGGGCCGGTCGAGCGTGGAGGGGATCGTGCGCTCGAGGCGAACGCTGGTGGCGGAGGGATCGTCGGCGAGCGTGACTCCGGTGGGGAGCGGGATGGTGACGAACACCGTGCCGTGATCGAGCAAGCGGTGGTACGAGGCGCCGGTCCCATCGTCGCTGTCAATCGGTCGGAACAGCGGATCGGTGGGATCGGCGTCGAAGCGGTCCTGGGCTTCGGCGAGCGAGAAGGTGCCTGTGGCCTCGCCGTGGCAGGTCAGGCAAGTCCGCCCGTTGCCGCCGAATTTGCCTGAATTGAAGAGGTTCTTGCCGCTCACGGCCTGCGCGGCGGCGCCGATCGCGCCGTCGCTCTCGTCGTCTGCGCTCTCGGCCCCACCGCAGCCGGCGCCGATCAGCAGCGATGCGAGGATAAGTGACCAGGTTGATTTCATGTCCCGACTGCTCCCGGGCGCCGGGCGGCGCCATCGAAGGTCCCTGCGGAGAGAGACCTCGGCCTTCGGGCCCCGGCATCCTCCTCGCGCCGATTTTCCCGGCAAGGCCGGATCGGGCGAAGGTGGACCATAAAGGGGTTCGGGCGCCGTTACACCCGAAAAGATAGCGCGAACGTGGTCCCTTCAGTCCCGTCAGTCCCGTTAGCGCCGACGGGATCGGCGCCGCGGGGCCCGCGCTTCGGCGTCGGGCGAGGGGGCTTCGCGCTGTCCCGGCGGCGGCCTCGGCGCGCCGGTGGGCGGCTCGTAGACGCGAGGACGCGACGGCCACTCCGAGGTCCGGGCGCCGTCGGTCGGCGGCCCCACCGGCGGTTGCGGGGCAGGGGGCCGCTGCTCCGAGGGGGCTTGATCGTACTGCCGCGGTCCCGGGTGCCGCTGCCCCCCCGATCGCGAATCGCCTCCGCGCGGGCCGCCGGATCGCGGATCGCCGCCGCGGTGCCCGCCGTCGCGGGGAGCGTCGTTGCGGTGATCCTTCGGCCGCTCCTCGGCAAAGCGATCGGCGACCGGCGGCCGCGGGCCTCGCGGCGGCTGCGGGGTCGACGGCTGCTGCGGGCCCGGCCGAGGAGCGTTGAAGCGAGGCTCGGTGGGCTGCTGCGGGCCCGGCCGTGGATGGCTGAAGCGAGGCTCGGCGGCCGGCGGCGGCGCCGGACGAGCGTCGTTGTGGCGAGGCTCGTTCGATCGCGGAGCGCCGTGGCGGGGCCCGCCCGATCGCGGATCGTTGAAGCGCTGCTGGCTTTGCCGCGGATCGCCGTACCCCTGCTGCTGCTGCGGCCGCGGCGGAGGTGCCGGCGCCCGCGTCATCGGCACATAGTCGGGGGAGAGATCGCGCCGGGTGTAGGCCCGCCAGATCTCCCGGCCGTCGCCCCGCGAGGCGTTGAGGCGCGGGTCGTGCTCGGCGAAGAAGGTGTGAATGTTCTCGAAATCGCGCTGGAAGAAGCCCTCGGACTGCGAGTTGTGCGCCGCGGAGATGGCCTGGGGAAAGTCGATGATCGTCGGGCCGGCCGCGCCGAGCAGCACGTTGTACGGGGAGAGATCGCCGTGGATGAGGTCGCAGCAGAGGACCCTGATCATCTGGCTGCGGAGATCGCGGTAGAGAGGGCCGGCGTTCTCCGCGTCGATCGCCGCCTCGATCAGCCGGGGGGCGGTGTCGCCGTCCACGTCGTTGACGAGCTCCATCAGCAGCACGCCCTCGTAGAACAGGACCGGCGTCGGGACGCGCACGCCCTGGCGGTGGAGGAGCTGGAGGGTGTTGGCCTCCGACGACTTCCACGCGTCTTCGGCCTCGTCGCGGCCGAAGCGGCTGCCCTTGTCGATGGCCCGCTGGGTGCGGCTGTTGCGGACCTTGCGCCCCTCTTTGTAGGCGACGTTGTGCTGGAAGCTCCGCTGCTGGCGGTCCTTGTAGACCTTGGCGGCGACGATGTTGCCGCGGTACACGACGCGGAAAACCTCGGCTTCTTTGCCGCTTTTCAGCCGACCGAGCACTTCGGAGATGATGCCTTCGGACAGGAGGAGGTCGAGCTGGCTATTCATGGGCGATGGGGCGGACGAGCCTACCAGCAAAGGAGCGCGGCCGCCGATTTCGATCGGCCCCGGGATGGAGATCGCCGCGCGGGGCCGGGGCGCGATCGCGTCGATCAGCGCGCGCGCTGCCAGTCGTCGGCGGCGTGATCCTGGCGCGGCGCGTCCCCGTCTCCACCCTCACCGGGATCCTCCCGCTGTCGGCGCGGGCCAGGCGCGAAGAGCCCGCGCTGCTGCCCTGCGCCGGCTGACGAAGGATCAGGCGGCGCCGGGCGGGGGGTGCGGAGGCCCCGGCGCAGGGGCTGGACGTGAGCTCCGGTCCTACGCGGCGAGCTCGCGCTCGACCATCCAGCGGATGGTCCGCATCAGCAGCGGTCGGAGCGCATACCGCAGCACGAGGGACACGCCCACCGAGGCGAGCGCCCACCCCCAGCGGTGCTGGACGTCGTGGAGGCCAGTGCCGGCGGCGAACGTGGCGACGAGCGCCGGGATCGACAGCCATCGAGCGATGAAGTCCGGCACCTTCAGGAGCGAGAGCCACCGTGTCAGCGGCGCGAGCGGGGCGAGGCACGAGGCCAGCGCCCGGCGGTGCTCGGTCCACTCCAGTGCTCCGACGCGAAGCGCGGGATCGACGCGGACGACGAGGACCCCTCCGAGGTGAAGTGAGGTGACCGCGGCGAGCGCCTCCGGGCGGCCGTTGAACCGCGTCTCCACGGTGACCGCGCCCGTGGCGAGGAAGGCGCGGAGCAGCTCGCCGAGCGGGCGTGGCGCGTTCGTGGGAGTGGGAG
>JBDTXR010000504.1:0-6316 GCA_040006075.1 Byssovorax sp. | reverse complement strand
AAGGTCGAGCAGAGCGTGTATTTCGTGGCCAAGAGCGACAAGGGCGCGCTGCTCGAGCACGTGCTGCAAGACCGCGCCATCGAGCGGGTGCTGGTCTTCAGCCGCACCAAGCACGGGGCCAATCGCATCTCGGAGCGCCTCGAAAAAGCGGGGATTGGCTCGGCGGCGATCCACGGCAACAAGTCGCAGAACGCCCGCGAGCGCGCGCTCGCGAGCTTCAAGGACGGGAGCACGCGGGTGCTGGTCGCGACGGACATCGCGGCGCGCGGGATCGACATCGACGGGGTCACCCACGTGATCAACTTCGATCTCCCCGACGTGGCCGAGAGCTACGTGCACCGCATCGGCCGCACCGCGCGCGCCGGCGCCTCGGGGATCGCCCTCTCGTTCTGCGACAGCGAAGAGCTGGCCATGCTCACCTCGATCGAGCGGCTGATCCGGATGCGGATCGGCGTGATCGAGGATCACCCGCTCCGCGGTAACGGCGGCCGTCGCCCGCCCACCAACGCGTCGGCGCCGCCGCAGCAGCAGCAACAGCAGCGCTACGAGGGGCGGCCCCCGCGCCAGCCCAACGCCGGGCAGCCGTACAACGGGCCTCGTTTCGATACCCAGGGCAGCTCGCGGCGGGCGAATCCGCCGGCGCGCACCGGCGGCAACGCGCATGGCAGCGGCAACGGCGGCGGGCAGCCGCGCCCCGCAGGCGACGGCGCCCCGGCCGCGCCGGTGCCGCAGAACGGGCCGCGCCGCGGGCCCACGCCGCGATCGCAGCGCCGCTACGTGACCTCCTGATCTGCGGAAAAGCCGGGCGATTTCGTGGGATCCCACGGAGTCGCCGGGCTGACCGAGCGAGCGAGACTGACGTTCACGTGCGACCCCTCGCCCTCGCCCTCGATCCACGGTCAAAGCTCTTCATTCTCCTCCTCGGCAGCCTCACCGCGATGACGGCGCTGTCGATCGACATGAGCCTCCCGGCTCTGCCCCTCCTCGCCACGACCCTTCATATCCCGGCCGATCGGGCCCAGCTCACGCTGAGCCTGTTCCTCCTCGGGTTCGCCCTCGGGCAGCTCGTCGTCGGACCCGCGTCGGATCGCTTCGGGCGCCGGCCGGTGCTGCTCTTGGGGCTGCTCGGCTTCACCCTCGCCGGCGTCGGCTGCGCGCGGAGCCAGGGGATCGAGGCGCTGATCCTCTGCCGCTTTTTGCAAGGCGCCACGGCGTGCGTGGGGCCGGTGCTCGGCCGCGCGGTGGTGCGCGATCATTTCTCGGCGGACCGGGCCGCGGCGCTGCTCTCCTCGCTGATTGTCGTGCTCGCGGTGGCGCCGCTGGTGGCGCCGATGATCGGCGGGCAGCTCCTCCAGCGCTTCACCTGGCATGCCATCTTCTGGGCCCTCGCGTTCGCGGGCCTCGCGCTCTTCGGGCTCACGGCGGTGTTCCTCGGCGAGTCGCTCCCTTCTCCGGATCGCCGGGCGCACGGGCCCGCCGAGATCGCGCGGAGCTTCGGCGTCTTCCTCCGCAACCGCGAGAGCCTCACCCACGCGCTGATCATCTTCTTCGTCTTCGGCGCCCAGTTCGCCTACATCTCCGGCTCACCGTTCGTGGTCATCGAGGTCTTCGGCGTCGCGCCCGCGCGCTATGGCCTCTTCTTCGGCGCCACGGCGATCTGCCTGATCTTCGGCGCCGCCGCGAATGGCCGCCTCCTCCGGCGCCACACCTCCGCTCGCCTGCTCCGGATTGGCCTCTTCGTCACGGCCTTTGCGGGCGCCGCGCTCGCGCTCGCGGCGCTGGTGGGCGCAGGGCTCTTTGCCATCCTCGGCCCCTTGATGCTCTTCTTCTTCGGCCTCGGCCTGGTCATGCCCAACGCCACGGCCGCGGCGCTGCAGCCGATGGGGCGGACGGCCGGAGTCGCCAGCGCCCTGCTTGGCGTGTTCCAGATGGCCGGCGGCGCGCTCGCGGGCTGGGCGGTGAGCGCGCTTTACGACCGCTCGGCTCGCCCGATGGCGTTCACCGTGGGCGCCCTCGCCGCTGCGGCGCTGCTCGTCCACGCCGCGCGGCTCCGGCCGACGCGCGTTGACGCCGTGTAGCCCGCGTGGCACGAGCCCACCCATGCTCGACACCAAAGGTTATGCCGCGTTCGACTCCAGCGCTCCACTCCGCCCCTTCTCGTTCGAGCGCCGGGAGCTCCGGCCCTCGGACGTGCTCATTCGCATCGACTACTGCGGAGTCTGCCACTCCGATCTTCACCAGGTCCGCAACGAGTGGAAGGGCTCCACTTACCCCATGGTCCCGGGCCACGAGATCGTCGGCCACGTCGAGCGCGTCGGCTCGGCCGTGAAGAAGCTCGCGGTCGGCGATCTGGCGGGTGTGGGCTGCATGGTCGACGCCTGCCGCACCTGCGAAGCCTGCACGAAGGGCCTGGAGCAGTACTGCGAGGGGCGCACCGTCTTCACGTACAACAGCAAGGACAACGACGGCGCCACGACCCAGGGCGGCTATTCGACCCAGATCGTCGTCGACGAGGCCTTCGCGCTCCGCGTCGCCAAGGGGCAGCCGCTCGCGGGCGTGGCTCCGCTGCTCTGCGCCGGGATCACCATGTACTCGCCCATCCGTCACTGGGGCATCGGCAAAAGCCACCGGGTCGCGGTCGTCGGCCTCGGCGGCCTCGGGCACATGGCCGTCAAGCTCGCGGCGGCGTTTGGCTCCGAGGTCACCCTGCTCAGCTCCTCGCCCTCGAAGAAGGCCGACGCCGCGCGCCTCGGAGCCCACGATTTCATCGTGACGTCGGAGAAGGGCGCGCTCGACGCCGTGAAGGGCCGCTTCGACTTCATCCTCGACACCGTCTCCGCGCCGCACGATCTCTCGCTCTACGCCGGACTCCTGAAGACCGACGGCGTGATGATCCTGGTCGGCATCCCCGACCAGCCCGCCAAGCTCCCCGCGGGCGCGCTGATCGGGCGCCGTCGATCGATCGCCGGCTCGATGATCGGAGGCATCGCCGAGACCCAGGAAATGCTCGATTTCTGCGCTGAAAAGGGCATCGTCGCCGACGTGGAGACCATCCCGATCCAGGACATCGACAAGGCCTACGACCGGATGCTCAAGGGCGACGTGCGCTATCGCTTCGTGATCGATCTGAAGAGCCTGGCGTAGCGCCGGTCGCCGGCGTCATCGCGGTGACCCCGGCGTCCCTCGTTCGACCTGATCAAGAAAAAGCTCTCGCCCGATGTCAGCCGCGGCAACCTCCGCGCCTAGACCTCCACCGACACGGGAATGGACCGGGACTCCGGCGAGACCACGATCATCAACCGAGCTCTCGGCCCACGGGCCGCACGCACGCCGGGTGCCCCTCCTGGCTTCCAAGCCCCTTGCTCCGAGGAGCCGCCCGATGCTCGACGTTCCGTGGATGGCCCCCGCGCCGCAGCTCGCCGTCGATTCGTCCACCGGGTCCGGCGTCCGGTATGCTGGCGCGCTCTCCGCGGGCGCGGAGCGACGCCCGCACCATGAGCCTGCCTTGTCCGAGCTGACCCAGGAACTCGTTCTCAGCGCCCTCGGCGGCGACGGCGCCGCGGTCCGGCGGATGGTCGCCGGCCTCACGCCGGTGATCCAGGCGCGGGTCGCGCGGACGCTGCTCCGACGCAGCGCGCTCGTCGCCGGGCGCGGGCGCGAGTGGCTCGACGATCTCGTGCAAGACGTGTTCGTCGAGCTCTTCCGCGACAGCGGCCGCGCGCTCCGCGCCTGGGATCCCGCGCGCGGCCTCAGCCTCGTCAACTGGGTCGGGCTCATCGCCGAGCAGCGCGCCTCGGCCGCCCTCCGCGGGCGAAAGCGCGACCTCGACATCGCCGACGTCCCCCTCGACGACGCGCCCGAAGAGCGCGCGCCGCTGGAGTACGATCCCGAGGCGAACATGCTCGCCCGCGACCAGCTCACGCATCTGCTCGATCTGCTCCGCAGCGAGCTGAGCCCGCTCGGGCTGCAGCTCTTCCACGCGCTGATCGCCGAGCAGGAGTCGATCCCCTCCGTCAGCGCGCGCCTCGGCATGAGCACCTCGGCGGTGCAGGCGTGGAGCAGCCGCCTCAAGCGCCGCGTCGCCGAGCTGATGGCCGAGCTCAGCGTCGACCTCGAGCCGGCCGCGATCGGAGCGCGATCATGAAGGAGCCGCGCGAAGATCCCCGGCTCCTCGCCCTCGCCGCGCTCGCGCGCGAAGAGGCGAGCGACGCCGTCGCCGATCCCCGCTGGGACGAGCTGGCCGCCGGGACGATCAGCGCGGAGGACCGCCGCGCGCTCGACGATCTCGCGGCGCGGTCGCCGGAGGCCGAGGGGGCGCCGGCGCTGTTCGCGCCCCTCGGCGCGGCCGCCGAGTCACGCTTCGCCGACGCGATCCTCGCGCAAATCACCGCCGATCGCGGCGCCGTCGCGCCCGCTCCCCGAGCGGCGGACGCGCGGCCGAAGGTGGCCGCGCGATCGGCGTCGCCGCCGCGCGCGCGATCGTCGAGCCGCTGGATCGCGATCGGCTCGGGGCTGGCGATGGCCGCCGGGTTCGCGCTGTTCCTCGCGCTGCGCCCGACGACGGGCCCGGCGAACGAGGCGCTCCCGGCGTTCGAAACCGTGTTCGTGCGCGGCGTGAAAGAGCAGCGCGGCGCCGACGACGGCGAGCCGATCCGGGTGCGCGCGGGCGCGGTGATCACCGCGGCGGTGCGCCCCGCGATGCCCGTGAAGGGCCCGATCGCGGCGCGGGCCTGGCTCACGCGCGGCGCGTCCGCGGTGGCCCTCGCGACCACGTTCGAGCTCTCGGACGACGGCGCGGTGCGCCTCGTCGCCCGCTTCGGCAGCGCGCAGGCGATCGACCCCGGCGCGGCCGATCTCGTGATCGCCGTGTGCCGCCCCGAAGCTCTCCCCGCCGAGCTGCGCGACGTGCCGAGCGCGTGCCGGGCGCTGCGCCGATCCGTCGTCATCGAGCGGGAGTGATGGCCCGCTTCGCTCGATTCGCCCTGGGCGCGCTCGCTCCGCTGGGCCTCGTCGCCTGCGAGGCAGGGTCGGCGCCGGAGCGCGCGGCTCCCCCGCCGATCCACGTCGAGCTCGCAGGCTGCGCGGCGATGCGTCGCGAGGGCGGCCACCCCGTGTGCGAGGTGACGCCCGAGCAGCGCACGCTCCGCCTGTGGATCAAGAGCGAGAGCGAGATCGAAAGCGAGAGCCACGGCGAGGCGCCGCCGGTGCGGTGGCGAAATCGCCTTCTTTCGCCGACGATCGTGAGCATCGGAGGCGGACGCCTCCTGACGGTGGAGCTGCCGTCGGAGAGTGAAGCGAACCGCGAAGGCTCCGTGGACGGGAGCGATCTGCTGGAGATCCCGGCCGATCCCGCGGGCTCGCGCGGCGGCTACCGGATCCAGATCAGCGCGGCGCGGGGCGATCCGCGGCTCGATCGGATCCAGGCGCTCCGGCGCGAGGGCCGGCTCGACGAGGCGCGCGCGGCGCTGCCCGATCCGGCCACGTTGCCCGAGGCCCTGCGCGGCCGCGCCGCGGGGCTCGCGGCGCGCGTCGATCTCGCCGAGGGCCACCTCGACGCCGCGATCGCCGGGTTTCAAAGGGCGATCGTCCTCCACCGGCGCGACGGGCGATCGTCGGACGAGGTCCTGGACGGGTTCGCCCTCGCGTTCGCGCTCGCCTCGTTCGGCCGACGCTTCGGCGAGGCGCGCGCCGCGCTCGCGAGCCTCGAGCCCGCGCTGGCGACGTGGGACGAAGGGCGGGCGCAGCTCGGGTACTACGGCGCGATCCTCGATCGCGACACCGGCGACGTCCGCGCCGCGCTCCGCGCGCTCGCGCAGAGCGAACGCGAAGGCGCGCGCCTCGGTCTCGTCGAGCCGGCGCGCGCCGCGGGGCAGGCGCGCGCGCTGCTCCTCGGCTCGCTCGGGCGCAGCGGCGAGGCCATCGCGGAGCTCGACGCTCTCCTGCGCGAGCTGCCCGCCGGCGCGGGCCCGTGCCTGCGCGCCGAGCTCCTCTCCAACCGGGGCTGGACGGAGCTGGCAGCGCTCGACGCCGCCGCGACGGGCACGCCGCCGACCCCCGAGCTGATGGCGATCCTCGAGCGCGTGGTGGCGCTCCGCCGCGAAGCGTGCCCGCTGCCAGCGCCGCTCCAGAACGCCGAGATCAACCTCGCGCTGGCCTCGCTGCTCGCCGGCGACGTCGACTCCGCGGCGCGGCGGATCGCCGCGGCCCGGCTCACGGCGCCGACCCCGCTCGCGGTCGCTGCGGCCTGGCTCCTCGAGGTCGAGGCGCGCGTCGCCCTCGCGCAAGGCCGACCGCGCGACGCCCTCCGCGCCGGCGA
>JBDTXR010000503.1:0-6348 GCA_040006075.1 Byssovorax sp. | reverse complement strand
GGCAACGTCAAGGTGATGCGCCAGGCCCTCGAGTGCTGCCACAAGGGCTGGGGCGTGAGCGTGATCATCGGCGTCGCCGGCGCGGGGCAAGAGATCGCCACGCGCCCGTTCCAGCTCGTCACGGGGCGCGTGTGGAAGGGCTCGGCCTTCGGAGGCGCCAAGGGCCGCACCGACGTCCCGAAGATCGTCGACTGGTACATGGACGGGAAGATCAAGATCGATCCCTTGATCACCCACACGCTGCCGCTCGATCAGATCAACCGCGCCTTCGAGCTGATGCACGCGGGCGAGTCGATCCGCACCGTGGTGACGATGTGAGCGGCGCGCGCGTCGGCGTCGCTCCGGTCGCGATGGCCCTGGCCTTCGTCGCCGCGGCCTGCGGCGGCACCGCGACGACCACGTCCACGTCGTCCACGTCGGGGACCGGCGGCTCCGCGGGGACCACATCGTCCACGTCGGGGACCGGCGGCGCCGCGCCGGGCAAGGAGCCGATGGCTCACCGGGCCGGCGCCGCGGCCTGCACCGCCGCGCGCCCGGCCTTCGATCTGGGCGGCGCCGACGGCAAATGCCTGAAGGACGCCGACTGCACCGCCGGCAAGAACGGCCGCTGCGTCGCCTACCTGGGCAAGCCCAGCTTCTGCTCGTACGACGCGTGCAGCATCGACGCCGACTGCGGGAGCGCCGGCGTCTGCGACTGCCGCAACGGGGCGAGCTTCGCCGCCAACACCTGCTTTCACGGAAACTGCCAGGTGGACGCGGACTGCGGCGTGAAGGGGTATTGCTCGCCCTCCGCAGTGGGGATTGGCCCGGACTGCAACACCGGAGTCCAGCCCGGCTCGTATGGATATTTCTGCCACACGCCGGCGGACGAGTGCACCGACGACGCGGACTGCCCCGCCGGGATGGGGCAGGGGGCCTGTCTGCTCCAGCCCGACAAGGCTTTGTGGGGCTGTCAGGTCTTGAGCTGCACCGACTGAAGCTACTTGATTTTGGGAGCGGACCAGCGAATCGTGGCGCGATGGAGAGCTCCAAGGTGGCCGTGGTCGTCGGCGTCGGTCCGGGTCTGGGCGGCGCGGTAGCGCGGCGGTTCGCGCGCGAAGGCTACGCGGTGGCGCTGCTGGCGCGGCGGATCGACTCGCTCTCGGAGACCCACGAGAAGATCCACGCGGCCGGCGGGCGGGCCCTCTCGCTCCCGGTCGACGCGACCGACGCCTCGTCGGTGGCCGACGGGTTCGGCGAAATCCGCGCGCAGCTCGGCGATCCCGAGGTGCTCGTGTACAACGCGGGGGCCTTCAAGGCCGGAGGGATCCTCGAGGTCACGCCGGAAGACTTCGAGTCGAGCTGGAAGGCCAACTGCATGGGCGGCTTCCTGGCCGCGCGCGAGGTCGCCCCGGCGATGCTGGCCCGGAGCCGCGGGACGATGATCTTCACCGGCGCGACGGCGTCGCGGCGCGGCTCGGCCGGCTTCTCGTGCCTCGCGGTCGGCAAGTTCGGCCTCCGCGCGCTGGCGCAGTCCCTCGCGCGCGAGCTGGGGCCGCGCGGGATCCACGTCGCCCATGCGGTGATCGACGGCCAGATCGACATGCCGGGGATCCGGCGGAGGCAGCCGGGACGCGCGACGCACACGCTGCTCGATCCGGACTCGATCGCCAAGACCTACTGGGAAATCCACGGTCAAGGACCCACCGCGTGGACTCTGGAGCTCGATTTACGCCCCGCCGTGGAGAAGTTCTGATGCGGTATGATCGGGTGTCGATGGCGCTCCTGGCGAGCGCCGGCGTGGCCGCGTGCGGCGGTGGGGGAGATCCCCCGTCGGGGAGCACCGGGACGGGCGGCTCCACCAGCGCGACGACCGCGAGCGGCGGATCGGGGCCGAGCGGATCCACGAGCGCGAGCGCGTCGACCGGCGCGGGCGGAGCCGGCGGGAGCGCCCCCGAGGATCCGCCGCCGCGGGCGAGGTTCCCGCTCTCGACCTCCAACGTCACCTCGCAGACTCCCACCTTCCGCTGGGAGCTCGACGGCCAGTGGGACGGCGCGCGCGTGGAGATTTGCACGACCAGGACCTGCAGCGTCGCGAAGACGCTCGACTCGGTGGGGACCAGCGCCAAGCTCTCCAAACCGCTCACGCCCGGGCTCTGGTACTATCGCGTCTTCGGCCGCAAAGGATCGACGATCGCCGCCCACCACGGCCCGGTGTGGCAATTCACGGTCGGCGCGCGCTCGGCGCCGGCCTCCACCAGCTACGGTACCCGGCTCGATCTCGACGGAGATGGCTTTGCCGATACGGTGGTGGGGGCGCCCGGCGGGGCGGGCGCGGCCTACGTGTACGCCGGGAGCGCCGCTGGCCTGGCGACGACGCCGGGGCTCACCCTCGGCGCGACGGATTTACAAGGCACCTCGTTCGGCGCGGCCATCGCTTCGGCCGGCGATCTCGACGGCGACGGCTATGGCGAGCTGGTGGTGGGCCAGCCCGGCTTTCCGGCGGCCGGCGGCGAGGGGCGAGCCTTCGTGTACCCGGGCTCGCCGACGGGCCTCGTCGTCGGATCGGCGCTCCAGATCACCGCGCCGCCGGGGATGGGAGGATCGTTTGGAGCCACGCTGACGAGCGCGGGTGACGTCAACGGCGACGGCTACGCCGACGTGCTCGTCGGGGCGCCCGCGGCGGCCATGGGCGCCGGCCGAGCGTTCCTGTTCCTCGGCGGCAAGAGCGGGCTCGCGACGACGCCGATCGCCACGCTGAAGGGCGCCGATACGCCGGGAGAGAGCTTTGCGATCGCGGTCGCTTCGGCCGGCGACATCAACGGCGACGGCTTCGGCGACGTCGTGGTCGGGGCCTACAACCCGGCGATGGCGGGCGCGCCGGCGGGCACGGTGCGCCTCTATCTCGGCTCGGCGCAGGGCCTCGTCGAGGCGCCCGCCAGCGTGCTCACGGCGCCTGGATCCGCCGCGGGCGACGGCTTCGGCCTCGGCCTCGGGACGCCGGGCGACATCAACGGAGATGGGTATACCGATCTGGCGATCGGCGCGCCGTTCTCCGCGATGGGCGCGGGCAGCGTCCAGGTCTTCCTCGGCGGGAAGACGGGTGTTTCCGCGCTGCCGGCGTTCACCCTCCAGGGCACTCCGGGCGAGTCGGGATCGTTCGGGCGAGCGCTCGCGGCGTCGGGTGACGTCAACCACGATGGCTACAGCGACATCCTCGTGGGCGAGCCCGACGCGTTCGCGAAATTCGGTCGCCTGCACGTCTTCAGCGGCAGCAACTCGGGCCTCAACAGCGTGGCCGACGGCCTCGTCGAGGCGCCGGTGAAGAGCGCAGGAGCCTTTGGAGCCACGGTGTCGAGCCCGGTGGATCTCGATCACGACGGGTACGACGACGCGGTGGTCGGCGCCCCGAGCGTGGCCTCCAGCGACGGCGCGGCGTACGCATTCCGCGGCAGCGCCAACGGTCCGATCCCGGTCGGCAAGCCCGCGCTGAAGGCGCCCGCCGCGGGGGGATCCTTCGGCGCCGGGGTCGCGCGGTGAGCGGGCGGCCACGTCTCGCTTGACGCCGCCCACGCTCGCCGGCTTCCTTGCGGGCATGGACTCCACCAAGGCGCTCCCGAGCTTCCACAACGGCCCTCCGATCCGCACCTCCGCCGACTACGTGGCGAGCCTCCGCGGCCGCGATCTCCGGGTGTACCTCTTCGGCGAGCTGGTGCCCGAGCCCGTGGACCACCCGGTGATCCGCCCCTCGGTCAACGCCGTCGCCGAGACCTACGCGCTGGCCGAGCGCGAGCCCGACCTCGCCACCGCGCAGTCGTCGCTCAGCGGCCAGCGCGTCAATCGCTTCCTCCAGATCGCCGAGAGCGTCGCCGACGTGGTCGGCCAGAACAAGATGCAACGCAAGCTCGGCCAGCTCACCGGGACCTGCTTTCAGCGCTGCGTGGGGATGGATGCCCTCAACAGCCTCTATTCGGTCACCTTCGAGATCGACGAGGCCCACGGCACCCCGTACCACGAGCGGCTCAAGCGCTTCATCCGGACGGCGCAGGAGCAGAACCTGGTCATCGGAGGAGCGATGACCGATCCCAAGGGCGATCGCGGCAAAGGCCCCTCCGAGCAAGAGGATCCCGATCTCTTCGTCCGCGTCGTGGAGCGCCGCGAAGACGGCGTGGTGCTCCGCGGCGCCAAGGCCCACCAGACCGGCTGCATCAACTCCCACGGGATCCTGGTGATGCCGACGATGCGCCTCTCGCCCGCGGATCGCGCCTACGCCGTCGTCTGCGCGATCCCGGTCGCGCACCCGGGCCTCTCGTACATCTACGGTCGCCAGTCGTGCGACACCCGGGCGATGGAGGGCGGCGACATCGATCCTGGCAATGCCCGCTTCTCCGGCCAGGAAGCGATGATCGTCCTCGACGACGTCTTCGTGCCCTGGGAGCACGTGTTCATGGACGGAGAGACCGAGTTCGCCTCGATGCTGGTCGAGCGCTTCACCGCCTATCACCGCCGGAGCTACGTTTGCAAGACGGGGGTCGGCGACGTGCTGATCGGCGCGGCGGCGGCCATCGCCGACTACAACGGGGCCGCGAAGGCCTCGCACGTGCGCGACAAGCTGGTGGAGATGACCCACCTCAACGAGACCATCTACAGCGCGGGGATCGCCGCCTCGTACGAGTCTCGCCCCACCCGGGCCGGGAATTTCCAGAACGACGAGCTGCTCGCCAACGTGTGCAAGCACAACGTCACTCGCTTTCCCTTCGAGATGGGCCGCCTGGCGCAAGATCTCGCGGGCGGGCTCGTGGCGACGCTGCCCTCGGAGAAGGAGTGGCGGAGCCCGACCACCGGCCCGCTCCTGGAAAAGTTCCTCCGCGGACGCCCCGGCGTGCCGACCGAGAGCCGGGTGCGGATGCTGCGGCTGATCGAGAACATGACGATGGGCCGAAACGCCGTCGGCTATTTGACCGAGTCGCTCCACGGGGCCGGCTCGCCCCAGGCGCAGCGGATCCAGATCGGACGCCAGATGGATTTACCCGGTAAAATCAAGCTCGCCGAGCGTCTGGCGGGCATCGCGCCGGCCGGGGACGCCGCCGGGCACGAGCGCGGGACGGGAGAGAAAGGGGGGCCCTGACGAGGCTCACCGCCGGAATCCGATTGACGGCGGCTCCGGGTATGGAAAAACGCTGCCCCCATGAACCGCCCTCGCCGCCCCGTGCTCCTCCCTGCGCTCCTCGGCGCGCTCCTCGCCGCCTGCAACGCTTCGCCGACGCCCACGCCGGAGCCCACGAAGGAGTCGACGACGACCCCGGTGACGACCGCTCCCGCGAAGCCGGCGGCGGTCGAGGCGCCCCCGGCCAAGGACGATCTCCCCGCGCCGGCCGACGTCGCCGCGCCGCCTGCCGACGCGGTGAAGACGGCGTCGGGCCTCGTGTCCAGGGTCCTCTCGGTCGGCACGGGGAAGGATCACCCGGGCCCGCAGGATCAGGTCAAGGTCCATTACTCGGGCTGGACCAAGGCCGGAAAGATGTTCGACAGCTCGGTGGTCCGCAAAGAGCCCGCGACCTTCAAGGTCGATCAGGTGATCAAGGGCTGGACCGAGGGCCTACAGCTCCTGGTCGTCGGCGAGAAGCGCCGCCTCTGGATCCCGGGCGCGCTGGCCTACGGCGATCACCCGCGGATGGGCGCCCCCGGCGGTGATCTGGTGTTCGACGTCGAGCTGCTCGAGGTCAAGGCGTCTCCCAAGCCGCCCGAGACTCCCGCCGACGTGAAGGCCGCTCCGGCCACCGCCAAGAAGACGGCGTCGGGCCTCGCTTACACGATCATCAAGCATGGCACCGGGACCAAGTCGCCCAAGGCGACAGACACCGTGACCGTGAATTATTCCGGCTGGACGCCTGATGGCAAGATGTTCGATAGCTCGATTCCGCGCGGCGAGCCCACGAGCTTCGCGCTCAATCAGGTGATCAAAGGCTGGACCGAGGGCGTCCAGCTCATGAAGGTCGGCGACACGGCGCGCTTCTGGATCCCTGGAAATCTCGCGTACGGCGACAAGCCCGCTCGCCCCGGCACGCCCGCGGGCATGCTGGTGTTCGACATCGAGCTTCTCGACGTGAAGTGATCCTCGCCTCGGGCCCACCGGATCTGGTGGGCCCGACCACTCCGCGCTGGACGCCGCGACGTGGTTGCACTTCAATGCAGCCTGGATGAGCGACGGGGCAAAGCGGGATAGGTTCGGTGTGTGGCTGGGATTCGGCGCGGGCGCTCACGCGCTGGTCGCGGCCGGCGCCTTGCTGCTGGCACCTTCCGAGCTGCGGAGCTTGGTGCAGAGTCTCCGCGTCGATCAGCACGCCCAGTTCACCACCCGCCTCGACG
>JBDTXR010000502.1:0-6354 GCA_040006075.1 Byssovorax sp. | reverse complement strand
CGGCCGGCTCGCGGTGCGGCGGTCGGGGATCAGCCGGTAGGCGTCTTCGCCGGAGCCGCGGGGGCCTCGGCTCCGCTTGCTGCGGTCGCCTTTTTCGCCTTGCGCTTCCGGTTGCGGAGCGCGGCAATCTTCAGCACAGGAACGCTCTTGTCGCTCTTGCGCGAGTCGCTCATCGCGCCGGTGAGGGCGCGCAGCTCGTGGAGGATCCGGCCGTCGAGCACGTTCATCGCGTCGTACTGCGCCACGAGCGCTGCGCGCTCTTCATGGGCGGTGTCGTGGGCCGAGACGACGGCGTGAGCGTAGCCGTTGAGGCGCGTCGAGAGATCGTGGGTGACGCCGGCGTCCGCGACCAGCTCGGCGGGGACGCCGGCGGCGACGGTCTTGAGCTCCTTGGAGATGCCCTGGAGTGACGT
The DNA here is from genome assembly GCA_040006075.1 of Byssovorax sp. Lineage (GTDB taxonomy): Bacteria > Myxococcota_A > Polyangia > Polyangiales > Polyangiaceae > JANYGI01. Next base: position 5,941 of record JBDTXR010000502.1, on the reverse strand, counting down.
CGCGCGCTCGTCGGGGCGCTCTTTGCCGCGACGGACCTGCTTCAAGCGGGCTTGAGCCGCGTCGTCGCTCGCCGTGAAGTTCTTGAGGACTCGAATCGCGGAGCGACGATCGTCGCGGGAGGTGCGGAGAGACGAACCCTTCTCGGCGCTGGCGCCCGCGGCGCCGACGACCGATTCGTCGAAGTGAGCGACCTTGTCGGCGAGGGTGACGGCGAGATCGAGGCAGTAGCGGAACCGGAGCGGGCCATACCCGATGATCTTGCCGGCGACGAGGGATGGCTGGGCGATGTGGGTGGCCTCGATGACCGCGTCGAGGACCGTTGTCGAGCCGATGGATGCGCCGTCATTACGGGCCTTGGCTTCGGAGATCTGCTCGGTGAGCCAGGTATGGGCGGCCGTGGTGACCGGCGTTTTGAAGTGCGGGAGCAGCTCGGCGATGCGGGCCGGGTAGGTGGCCGCCGCGGTGGAGGGGGCGGCGTTGGAGGTGAGCACGACAGCCTCGGACGTCGCCCCTTTCGCGGGCGTTTGCGCGGACTTGGAGTGGGACATGGAACCTCACTTGGGAGAACGGGGGACCGCGGATCTCGGCGCGGAGGTGGCCGGGATGGCGGACATGGCAGGGAAAATGATGGCGTGGGTACAAATATTCCGAAAGAGAAATCGCGATCGGGGAGGTGGGCGATGGAAAGCGCGAGGTGAGCGATGGAAATTGCGGGGTGGGCGAGGCGATCGGCCACGTGGGCGATGGAAAACGGGAGGTGGGCGAGGCGATCGGCCAGGTGGGCGATGGGATCGAGCCGGTGGGCGACGCGATCTGGCGGGTGGGCGAGGTGATCGGGCGGGTGGGGGCTGCGATCGGCCAGGTGGGTGATGCGATCGAGCGGGTGGGCGATGCGATCCGGCGCCTGATCAATGCCAAACGGCGGATGGGCGACCCGATCGACCCGGCGCGCGCCGGGATCCGGCACCTGATCGATGCGATCCGGCAGGTGGGCGACCTGCTGCGGGCGCGGCACGCATCGAAAGGCGTGCGCCGCGCCGCGCTGCTCTTGACACGGAGCCCGAGGTCTCCGCAGGCTGCACCCCAGAGATGCACGCCGAAGACTCACGCCGGATCGCCCGCTGGCACTTCCGTATGGATCCGGACGCTCGGCGAGTGTTCTTCGTGCGTCCACCCGCGGGGATCACTGCAGAGCGGGCCCAGGAGCTTGCGTTCGAGCCAAACCTCCTCGTGGTGGTGCGGGAAGAGGTCGGAGCACCGCGCATCGTCGGACGCGAGCACTACTCCATGCCGCACGTCCTCTGGGAGATATCGCCGGCCATGCTCGATGCCGCGCGGATCGGGGCGGTGGCCAAGCCCCCCGGCTTCGACGCGGGCCTGTGGGAGGAGGTGCCCGCTCCCGACGACGTCGAGCCGTTCTGCATCCAGCGGATGACGCTCGACAACTATCGATGTTTTCAGGCAAGAAACCTTGTGTTTCAGCGTGGCTTCAACGTCCTTATCGGCGGGAACGGCTCCGGGAAAACCGCTGTTCTCGACGCTCTCGCCGAGGTGTTCCGGCGCGCCATCCACGCGCTGTCAGGCCAGGAGAGCGCGACGATGCTCTCGATCGAAGACGTCCGCGTGGCCGCGTTCCAGCGCGCCGAAGTCCCGGTGGAAGAACCACAGTATCCGGCCGAGATATCCCCGGCATTCGCCCTGTTCGGAGACGAGATGGGGGGCGAGTATGGCTGGCGGGTCAGGTCCGAGCATGGCGGGACGTGGATGGGCACCGGGCGTGTGCTCTCGTCCCTCAATGTCCTGGATTTCGCCCGGCTGTCCGTGCAATCCGGCTACGATGTGCCTTTGCCTGTATTCGCCTATTACCGAACAAGCCGCGCGTGGGCCGACTCTTCAGCGACGAACGGCGGGGCTCACGATGAGCGCTCCCGCCTGACGGGCTACACCGGGTGGGATCGTCCCGCGGTGGACATCCGGCCGCTGGAGCACTGGTGGAACCGCATGGAGCTGCTCCGGGCGCAGCGCGGCGTCTCCCTTGGCGTCCTCGACGCCGTCAGGGCGACGGTCGTTCGTAGTCTGGGTTCCGACTACGACGACGTCCGCTTCGACGCCGAGCTGCAAGGGCTCGCGGCGAAGCGTGCCGGAGGACCCTGGATGCCGTTTCGGAGGCTGAGCGACGGTGCGCGAAACATGTTCGGGATGGTGGCCGATCTGGCGGTCCGGTGCGCGAGGCTCAACCCCCATTTCGGCCATCAAGCTCCGGAGAAAACCTCGGGCATCGTCCTCGTCGACGAGCTCGATCTCCACCTCCATCCTTCCTGGCAGCGCCGAATCATCGGCGATCTCCGCACGGCGTTCCCTCTCGTGCAGTTCATCGCGACAACGCACTCACCGTTGATCCTCCAGTCTCTCCATGGCGGCTCTCTGATCAGCCTCGACCAGGGCACGTGGGAGCACCCGGCAGACAGGAGCATCGAAGACATCCTCGAGCTCGACATGGGCATCCCCATGCCGCAGAAGAGCCGCCGATTTCAGGAAATGGTCGCGGCCGCGGCGGAGTATCAGCGCGCGCTCGAAGGGGTAAAGCAAATCACGTCAGAGCAAAAAGAGGTCCTCAAACGGAGGCTGGATGTGCTGATGGAGCCTTACGGCGACAATCCAGCCTACGTCGCATTTCTTCAGCTCAAGCGCGTTGCGTCGAACCTGGACGCAGAGGTCGAGACGCCGTGAGGCCCGTGGACCGAGGCCCGTGGCCGAACAGCCACGACTCGTTGCCCGTTCAGTTTGTCGACTACTCGGACGCGCAGCATCATCTCGTCGATCGGTTGGGCTGGTTCTGCTCCTACTGTGAGATGCCGATCTTGAACCAGCCGGCCGTGGAGCACATCCAGCCCAAGAGTCATCGCCCTGACCTGGAGCGCACCTGGTGCAATCTCCTGTTGGCTTGTGCCTCCTGCAACTCCACGAAAGGTACTACGAGATCGGGCGCCGATGAGTGCTTGTTCCCGGACGCTCACAATACCGCCCTGGCTTTCGCGTACTCCGAAGCCGGCGTCCACGTGAGCACGACTCTCTCTCCGGACGTCGCCAGGCGCGCGACGCGAATGTGGAGGCTCGTCGGGCTGGACAAGCGGCACGGCGGTGAACGAGCGCCGGGCCGGGGCGATCAACGCTCGATCCGACGGTTTCAGGCGTGGGGCGAAGCCGTTACCGCACGCCAGGACCTCCTGGAGAACCGCTCGCCCCGCCTCATCCGGCTGATCGTCGCCCTCGCCTTGGCCAAGGGCTTCTGGTCGGTGTGGATGGCCGTGTTCGCGGATGATCAGGAGATGCGCGGACATTTCCTTCAAGCGTTCGCGGGGACCGCGCGAGGTTGTTTCGACGCGGAGACTCGACCCATCCGACGGACCGGGGGCGTACTGTAAACGACGCCGGGGAGTCCTCGGAGGCCGCGCGATCGGCAACGCGAGCGACGGGCCGCATTGACGCGAGCTCGCGTCGTCTCGTACCGTGACCGGATGAGCGCACCCGGGGCGGGGATCAACAACGACGAAACCATCGATGTCTTGATCGTCACCGCCGTGGAGCTGGAGTACGCGCAAGCGCTGCTCGTGGACACCGGCGCTTGGCCCGACCGCGCGTGGGAGCGACGACAGGAGCCGAGCGGAGTCGAGATCGCCTTCCGCACCTTTCGAGCCAAGGACGGGAGCCGGATGCGCTTCGCCTTGACCCGTGCCGACAACATGGGCGGCGTCGAGACGGTGCTCTCCGCGCTGACCGCGATGAAGTCCCACGCCCCGCGCTGCATCGCCATGTGCGGCGTCTGCGCCGGCCGGCGCGGCGACGTGGAGCTGGGCGACGTCATCGTCGCCGATCGCCTCTGGGCTTATGACACCGGCAAGCTCAAGACCGAGATCGACGAGGCTGGGATTCGCACCGAGCGTGTGCAGGGGGATATGTGGCAGTACCAGCTCGACCGCACGTGGCGAGCGCAGGCCGAGCGGTTCGTGCCGGAGGAGTCGGCGGAGTGGCTCGCGACGCGGCCGAGGAGCTATGAAGCCCAAGGCGACTGGCTGCTGGCGCGCTTCGCGGCCGGCGAGGGCGTGGCCGACGACGCGGATCGGAAGGCGAAGTGCGCCGACTACAAGCTGGTGGTTCAGCAGCTCTGGAAGAACAAGCTGGTCAAGAATGGTACCGACAAGCTGACGGCGGCGGGGCGGAAGCGCGTCGAGGAGCAGAAGATCCTCAATCTCGGCGGCGCGCCCGAGGCACCCGCGTTCAAGATCCACGTCGGGCCGATCGGGAGCGGAGGGCGGGTGGTGCAGGATCCGCAGATCTTCGATCGCCTGTCGGACTCGATGCGCAAGGTGCTCGGGCTGGAGATGGAGGCCTCTGCCATCGGGGCGATCGGACACCAGCAGGGCGTGCAGGCGATCGTGATGAAAGGGGTGATGGACTTCGCGGATCCGGCGAAGGCCGACAACTTCAAAGCGTTTGCGGCGCGGGCGTCGGCGGAGTGCTTGATCGCGTTCCTGCGGGCGAATCTGGAGGCCGCGGAGTCGGGGTTCGATGATGTCTTGGAGACGGGGATCTCGGAGAAGCCGAAGGATCCGAGCCCTGCGCAGATGTTGAATGCGCGCTATCGCTTCGTGCCATTTTATGAGCCGGGCCGAGCGGCGATCATGGCCGAGCTGCGGTCCTGGTGCTCCGATACCGAGGCATCTGCGAGCGCGCGGTTGGTCCACGCGCCCGGAGGGATAGGGAAGACCCGGCTCATGTCGGAGCTCTGCGAGCGGCTGCGCAAGCAGGGCTGGAACGCCGGCTTTCTCAAGAACTACACTCCCGAATCGCGATTCCGGGACCTCGCGCGGTCACGCAAGCCAACCCTCGCTGTCGTTGATTATGCGGAGAGCCGCGCGATCCTCGCGCCGCTCCTGAGCATCGCCGCAGAGCAGAACCAGAGTAAGTCGGAGAGCCGCTTGCGGATTCTCTTGCTCGCGCGCGGCACCGGCGATTGGTGGGAAGAGCTTCGTAAGGATACGCAGGTTCGCGATCTCTTCGGCGACGATTCCGCGGTGCTGCTCGACCCGCTCGCGTCCGAGGCTGACACTCGCGACGATCTCTTTCACCTGGCGGCCGCAAGCTTTGCAGCATTTCGAAAAGTCGAGACGCCGGCCGTCGCGCCCGTGTTAACGGATCGACGATTCGACCGCGCTCTGTATGTGCAGATGGCCGCGCTCGCAGCGGTCGAACGTCGGAGCTTCACGGCGGATGATCTCATGGATGAGACACTCGACCACGAGGAGCGGTTCTGGCTCGTCCAGGCGCATCCAAGTATGGTTGCCGGCACCGCGCAACAGGTCTTTCGCGACAGAGCTCGCCGCGCGTCGGCAGCCTTTACGCTGACCGGCGGGGATACCACGCGAGCCCAAGCCTTGGATTTGCTCACGCGCTTGGAAGGCCAGAGCGACGATGTCATGCTCGCGCTCTTTCATAGCCTTTATCCGGGCGCTCCGCGGAGCGGTGGCCAGAGGGGTTATGTCGGATCGCTGGAGCCGGACTTGCTCGGTGAGGCCATGGTGGTGCGTGCGCTGAGTAAGGAAGACGATGGCGCTGATGGGTTGCTGACGCATATCTTCCAAGGGCGAGATGAGGCTGCCATCGAGAGCGGCTTGATCGTCCTGGCCCGCGCGTCCCTCAATCACCAGCAGGAAGCGAGCGCATGGATGGACCGCGTGCTCGGTCAAGATCTCGCCGGGCGAGCCCTCCCGGCCTTGAACGCTGCAAAAACGGTAAGCGAAAGCTCCGCACATGCTTTGCTCGGTATGGTGCTCGCCAAAGCGCTTGAGCGTGACGGCACCAAGGCAATCGCGGAGCAACTCGATGAGTGATCATCCCCCGCTTCCATGGACACCCCGGATATGGCGATAATGCGCCAGG
>JBDTXR010000501.1:0-6396 GCA_040006075.1 Byssovorax sp. | reverse complement strand
GCTCGTTGCGCGCGTGCCACACGGCGCCGCTCGCTCCCGAGCCGAGGAGCCGGATCAGACGGTAACGAGACTGGAGCAGGTCGCCGGAAGTCAAACGGATCCTGGAGAGATGGTGGTTCGCGTGGGCCGCGCGCTCACGTGGGCCGTGAGCGAATCAGAGGATACCCGCAACCCTACCGCAAGCCGCAAGCCCCACGAACGACATAGCGTCCGAGGCGACCGAAATGCCGCCAACGGAAGGGGTTCTGCGATGCGGTTATCCCGGTGTACGGCGGAGCGAGGCGACCTCGTCGCGCGCGGCGGCGAGGGCGGCCTCGAGCTCGGCCTGGATCGCCGAGGCCACGAGCGGCTCGGCGGCCTCGCGGACCTCGCGCTCGAGCTGGGCGATGCGCCACGCCGCGGCCTGGAGATCGGCCTGGCCGCGCGCCGCGCTCTGGGCGAGGCGGTCGAGCTGGGCCTCGAGGTCTCTGAGATCGACGGCGTTGACGCTGTTGACGATGGGGGACACCGTGACCGCGCCGTTGGGGGACCGCGCCGCGGCGAGCTCGTCGACCAGCTCGCGGCCGATGCGCTCGCTCTCGCGGAGGTCTTTCTTCAGCGCGGCGACGACGTGGCCGCGCTCGCGCAGCGCGCCCTCGAGCGCGGTGAGCTCCTCGATCGCGGCGTCGGCGGCGGAGCGGACGCTCTCGATCTCGGCGGCGCGGGCGCGCTCGTGCGCGAGCTCGGCCTCGAGCTGCACGGGCCGCAGCTCGGCCTTCACGGCGCGCGCGTGGAGCTCGGCCGCGTGGGCCTCGGCGACGGCGAGGCGCGACTCGAGCACCGGCGTGCGGGCCTGCCCGGCGGCGAGGCGCGACTCCATCTCGGCGGCGCGGGCCTGGGTCGACGCGAGGCGCGACTCGAGCTCGGTGGCGCGGGCCTGCGCGGCGGCGAGGCGGGGCTCGAGATCGGCGGGGCGCTGCTCGGCGCGGGCGAGGCGCGACGAGAGCGGCATCAGCTCGGCGCGCGCGGCGGCGAGCTGCTCTTCGAGGCGCGCGACGTGGCCGTGGGCCTCGGCGAGGCGGCGCTCGAGGTTGGTGCTCTCGGCGCGCGCGTCGGCGAGGCGGGTCTCGATCTGCGAGCGGTGGGCCTCGCTCTCGGCGAGGCGGCGGTGCACGTCGTGGAGCCGCGGCGCCTCGACGGCGACCTGGCTCTCGAGCGATCGTTGCTGCTCCAACAGATCGTTGCGCGAGCTCTCGGCGGTGACGAGCGCGGCCTCGAGCTCGAGCATCCGCTGGCCGCGGGCCTCGCCGCGGCGGGCCCGCTCCAGCGCCGCGTCGCGCGCGGAGGCGGACTCCGTGGCCTCGCGCAGCGCGGCGTTGACGGCGCTCTCCAGCTCGTTGAGCCGGTGGAGCAGCTTGGCGTCGGGCGCGGCGGCCGCCGGCACCGAGTCGGGGCGAACCGTGTCGGGCGGCGTGCGGCGGACCGTGTCGACGTGGTCTTGCTCCAGCTCGAGGATCCGGGCGCTGGCGCTGTCGAGATCGCGCGTGAGCGCGGCGATGCGATCGCGCGCGGCGACGATCTCGAACGGGTCGTTGGCCTCGGGCGCGGGGCTCCGCGGCTCGAGCGTGGCGTCGCTGGGCGGGACCGAGGAGAGCCCGCGGATCATCCCGAGCTCGACCTCGGCCTTGGTGCGCGATTTTCGCTCGTCTTCGAGCTGCTTGGTGAGGCGCGTGCCGCGATCGCGCTGGCGCCGCAGCTCTTCTTCCATGTCGCGGATCTGGTTCGCGAGGCGCTCGGCGCGGACGTGGTTGTCGCCCGAGCGGCCCTCCAGCTCGCGGAGGCGGCCCTCGCGCGCCTCGCCGGTGAGCTCGAGCTCGACCACGCGCGCCGAGAGCGCGGCGGCCGACGCCGTGCGGACCTCGGCGTCGCGCCCGCTCTCGTGGTGTTGGTCGCGGACCTTGTCGAGCTCGGCCGTCACCACCGCGAGGCGCGCCCGCGCCTCGGTCAACGCCAGCCGCTCTTCCTCGCGCACCTCGGCGGCGCGCAGGTTGACGGTGGGCCCCTCGGGGAGGTTCGAGGCCGCGAGCACCTCGGCCCACGGCAGCTCGATCACCGTGTAGGCCTCGAGCGAGACGGTGCGCTCGCCGGCGACGGCGATGAAATACTCGGGCTCTTCCGAGGCCGTGAGGAGCGACGTATCGACGCTGACCTCGGGCTCGCTCCCGGGCGCGAAGTCCGCGACGGTGTAGCCCACGAACGGGGCCTGGCCGACCATCCGCACCTTCGGGAACTGGAGCGAGACGAGATCGTAGAGCTCGTAATAGCCGGGCGGCGCCGACGATCGCGGCGTGGCTCCGGCCGGCGCCTCGGGCACGAGGAGGCGCGTCCCCGTGCGCGCGTTGGGCGCGACGACGACCGCGACGCCGCTCGCCGCGCAGAGCTTTCGAACCCGGCGCATCAGCTCCGCCGGATCGAGGAAGATCGACAGATCGGGGACGATCACCGCGTCGAACGCGCCGTCGCGGACCCCGAGATCGCCGGCCAGGACGGCGTAGCTGATCTGGGGCGTCCGCCCGCCCGAGAGCCTGGCCAGGGCCTCTGCCGCGCGCGCCGGATCCGGATCGTACGCGTGCACGAGGCGCGCGCCGCGCTGCGCGAGCTCTTCGGCGAGCCCGACGGTGGCGTCCCCGAGCACGGCGACCCGTCGACCGCGGATCAGCGGCTCGACATAGGCCGGGAGCACGATCGACGGGTGCAATCCGATGCGGGGAGAGGAGTCCGGCGTCATGTCCGGCCGTCTTACGGCGCGTGCGGCGTGAAGTCCACAGGGAGAGCGGCGCTCGCGCCGGGGGAGCCGCGCCGTCTTCGATTGGTGAGGGGGACGTTGCCCCGCCCGCCGGCTTTGAGTAGCCTCGCCCGCCGCGCCGGAGAAGATCTCATGGAAATCAAGAAGCTGGGGCCACTCACCGTCTCCGCCATGGGCCTCGGCTGCATGGGGATGAGCGAGTTCTACGGCCCCGGCGACGAGGCCGAGTCGATCGCCACGATTCATCGGGCCCTCGAGCTCGGGATCACGCTGCTCGACACGGCCGACATGTACGGCCCGTTCACCAACGAAGAGCTGGTCGGCCGCGCCCTGCAAGGCCGCCGCGAGAAGGCCATCGTGGCCACGAAATGCGGCATCGTCCGCGATCCGGCCAACCCCACGCGCCGCGGCTTCAACGGCACGCCCGAGTACATCAAGGCCTCGTGCGAGGGCAGCTTGAAGCGCCTCGGCATCGAAGAGATCGATCTCTACCAGCTCCACCGCGTCGATCCCGCGACGCCGATCGAGGAGAGCGTCGGCGCCATGGGCGATCTCGTCCAGGCCGGGAAAGTCCGGGCCATCGGCCTGTCCGAGGCCAATTCAGCCACGCTCCGCCGCGCCCACGCGGTGCACACCATCGCCTCGGTGCAGACCGAATACTCGCTCTGGAGCCGCGATCCCGACGGCGATCTCCTCGCCACCTGCCGCGAGCTCGGCATTGGCTTCCTCGCGTACAGCCCGCTTGGGCGCGGCTTTCTCACCGGGCAAATCCAGCGCTTCGAGGACTTCGCGCCCGACGACTTCCGCCGCCATTCCCCGCGATTCCAGGGCGAAAACTTCCAGAAGAACCTCGACCTCGTGGCCAAGCTCGCCGAGATCGCCGCAGCCAAGGCCTGCACCCCGTCCCAGCTCGCCCTCGCGTGGGTCCTCTCGCGCGGCGAGTTCGTGGTCCCGATCCCCGGGACGAAGCGCCGCAAATACCTCGAAGAAAACCTGGGCGCCTTCGACGTGGAGATCACCGAGCAAGACGAGTCGTGGATCGACGCGGTGCTCCCCCTCGGCGCCGCGGAAGGCTCCCGTTACGCCGAAGCGATGATGAAATTCGTCGACGCTTGAGCGCGGCGTCGATCCGTCGGCGACGTCGTGCAACAGCGTTGACCAGCGTCAACGGGCGGCGACGTAGATGGTCTCGAGGGTGCGGAAGGCGCCCCAGGTGTAGACGAGCGCGCAGGCGACGAGGACGGTGGGGAGGAGCACGCCGGTCCACAGGCGGAGGAAGCGGGCCATGGGCTGACCCTCGTCGATCAGCACGCCGCGGGCGTGGCGGAGCACGGCGGCGGCCGCGCGGGGTGGCAGCGGATCGTCCGGGAGCAGGGCCAGCTGGTTCGCGATCGGATCGCCGGGGGTCGGGTTCATCGGGAGGCTCCGGGGGCGAGGACGCGAGCGACAGCGTTCTCCGTTTCGAGGTGAGAGGCAAGCTCGGCCCGCGCGCGCGAGAGGCGTTGTCGGATGGCGTCGGGCTTCAGGCCGAGGACCGCGCCGACCTGCGGCGTGTCCAGGCCCTCGACGATGACCAGCAGCAGGATCTCGCGGTGCGCGGGGGCGAGGCGCGCGAAGGCCTCGGTGACGGCGGCGGCCTCGGCGCGCGCTTCGGCCGAGCGATCCGGGGAGGGCGCGTGCTCGGCGGGCTCGTGGGCGAGGCGCTCGCGCTGGGTGAAATCGAGGAAGGACCAGCGGCGGTGGCTGCGGTGCTTGTTGCGGGCGATGGTGAAGAGCCAGGCGCCGAGATCGGTGTCCTCGGCCAGGCCTTCGGTGTGACGGGCGGCGGCGAGCCACGTGTCCTGGAAGAGGTCTTCGGCGACCTGGCGGCTCCCGGCGAGTCGGAGGAGAAAGCGGAAGATCCGCGGCTGATAGAGGGCATACACCGCGTCGAAGGCCGCCGGCTCCCGCCGACGTAACCGAGCGACCAGCGCTGCGTCTTCTGTTGCCACGGGGCGAGTAACGCTCGATCGCGGCGATCGTGACAAGAAAGTTTTTTCGTCGATCTCGGTCACGCCCGCGCGGGGGCCGCGTTGTCTTGCTTCGAGGCCCACGGACGGGCCCACCGAAGGGAGCGCGAAGGGATCATGATCGAGTTCTTCAAAGAGGGCGGCTGGGGCATGTGGCCGATTCTGGTGCTGGGCCTGGTCACCGTCGGGGCCGCGGCCCGCTTCGCGCTCAAGCCCGAGCGTCGGCAGATTGGCTTCCTCGCGGCGATCGCCTTCGCCACGCTGATCAGCATCGTCCACGCGACCTGGACCGACTTCGGCGCGGTGTTCGGCGCGCTCGGCGACGAGAAGTTCGCGACCGACGCGATGATGCCTCGGATCCTCGCCGAGGGGCTGAAGGAGTGCACTCGCCCCGGCGCGATGGGCGGCTCGTTCCTGACGCTGGCGGCGATTCTGCTCGCCGTGGGGATGCTCCGGATCGACCGACGCGAGGAGTGATCTCGGCGGTGATTCCACCTCTGGAGACAGGCAATCTCCCGGCGCGTCGGTTCGTCATGGAAACAGCACGAGCGTCGCGGCGGCGCGGCGCGCCACGCCGCCGCCCCATGTGACGCTTTTGCGCGATAATGCGCGCGTGGTGCGGCGAGCGAGTTCGACCTCGGGGGTGTGCGACGCCGTGGATTGACGAGGATCCGCCACTCTTTGCGTCCTCGCGGTGTGAGGGCACGCGCGATGCACGAGGACCGCATCATGGACAAATCAAAGAAGCACGTGCCGATGGCGCAACGACGTGACGCGACCGGGCACCTGAACCCCGCGTTCGAGGCCGAGCTGCTCTCGCACAGCGGTGAAATGGGCTCGCGGAAAGACGATGACAACGCGTTTCTCCCCTCGGCGATCCGCCACGATCCGCTCGCGGAAGAGATGGGGGAAGGCTTCCTCCGCAACGCCACCGGCGCGGAAGACGACGAGGACGAGACGCTGGAGGAAGTCGTCCCCGAGGAGAGCGGCGGGCCGTTCATCGTGACGACGGGCGCGGTCGAGTTCGCCACCGGCACCGACGAGTCCAACCCGGCAGACGCGACGCGCGAGCCGTTTCCGCGGACCTCCTCGCGCTGAGCCTCGAGCTCGGTAGCGAGAATGCGGCCTCGCACGGGCGCGCCGTTCGCGTTATGACTCGGCCTGCTGCGCGCCGGGGCGCGCCGCCGAGCTTGGAATGCCGACCATCTACGGAAACACCACGGGGCTCAGCCCGCACGCGACCAAGGCCCTCGAGCGGATCTACCGGCGCCGCGTGCCGCTCGAGCACATCGCGACGCCGGAGCTGATCAAATCGCTGGCCGAGGCCTCGCACGAGTCGGGGCGTCAGGTCGGCGCGCTGGTGCATCGATCCGGGGAGATCGACTACGTGATCGCCGGCGACGCGACGCGGTTGATGCTGCCCGACATCGGCCGTCTCCGCGCGGCGACAGGGCGCTTCCGCGCGCTCCGGCTCATTCACACCCACCTCTACAACGAGCCGCTCACACGCGACGATCTCGTGGATCTGGTGCGGCTACGGCTCGATCTGGTGGCGGCGATCCAGCTCTCGCCCGAGGGCGAGGCGCGGACGATTCACTACGC
>JBDTXR010000500.1:0-6405 GCA_040006075.1 Byssovorax sp. | reverse complement strand
GCATAGAGCTTCGTCAGCTCGAAATCCGCCATCAGCGCCGGCGTCCCCAGCCGCTTCGCCGCCGGCCGCGCCGCCTTCCGCGCCCCGCGCACCAGGCCGACGATGATCCCGTCGAGCAGATCGAGCTGCTCCGTCTCCACGGGCGTCCCCGGCGCGCCCGCGCGCTCCTGCGACGCCGCGCGCAGCGCGTCGGCCGCGACCTGGAGATCGTGCGCCGACTCCGGACCACCGCGGCCCGCGACCTCGCCGAACACATCCGGATCGCCCAGCGCCGTACGAAGCGTCTCGAGCTGCCCGGCGAGCTTCTCCCCGTCCGATCCGGCGCTGCGCGTCTGCTGCAACGCCACCTTGATGACCTTGACCCCGGCCTCGGCGCTCGCCTGATTGCTGTCGCTCAAGGCGCGCTTGGCGTTGTCGAGGATCGAGCGCGCGTCCTCGCGCTTGTGCTTCCCGAGCGTGAGCGCGTCCACGTAGGAGTGGCTCGTCACCTTGCGACTCCCGACCTTTTCGGCCCGGCCGACGCCCGCCTCGATGAGGCCATCGCGCGCGCCCTCGAGTCGGTCGCCGTCACCGAGCGAGAAGCCGTGTCGCACCAGCTCGGGCGCGTACTTGTCGAGGCCCGTCAACGTCTGGTTGGCCTGCGCGAGCGTGTCGGTCGATCCGTACTGCCGGCCGATGCGAATGTACTCGGCGCGCGCTTTGGGAGAGAGGGTCGAGAGATCGAGCGTCATGAGAAATCCTCCATCGCGTGGGGTTGGAACCTCCTGAAGCTACGTGAGGCAGGGCACCTTGCGAAGGGTGTCTGCGCGATATTTTTGCGATGCGAGCGTGCCCTGGGCGGGTCAACGATTGCCTCGGCGCGCGACGGGGCGCCCCTGCATGGGCGAAGCAGGCCTGCGCGCGCGGCGGCGGTGCTGCCTCCGGCAGCGAGGGTCCTGCAAGCGCTGAGGACCGCTCTGCAAGCGCGGCCGGTCGTCCTGCAAGCACGCTGCACGACCCTGAGAGCGCCCGGGAGGAGCCTGCGAGCGCTTGCGCTGATCCTGGGCGCGCTCGCGGTGCGGCTGCTCGTACTCACGACGATCCTGCGCGTGCGATGCTCGGGCCTGCGAGGGAGCAGCCGGGTCCTGCGCGTCGTCCGCATCCGCCTGCCGGCCGATGCTCGCGCGGTACCCGTTCCAACTCGAATCCGCAGGCTGCTCGCGAGCGTCGCGTGTAGAGTCTCGGACGATGCGCGCCGAGCCCGCCGAGAAGAGGATCTGGACCGCGCCGGAGTACCTCGCCTGGGAGCGCATTCAACCGACCAAGCACGAGTTTTTCCAGGGCGAGATCTTCGCCATGGCGGGGGCGACGCGCGAGCACAACCTCGTGGTCTTGAACCTCGGCGCGGAGCTCCGGAACGCGCTCCGCAAGAAGCCGTACGAGGTCTACCCGTCGGACATGCGATCGAAGATCCCGGCGACGGGCCTCTACACCTACCCGGACGTGATCGTCGTCTGCGGCAAGCCCGAGTTCGAGGACGAGGCTCACGACACGCTCCTCAACCCGAAGGTCCTCGTCGAGGTGCTCTCCGCGTCCTCCGAGAGCTATGACCGCGGCAAGAAGTTCGAGCAGTACCGAAGCATCGCGAGCCTCTCGGAGTATGTGCTCGCCGCGCAGGATCAAGTCCTCGTCGAGCACTTCAGCCGTCAGCCCGACGGCTCCTGGTTGCTCCGCGAAGCTCGCGCCGGTGGCCGGATCACGCTGCCTTCGATCGACTGCGCGATCGAGGTCGATGAGATCTACTTGAAGGTCTTCGGGTAACGAGGCCGCGCCTCAGCCCTGCGCGCTCTGCCCCTCGCGCTCACGCTTCCTCCGCACCACCAGCACCAACCCGAGCGCGAGCCACACCGCTCCTGCGGTAGGGCTCCCGCTCACGCCGCAGCCACAGCTCCCTTCGCTGCCCGGCCCGCTGCTGCTGCTCGATCCACCGCTCCCCGTCGCGCGCGCCCCGCCGCTGCCGCTCTCGCTTCCGGTCGTCGTTGACGTCGTTGACGTCGTCCCCGATCCCGTGGTGCCACTCCCCTTCCCGCCCGATCCACCGCTCCCGCCCGCTCCCGTGGTCGCGCTCGCGCCGCCACCACCGCTGCTCATCGCGCCGCCACCACCGCTGCCGCTCGCGTCGGCGCTGCTGCTGGCCGCGCTGCTCACGGTCGTGCTCCCCGCGCCGCAAACCCCGTTGCTGCACGTCCCGCCGGGGCACACGGTTCCGTCCGGCAGGGCCGGAGTCGAGCACGTCCCGCTCTGCACATCGCAGCTCCCCGCGGCGTGACAGGCATCCACGGCAGAGCACACGACAGGGCTCTTCCCCTGGCAGGCGCCGCTCTTGCACGAGTCCACTTGGGTGCAGGGATTGCCGTCGTCGCAGAGCGCCCCGTTCGGCTTCTGCGGGTTCGAGCAGCCGGTCTGCGGATCGCACAGGCCGGCGATGTGGCACTGATCCATCGCCGCGCAGATCACGCTCGGGCCAGGCAGGCAGAAGGCGCTGATGCAGTAATCCTGGGTGCTGCACGCGTTGCCGTCGTCGCACGAGGCGCCGTCGGGCTTTCCCGGGTTCGAGCACGCGCCCGACTGTGGGTTGCACACGCCGACGGCATGGCACGAGTCGAGCGCCGCGCAGACAGTGGCCGTCCCGGTGCAGACTCCCGCCTTGCAGCCATCGTTGGCGGTGCAGGCGCTCGCGTCGTTGCAGGCTGTGCCGTCGGGCTTGGCGAACGCGCTGCACCCGGTCACCGGATCGCACGCGCCGGCCGCCTGGCACTGCGTCGCCGCGCAGACCACCGGCGGGCCCCCGTTGCAGGCGCCGCCCTGGCAAGTGTCACTCTGCGTGCAGGCATTGCCGTCGTCACACATGGAGCCGTTCGGCTGCGGGGTCGCCGCCGAGCAAACACCGGAGTTCGGGTTGCACACGCCGGCCGCGAAGCAGGGCATTCCCGGCTGCGGGCACACCACCGGGTTCGATCCCGCGCACGCGCCGGCCACGCAGGTGTCCGTCTGGGTACAGCCGTTGCCATCGTTGCACACGGTCCCATCGGGCTTCGCCGGGTACGCGCAGAGGCCGGTTTGCGGGCTGCACATGCCCGCGGTCTGGCAGGCGCTGGGCGCGCCGCACACCACCGGGCTCGCGCCGACGCAGACCCCGCTCTGGCACACGTCGCTCTGGGTGCAGGCGTTGCTGTCGCTGCACGTCGTCCCGCTCAGCAGCGTGCAGGTCCCGTCGGCGGTCGATCCCGCGGCCACCGAGCACGCGTCGCAGGCGCCCGCGTTGCACGCCGTCGCGCAGCACACCCCGTCGGAGCAGAAGCCGCTCGCGCAGTCGAGCGCGGTGCCGCACGGCGCGGCGATCGCCAGCGGGCTGTAGAGCTCGGCCGAGCCGAGCGTGGTGTTGCCCGTGGTCCCGCCGCCGGCCACGAGCACCTTGCCGCCGGCGAGCAGCGCCGCGATGTGCGAGGCGCGCGCCTTGGTCATCGAGGCCGCGGGCGACCACGTATTCGCCTGCGGATCGTAGAGCTCGGCGCTCGCGAACAGCGTCGCGCCGGTG
This sequence comes from Byssovorax sp., assembly GCA_040006075.1. Classification (GTDB taxonomy): domain Bacteria; phylum Myxococcota_A; class Polyangia; order Polyangiales; family Polyangiaceae; genus JANYGI01. The sequence goes on along the minus strand of JBDTXR010000500.1, from coordinate 2,828 downwards.
AAGCCGCCGGTGACCAGGACCTTGCCGCTCGCGAGGAGCGTGGCCGTGTGCGCGGTCCGCGCCGTGGCCATCGAGGCCGCTGCGGACCACGTATTTCCCTGCGGAGCGTAGATCTCCGCGGTGCTCGTGGTCGACTGCGCCACGCTCCCGCCGACGACGAGGATCGTCCCGTTGGCGAGCGTCGTCGCGGTGTGGCCGTAGCGCGCGCCGATCATCGACGCGCCGGGGCTCCACGCGCCGGCGATCGGATCGAAGAGCTCGGTCGTCGCGCTCGCGGTGGTGCCGTCGGTGCCGCCGGCGATCAGCACCTTGCCCGTCGAGAGCAGCGTCGCGCTGTGGTAGCCGCGCGTCGTCGCGAGCGGCGGCGCCGCGGTCCAGAGCGACGTGGCCGGATCGTAGATCTCGGTCGACGCGAGGAAGACGTTGACGTTGACGCCGCCCGCCGCGAGCACCTTGCCGCTCGGGAGCAGCGTCGCGGTGTGGCCGTAGCGCCCGCCGATCATCGCCGCGGTCGGGCTCCACAGGCTCGTCGTCGGATCCCACGACTCCGACGACGCGAGCGTGAAGATGTCGTGCCCGCCGGACACGAGCACGAGGCCGCTCTGCAGCGTGGTCGCCGTGTGGCCGGTGCGCGACTCGGCCATGGTGCCCGCGAGGGACCACGCGCCGGTCGAAACGCTGTAAATCTCCCCGGATTTGCGATAATTCGCGGCGCTGTCGACGCCGCCGACGACGAAGACATCGCCGCTCGCGAGGAGCACGGAAGCGTGGCTCTGGCGGGTGACGTTCATCGCGCCGGTGGCGATCCACGCGGGATCGACCAGGACCTCGCCGGCCTCGTCGACCGTGAGCTCGATCCGCGCGCCCACCGCCGCGAGCCGCACCGGCACGGCGCGACCGCCGAGCGCGAAGGCCTGAGGCGCGTCGATCCGCACGCGCCCGAGGCCGCTCGCGTCGGCGATCTCCACCGCGTCGCCGACCTGCCGGACCGCGCCGCCGTCGATGGTCCACACCGCGGCGGGCCCTTCGCCGCGGTCCCCTGCGTCGAGGTGCAACCACTCTTCGAGGCCGGCGCTCGAGGTCGACCAGAACGAGCTACCCGCAGCGCGGTGGTAGCTGATCGCGCGCCCTGCCAGCGTCGCCGCGCCGGCAGCGCCGAGCTCGTGCACGCGGACGGAGAAGGGCTCTCGGCTGCCGGCGTCGACGATCGCGAGCTCGATCGATCCCTCGCCGGATCCAGGCAAAATCGCGCGCAAACGACCCTCGTTGCGCGTGGGCTCGAAGCCTCCGCGCGCCGCGAGGAAGCCGTCGCCCTGGTCGAGCACGCGGCCCGCGAGCGCGGGAAAGCGCTGACGCAGCGCCGGCTCCGGCGCCTCGGATCCGCCCGCGCAACCGACCCCGAGCGAGGGCAAGCCAACGAGCAGCCCGGCGAGCAAGAGCAACGCGATTCTCTGGATGTGCGAGGCGAGGCGCATGGCGAGCTCTCCGGGTGCGAGGAAACGGACGACCGTCGCACGGGGCCCGCGCGGAGGAAATCCGCGAGGAAAATCGACCGCCCCGCATGAACGTGCACGGGCCGTCTCGCAACAGGTAGCCTCGACCTTATGCGGCTCTTCGTGGGACTCGTGGGCGCGGCGATCTTCGCCGTCGGGTGTGGCACCGGCGCAGGCGAGGTCAGCACCAGCTCCGGCGATCCCGACGGCGGGCCCGACGTGATCGAGGTCGTCCTCGACGGCGGCGGCGCTCCGGCGACGCCCCCCGACGGCGCGTCGAAGTGCCCGCAAGGCGGCATCTGCAACTACCAGACGGGCAAGGGCTGCCCCGCGGGCAACCCCACGTGCTTGCCCGCTTCAGACGGCAATGGCGGCGTCATTCCGGCGTGCAACGTCGCGGGCGCGGTCGCCAGCGGCGGCGCGTGCACCGCGTCCACCGACTGCGTCGCGGGCCACCTCTGCGCCGAGGGCGCCTGCCACAAACTCTGCTGCGGCGGCGACTGGACCGGCTGCGGCAGCGTCAACGATCACTGCATCGAGAGCCTCGTCTACGGCGACGGCAAGGGCGGCACGATCCAGACGAACGCCATGCTCTGCTTCCCGATCAACACCTGCAACGCGCTTCTGCCGAGCAGCTGCCCCAAGCCCGGGACCACGTGTCAAATCGCCGATCCGACGGGCGCGACGGCGTGCCTCAACGAGGCCGCGGGCGGCGCGGGCCAGGCCTGCCCGTGCAAGGGCGGCTTCACGTGCATCGACGGCGGGAACGGCGGCACCTGCCGCCGCCTCTGCAAGGCCGTCGAAGGCGGCGGCGATCCCTTCTGCCAGAGCGGCGAGGGCACCTGCGTGCACTTCAACCGCGATCCCGGCGGCGTCGGCGAGTGCACCCCGTAGGAGCCGGGTGCTTTTCGCCGATGCGGGCGCGCCGCCGTCGTTGTCGTCGTCACCGTACGTTCGTACGGCTCCTCCTCCGCCTAGGCGGCACACCCGCCTCGACGAAAATCACCAACGGCTCCTTGGTCATGGTCAATCCATACGAGCGACCTAGTTCTTCGCTTTGAGCATCACGATCTCGCGGCCGTCGCCGATGCGCCAGCGCAGCGTCTGATCGCCGACGAGCTTCATTTCGGCTTCGTCATGGCCGCCTTCGTCGCGCAGGAAGCTCACGAGCAGGCCGTCGCCTTCGGCCTTGGCGACCTTGAACGTGCCAGTTCGCGGCGTCTCGGCGGGGATGGTGACCGTGACCTTGTTGCCAGCGAACTCGATGGCGGCGCCCTTGACCCAGCCGGTCGATTTCGTGAGCTGCGCCGAGGGCACGTTCTCGATGCTCTCGCC
>JBDTXR010000499.1:0-6413 GCA_040006075.1 Byssovorax sp. | reverse complement strand
CCGGCGGCCACGTGCTTGTCCTCCCAGCGGCGATTGGGGATCATCTCGTAGTAGATTTTCCACGGGAAATAGACCCGATAGCGGTACTTCAGATAGAGCATCTGCCGCCGCGAGAGCGGGTGTGCGCGCTCCTCGCCGAACTCGAGAAGGCCCTCCTGGTCGAGATCGATCGACCCGGGATCGTCGGCGAGATCGCGGAAGCGGACCAGCTCGTCGCGGCTCATTCCCCGGATCGCCTCGCCGTAATCGCCGAGCGCCTCGCCCGCGCGCGAGGGCGGCATGATCCCCATCGTGCGGTGGCTTCCCCCGGTGTAATCGACGGGCACGCGGGTGAGGCCGAGGCAGATCTCCTCGTGCACGGCGTCGAGCCCGGCGAGATCGAGGTGCTCTTCCAGGCTGAAATACGGCCGCCCCAGGATTCCGTGGATCGTCGACATGCGCGCCGCGCCGGGATCTAGCGCGCTCGCCCGCCCGCGGGAACAGCTCGTTTGCGTCGCCCTTCGCTTGTGGGCGGCGCCGAGCTTCTGTACCGTTTGCCGCGATGGAGCTGACCACCACCTACGTGATGCTCTTCGGCGCGGCCGAGGCGCTGGGGCTCCTGCTCATTCTCCTCGTGGGCCAGCGCCTGCTCGCGCCCGCGCACACCATCGCGAAAGATCTGGCCGCCGGCAACACCGCGCACGGCCTGCTCGAGGTCGGCGAGGTCCTCGGCATCTTCCTCATCGCGGGCAGCGTCGTCAGCAACTCCGTCACTGGAGCGAGCCTCTCGCGCGACATCCTCTGGGCCTCGGTCTTCGGCGTGGCCTCGCTCGCGCTCTTCATCGCCACCGGGCGCCTCGGCATCAGCGTGCTCATGAGATCGAAGCTCCCGCAGGAGATCGAGCGGGGCAACGTGGCCGCCGGCCTCGCCGCGGGCGCGAGCTACATCGCCACGGGCATCATCACCTCGCGATCGGTCGCCGGGAGCGATCTCCGCGGACTCGGCCTCTCCCTGGCCTTCTTCGTCATTGCGCAGCTCACCTTGCACCTGGTGATCATCGCCTTTCGCGCCCTCACCGCCTACGACGACGCCGAGCAGATCCAGTCGGAGAACCTGGCCGCGGCGGTCAGCTATGCGGGCCTCACCATCGCTGTCGCCCTGATCATCGGCCGCGCTCTGGAGGGCGATTTCGTCAACTGGGCCACCTCGCTCGCGGGCTATGGCAAGGCCCTGCTCTTCGTCGTCGCGCTCTACCCGGTGCGGCAAATCCTGGTGCAAATGGCCTTCCTCGGCGGCGGCTTCTCCTTCCACAAAGGCAGCCTCGACCAGGCCATCGAGGAGCGCCGCAACACCGGGGCCGCCGCGCTCGAAGCGGCCTCGTACATCGCCACGGCGCTGCTCGTGGCTCGCCTCGGGTAACCGTGTCAACGAGGGGAGACGCGGAGTCGACGAGCGTGCCCGAGCGCCTCTCGTACGACGCGCTCGCCGAGAAGGTGGTGGAGAGTGGCATCCTCTCCGATCCCTGGATCGACGGCGAGCCCCGCCTCCGCACCGAGCCGGTGGTGATCGCCCGGGCCTTGCAAAAGCGCCTCTACCGCGCCGCCGAGGCCGTGGCCGAGGTCTACAACGAGCTCTGTCTGCTCGTGGCCGAGCGCCCGGCCTGGCTCGACGACTTCTTCGGCCTCACCCCCTATCAAAAGGCCATGTGGCTCGCCGCGCAGCCCCTCTGGCACGGGATCGCGCGGGCCGACGTCTTCCTCACCGACGAGGGACTGGCCTTCACCGAGATCAACAGCGATACGCCGACCGGCGAGGCCGAGGCGGTGGTGCTCAACCAGATCACGAAAGCCGAGCACCCGACCCTCGAAGATCCGAACACCGCGCTGGCTGCTCGCTTCGTCGACATGGTCGAAGCGCTCTTCGCGCGCACCTTGCCCGAGGGATCGCCCCGCACCGCGGCCATTCTCTATCCGACCGAGTTCACCGAAGATCTCGCGCTCGTCCGCCTCTACCGCCGCTGGTTCGAGGAGCGCGGCTGGGACCTCGTCCTCGGCTCCCCGTTCAACCTCACCGCCGGCCCGGACAACACGGCACATCTCTTCGACACGCCAATCTCGGTGATGCTCCGCCACTACAAGACCGACTGGTGGGGAGAGCGGATCTCGCCCTGGAGCGACGTGGAGATCCCCGACGTCCGCCCGCTCATAGCCCCGCTCGCCGTGGCCCTCTCGGCCTCGCTCGAAGGGCGCCTCTTGATCGTGAACCCCTTTGGCGCCGTTCTCCCCCAGAACAAGCGGAGCATGGCCTTCATGTGGGAGCAGATCCACCGCTTCTCCCCCGCCTCCCAGGACGTGATCCGCAAGTACATCCCGGTCACGTCGCGCCTCGAAACCATGCATGTCGAGCAGCTCCTCGCCGAGAAAGACGAGTGGGTGTTGAAGTCCGATTACGGCGCAGAAGGCGACGAGGTCCTCTTGGGGCGCATGATGACCCCGGAGCTCTGGAAGGCCTCTCTCGCCCAGGCCCGACGCGGCCGCTGGATCGTCCAGCGCTATTTCGAGGCGCAAAAAGAAGCCTCGGGCGGCGTTGTCAACTACGGAGTCTTCCTGGTCGCCGGCGAATCCTGCGGTATCTACACCCGCGTCCAGGCCGGCCCCACCGACGACCGCGCCCTCTCGACCCCGGTCTTCATCGAGGGCTGAGCCTCGCCCCCCGGAGGCTCGCTAGAGCGCTGAACAGGTTGATCGGGCCACGCGCTCGACGATGCGCTGGACCCAGGCGCCCTCGATCTCGATGGCGACCGTTCGTCGGTTGCAGGCCATCGCGGCCACCGCCGTGGCGCCGGACCCGGCGAAGCAGTCGAGGACGAGATCTCCTGGATAGGTCGAAGCCTCGATGATGTGACGGAGCATCTCCAGGGGCTTCTCCGCGGGGTGCTTGCCTTCATACGGCCGGACGGAGGGGAAATTCCACACGTCCGTATATTCGAGGTCACCGTTCATGTGAAATGGACGAACCACGTCCTCGTAGGCCGGCATGACGCCCACGCGACCCGTCGCTTCCAGGACATTCGAGAGCTTCTGATACTGCTCGCGGCTCGGAATGTTTCGGCCCGTCTCCCAGTTCGAGATCGCGCCGCCATGGTTGACGGCGCGGTACTCACCCGTCATCTCCGTGAGTTGATGGCCTGACAGCCCGGCGGCGAGGCGCGTCTCCCGGAGGAGCTGGCCCAGCGTTGATCTTCGCCCTCGCCCTGCGGTCGCCTGCTCGAGGAAGAGCAGGCGCTCGGAGTGGGGATACCAGCGTCGGAGCGCCTCCTTCGACATCTTCCCCTTCCACCCGTCGAAGCCGGGCTCGTTCGGCTTGGTCCAGGTGATGTGGCTCAGCGGGCGCAGAAATTCGCTCAGCATCACCTCGAGCTGAGCGGACATCGCCGCTGCACAGAACAGGTACAGCGCGCCGTTTGGCCGCAGTATCCGTTGCCACTCGGCCGCGAAGGCCCGCATCCAGGACAGGTACTCGCGATCCTCGGAGAAGGCCTTGTCGCCGTAAATGTTCGCCTTCTTCGTGGAGTGGTACGGCGGATCGGTGAGGATGAGGGACACCGACGCATCGGGGATCCGCTTCAACAGCTGAAGCGAGTCGCCGCGCACCACCGCTGCTCTCTCGGTGGCGAGCTCGAGCTCCTTGCTCAGCGCCGCCGCGATCCTCTTGAAATCACGCGCTCTGGAGGCCTCGACCTGGGCGCTCGGGGTCTCGGTCGGTGGCTTTCGGGCTCGAGCAGGCTTGTTAGCAGAGGTATCCACTGGGCTCAAGACCTCGGTCCGAAGCCGCCCCCGGCGAACCGCCGCTGCAGGGCCGACAACCATTTTGCGTCGAACACCCCGTCCACCCGGATTGAATACCGGAAAAACGGATCGGCCTCGACCCCGTGGTAATCCATGTCGTTGAACCAGTACGCCCGTGACTCCACGGGAACCAGGCTCTCCCGATCCCGGTCCGTGAGCACGAACCGCTTGTTTCCCCGGGGATCAATCGAGATCGAGTGCGGGATCGTCAACGCCTTGCCGGGCTCGCTGTCGCGGTGCATCGGCGCGTGATCGTTGGCCTCGATCCCGAAGAGCACCACGCGGCCGATCTCCTTGAACGGCAGGCTCTTCACGAAGGCCACGGTCTTCGGCAGCAGACGCTCGGCGTCCTCCGCGAAGCGCTTGCCCTGGCCAGAGTGCTTGTCTTCCCAGCGATCGTTCTCCAGCAGATGATAGCAGACCTTCCAGGGGAAATACACGCCGTGCTGGTACTTGAGATAGAGCATCTGCCGGCGGCTCAGCGGGTGATCGGTCTCGTCGCCGAAGGTGTACTCGCGGAAGCGATCGAGATCGAACCCCGCGGGATCGTCGGCGAACGACACGAACCGGGCGAACTCGGCGCGATCGAAGCCGCCGATCACCTGCCCGAGATCGGCGTACCCGTCGTCCTGCACCCAGGGCGCCACCACGTTCATCCATTTCAGGCTGCCGCCGGTGTACGAGACCTCGAGATCGGGCAACCCGAGGCTGATTTCGCGGTCGATCTCGGCGAAGCTCGACGTGTCGAGCACTCCGACGAGATCGATGTACGGGTGCCCCCAGATGCCGCAGAGTCGGCTCATGCCGGCTCCTTCAGCGCGGCCTCGTAGCGGAGGGCGACGAGGCGATCGAAGGCGTGCACGCCGTCCTCCACGCTGGTGTAGCGCCCCGGCCGGTAGCCGCGGGAGCGAATGCCAATCTGCTGCCGCTCGCAGGCGGCGCGGTCCTCGGCGTTGATCCGGTCCCAGAACGAAACCACGTTCTCCGGATCGAAATTGGCCGTGAACGCCGCAGGGTGAAAGTGAATGTCGGCCACCACCCGCGTCTCGGTGGGCCCGAGCGGCACCAGGCGATAGGTGAGCAGATAATCCGGCTGCACGCTCAGGAGCAGGGCCGGGAAGAGCAGCGCATCGAGGACCCGGCGGCGATCTTCAGGCAACGTCCCGGCGAGGAAGGGGCGATTGCGGCGGTCACCATCCATGGCCACCGTCTCGGCCTCTCCGACGATATCCATCGAGCCGCCGAGCCAGGGGCCGTCGCCGAGCAGGCTGTCGGCCCGGGCCGAGGGGGTGAGTCGCTCCAGATCGGGGTGAACGGTCGCGAAATGAAGCGATTCCTGGAAGTTCTCGGCCAGCAATTTCCAGTTCGCGGCGACCACGTGGGCCACGCGGCGGCCGAGCCGGAGCTGGCGCAGCGCCGCGCTCGCCACGCGTGGCGGCGGCGTCCCGAGAGCCTCGATCAACGCCGGACCGTCGCCGACGAGAGTGGCAAACAGGAAGCCTTGCCAGCTCTCGACGCGGACCGGCGATAGGCCATGATCGTCGGCGTGAAACCCGGCGATCGCCGCGGTGTGCGGGGCCTCGCGCAGCGCCCCCGAGAGCTCGTAGGTCCACCCGTGATAGGGGCAGCGAAAGGCCGCCTGACGGCCGCTCGCGCCCTCGCAGAGAGGCGCGCCGCGGTGGGAGCACACGTTGTGAAAGGCCCGCAGCGCGAGATCGGCGCCGCGGATCACCACCACGTCTTCGCCGGCGACCTCGGCGCGGATCCAGGATCCGGGGAGAGCCACCTCGTCTTCGCGGCCGACGCACAGCCACTCTCGCGCGAAGATCGCCTCGCGCTCGAAGGCGAAGATCCCGGGGTCGAAATGCGCGCGCGCCGGGAGCTGCGAGGCGCGCTCGATCGGGCTGAGCGCTCCGGTGAGCTCGGAGCGTCGAAGTGAAAGCGGAGGTCCAGGCAACGCGGGCCCGAGTCTCGGGGCCTCGCGCGGCCTCGTCAAGCGTCCATGGGAAAGCGGCATAAAGTCGCTTTCCGGGGCTGGCCACGCTACGTGACGCTCGAACGTGCCATGCGCCTAGCCCCCGTTGCCCTCGCCTCGCTCGCTCTCCTGATCGCCTCGGCGTCGCCGGCCTTTGCAGCGCCCAAGGCCAAAGCGAAGGGCAAGGCCCCGGCTGCAGCCGCGGAGCCGGCGCTCGACGTGAAGCTCGCGCAGGCCGTGGTCGCCAAGCTCGCGTCGAACGACGCCGGCGAGGTGCTCGAGGGCCTCGTCGCCGCGCAGGCCGGCGGCGCGGTCGCGGCCCCGCTCGCGCCGGCGATCGAAGGGTTGTTGACGCGCGGAGCCACGCTACCGCTGGCGAAGGCCGCGATCGAAGCGCTCGGCGCGATCGGCGCGGCCTCGTCGAGCGCGGCGCTCCGGCCGTACGTGCGGCACCGCGTCCCCGAGCTCCGTCGCGCGGCGGCGCGCGCGCTGGGATCGACGCGCGGACCCGAGGCGCTCGCGGCGTTTCGCGAGGGCCTGCGCAGCCCCGACGGCCAGGTGCGCGGCTTCTCCGCGACGGGCCTCGGCAACCTCTGGGCGGCCGACGCGC
>JBDTXR010000498.1:0-6446 GCA_040006075.1 Byssovorax sp. | reverse complement strand
GGGATAGACCGCTTTGTCGCCAACCTTGAACTGGATCTCCGAACGAGCCTGCATAGCTTCTCCTTTGCCTGACGCCCCGCCTCGATCGGCTTCGTGACCGACTGGAGCCGGTGCGACCGACCCTTCCGGCGCGGCGTCGGCGCCGGCGGGAAACCGGCGTCCTTGCTTCATCATTCCCGTAACCTCGGGAGGCACCGCGATTTCGTCCACGATGCTTGGTTGGTGGGTTTACTGAGTTGATTGCGTTGAGTACGCTGAGCGCTGCGGGAGCGCGCAACCTGTCGAAATGCGGGGCCTCTCGTGGCCCCCAGAGGGTTACCTCTGAAAAGAGGTAGTCTGCGCCAGGCGCGCGCACTCTAATGAGAATGGGTCAGTGTGTCAAATCAAAACACTGTCCATGACTCGCCGGACGATCAGGTTGGACATTGTTTGCCCGATCGGCCTCTGGAGGCGGGTTTGTGTTGCCGCCGGACCCCGATTGACCTCGCGTGACTATGGGCTGGATCCGGCGCTCGTCGAGCCCTGGAGCAGCTGCGCGGCGAGGCCCCAGCGCACGCCGCGATCGGAGACCAGGAGATCACCCCGCGTGAACGGGCGCGACCAGGCGAGGATCTCGTCGGTGATCACCGCGCCGGCGACGATCACGTCGGCGCGCTTGGGCTCGATCGTCGGGAGGGCGCGGCGCTGCGCGACGGTGAGCGCCGCGAGCTCGCGGGCGGCGCGGGCGACGGCCTCGCCGCTGATCCGCGCGCCGTGGATCCGGCCCGCGTCGTACGGCGCGACGCCGAGCGCGTACGCCGCGATCGTGGTGACGGTCCCCGCGACGCCGACGAGCTGAGCCGCGGTCCCGAACGCGCCGAGCTCGATCGACGCCGCGTCGAGCAGCGCGCGCGTGGTCCGGCGCACGGCCGCGATCTCCTCGGCGAGCGGCGGATCGGAGGCCAGGCAGCGCTCGGTGAGGCGGACGCTGCCGACGTCGAGGCTGAGCGCGCTCGCGAGGCTCGCCGCGCCGTCGCGCACCTCGCCGCGGATGAGCTCGGTGCTCCCGCCGCCGAGATCGAACACCAGCGCCGGACCCTGGATTTCAAGGCCCGCGAGCGCGCCGGCGAAGGTGAGCTCGGCCTCTTCGTGGCCGGAGATGATCCGCGGAGCGACGCCGAGGAGCGCGGCCGCGCGGTCGCGAAAACCTTCGCCGCCGCGCGCGTCGCGCATGGCCGAGGTCCCGACGACGTCGACGCGCTCGGCGCCGGCGCGGCGGATCTCCTCGGCGTAGGCGGCGAGGCACGCCAGCGTGGCCTCCACCGCGGCGGGATCGAGCTCGCGCGTCTTGTCGACGCCGCGGCCGAGGCGGGTGATCGTCGCGCGCTCGAGCACCGGCGCGATCGCCCCGTCGCGGCGCTCGGCCACGAGGAGGAGGACCGAGTTGGTCCCGATGTCGATGGTGGCGACGCGCATGCTCCGGGCTACTGCGTCAGGCTCTTGAGATCGAGCATCTCCTCGACGCTCGGGACCACCACGAGCTCGCAGCGGCGGTTGGCCTGCTTGCCCTCGGGGGTGTCGTTGCCCTTCACCGGATCGGTGTCGCCGAAGCCCGCCGCGCTCCACTTCGTGGGGCTGAGGCCGCCGCCCGGCTCCTTGCCGGCGACCGGCGCGATCAGGTAGGTGAGCACCTCGCGCGCGCGCATGACGCTGAGGCCCCAGTTGTCCTTGAAGCGGCCGCCGGCGAGCGGCGCGTTGTCGGTGTGGCCCGCGACCTGGAACGTGCGCGACGAGAGGCCGGCGTCGTTGCGGATCACCTCGGCGACCTTGAGCAAGATCTGCTCGCCGTCCTTCTTCAGGGTCTCGCGGCCGGAGTCGAAGAGCACGTCGCCGGGGAGCTCGATCACCATGCGGTTGTTGCGCACGGTGACCTTGAGGCCGAGCTTGGTCAGCGCCTGGAGCTTGTCGCGCAGGAGCTCGAAGCGGCGCTTGATCGCCTCGAGCTGCTCGGCGCGGCGCTTGTAGTCTTCCAGCGCGCGGGCCTGGGTCTCCAGGTTGGCGTTGAGGTTCGAGATGTCGACGCCGGCGCCCTTGAGCTGCTGCTTGAGCTGCTCGATCTTCGCGAGCTGCTCGTCGATCTCGCCCTTGGATTTCTTGTTGCGGTCCTGCTCGGCGGAGAGCTGGGTCTTGAGGTCGTCGATCTGGTGGATCTTCGCCTGCATCTCGTCTTCGGAGTACCCGCACCCCACCGCGCTCACGCTCGCGAAGAGCAGCGCCGAGAGGGTGGTGGCCGCGATGGATCGTTCGAGCATGTGAGTAACCTCCTGCGCCCCAGCGGCCGCGGGCGGGGACCGTAGGCGAAGAGGGGCGGCTCTTCAAGCACCTCGGGGCGCCCGGGCGAGAAGAAGCCGGCCAATCACGAAAACATGTCAGTTGCAACGGCAATCGTCGCCAAAGCGCAGGGTCGAGTTGGTTCGTGAACCTCGTTCATTTGTATTGACATTTCTTCGAACGTTTTGCGGTGGAACGCTACCTCACCCCCTCGCAACGCTTGCGGAGCCATCTTCCGGGGAACCTGGGGGGTGCACCTCCGGGGAGGCCGCAAGATTTTCCTTGACCATCACGATGCGTGGCAATATATGTGCTGCAACATCTGTTGCCTTGCCCCGCGCAGAACGCGTGTAGCGGGTGAGGCGGCCTACAGGAGGGTTCCAGATGGCTGCTAAGAAGACCGCGAAGAAGTCCGCCAAGAAGGTCACCAAGACGGCGAAGAAGCCGGCTGCTGGCAAGGCCGCGAAGGTCGCCAAGAAGCCGGCGAAGAAGACGGCCGCGAAGCGCGCGACCGCCGCGAAGAAGACCCCGAAGCGCGCGGCTGCGAAGCGCGCTCCGGCGAAGAAGACGGCCAAGAAGGCGGCGAAGCGCGCCCCGGCCGCGAAGAAGGCGGCGGCGAAGAAGCCGGCTGCCAAGCGCGCGGCTGCCAAGCGCGCGCCGGCGAAGGCCAAGAAGGCTGCGCCACGGAAGTCGGCTGCGCCCGCGCAGACGGCCGCCGCGTCGAGCGACGAGTCCGAATAGCTGAAGGTCGCCGATCGCGGCGACGCTTCACCGGGTGGACGGTCGGCATTCGTGCCCGCCGTCCTTCCGCGTTTTGTGGCTCGTGATCGCGATCGGCCCGGTTTCTCCGGGGGATCGCTCGTCAGATGAACTAGCCTCGCCGGGTGATTCGCCGCCCCGCGCTGATCCTGGCGCTGCTCACGACGCTGAACCTGATCAACTACCTCGACCGCTTCCTCGTGATGGCGGTCGGCCCGAGGATCCAGGAGAGCCTGCAGCTGACCGACTTCCGGATCGCCTGGGTCGAGACGGCGTTCATGCTCGGCTACTTTCTCACGAGCCCGATCTTCGGCTGGCTCGGCGATCGCTATCCGCGCAAGGGCCTCATCGCCGTCGGCGTGGCCATCTGGTCGGTCGCCACCATCGCCTCGGGCTTCGCGCCCACCTTCGGCTGGATGATCGCCGCACGCGTCGCCGTCGGCGTCGGCGAGGCCAGCTACGCCACGCTCGCGCCGACGATCATCGAAGACCTCACCGACGAGAAGAACAAGAACCGCTGGCTGGCGATCTTCTACGTCGCCATCCCCGTCGGCTCGGCGCTCGGCTTCCTCCTCGGCGGGATGCTCGAGCATCGCTTCGGGTGGCGCTCGGCGTTCTTCATCGCCGGCGGGCCGGGCCTCGCGCTCGCGCTCATCACCGTCTTGATCGCCGAGCCGAGGGCGCGCGCGCGGGTCCGCGAGGCGGCCTCGGGCTTCACCGCGTACCTCGATCTCGCGCGTCGCCCCGCGTACCGCACCGCCGTCGCCGGCTACGTCGCGCAGACCTTCGCGCTCGGCGGGTTCACCGCGTGGGCCGGGCCGTTCCTGGTGCGCAAGCTCTGCCTCGATCTCGCCGACGCCAACTTTCGCTTCGGCCTGATCACCGTCGTCACCGGCCTCGGCGGGACGGCGATCGGCGGCTACCTCGTCGATCGGTGGCCGGGGAAAGATCGCGTGCAGGCCGGGCTCCGCGTCTGCGCGTGGTCGTCGCTCATCGGCGCGCCGATCGCCCTCGCGGCGATGTTCACGCCCAGCGCCGAGGGCTTCCTCGTCGCGCTCGCGCTCTGCGAGCTGGCCATCTTCACCAGCGTCGTGCCGATCAACGCGGCGGTGATGCGCACCGTGCCCATGCACCTGCGCGCGCGGGCGATGGCGGCGTCGATCTTCGCGATGCACCTGCTCGGCGATCTGATCGCGGCGCCCGTCCTCGGCGCCGTCTCCGACGCCTACGGCGACGTCACCCGGCAGTGCTCGGGCGCGCGCGGCTTGCAGGTCGGAATGTACCTGCTGCCCGCGGCGCTGGCGATCTCAGCGATGTTCTGGTGGAGGGCGTCGTCGCGGCCGGCGGCGGCCGCGGGGGAGGAGCCGCCGCTGGCGGACGTCCCGGGGTGACGGGGCGCTTCAGCCAGCGAGAAGATCGTTGGTGCTCCGATAGTTGGAGCACCAACGAGTACGCGGGACCCTCAGTAGTGGCGGATGGCGTGGTAGGCCGACGACGCGGTGCGGAGGTCGTAGACGCAGCCGTCCGCGCAGCCCTTGCACTCGTAGGCGTACATCGAGCCCCAGCCGTCGCCCTTGGCGTAGACGAAGATGTGGCCGTGGCCGCTGGAGTTGTAGACCATCGCGTCGGCGGGCAGGACGCTGCCGCGCGAGACCGTGGACCACTTGCTCGAGTCCTTGTCGAAGTCGACGGTGCTGTACGGGTGCTGGTCGTCGGAGAGCACGTCGTTGGTGCTCGGCACCTGCCAGACCTTGGCGGCCAGGCCGGAGCAGTCGCCGCCGAACTGACCCTTGTGCGAGCAGCTCGGGCAGCTGCCGGAGCACGAGCCCTTGGTGGCGCTGGTGGGCGCGGTGCTGCTGAAGCGGCCGTGGCCCCACCAGTACGAGTAGCCGACGGCGTCCGCGGCGCGGGCGAGGGCGTTGGCGCGCGCGTCGCTGGCGGGGGGCGGGGGCGGGTTGTTCCCACCCGACGACTTGACCGAGTAGTACTTGCCGAAGCTCCAGCCGACGACGCCGCTGTGCTTCACCTTGTAGAAGCCGTTCGAGGGCGCGGAGGCCGTGAGCTCGACCGTCGCGCCGTTCGGCACCACGTGGAGGATCTTGGCCGACGTCGAGGGCGACGAGCGGAGGTTGACGTCGGTGGTCGCGACGAGGATCGATCCCACGGCGACGTCGCCGGAGATCGCGTCGTCGTTCGCGCCCACGGTCTCCGCGGCGCCGACGAGCTCACCCGAGTCGACATCGCCGGTGCTGGCAGGCGCGCAGCCCGCGAGCGCCAGGAACGAGCCCACGAGGAGCGGTGAGGCGAGAGAAATCAGGCGGTTGGCGATTGATGACATTGTTTTTGCATCCTTGTGAGCGCGTGGCGAAACAGGCTTGAGCAAGGTGCATACCGTTCAAAATACGTATGCAACTGGAGATATCAGTGCACAAAGGTAGGACATCGATACTCCTTGTAGTTGCCGCAGTTGGCGTCGCGCTGCTGGCCTGGCGCACGTGCGGTGTGGGCGCGCACGGGTCGCCGATTCCCCCTGTTTCGTCGACGAAGTCACCGGACGAGACCAGCGCGGTGCCCTCGGCCCGATCCGCGGTTACGCCGGCTGCCTCGGCGGGAGCGATACCGACTGACGCGCCGCACAACAATGCTGGCGCCGGGCGGGTGGTATTTTTTTCTCCATGGGGTGGATCAACCAAGGATCAGCTCGGCCACGATCGCCCTCTGGAGGGCAACCCGACCGGGCCGATGAGCCTCGCGCACGACGCCCAGGGGCGCGTCTACGTGCTCGATCAGGTCAACGGCCGCGTCGTCCGCCACGGGGCCGATGGGAAGGCCGAAGCGACCAGCGATCTGCGCCTCCGCAACGCGCAAGATCTCGCGGTCGCGGCCGATGGATCGATGGCGGTGCTCGATCGGCTCGGGGACAAGGCGATCGCCTTCTACGACAGGTCCGGCGCGCTCAGCGGACAGCTCCCGCTCGCCGGCGACGGCGTGGAGGAGACCGGGCTCCTGACCGGGGTCTTCATCGACGGAAAGGACGTGTATGTCGAGCGCGAGCACGGGACGCTGATCAACATCGGCGACACGTCGGGCCACCCCGCCGAGCTCCGCAAGGAGATCCCCGGTCGACCGACGCGCGACGGGACGGGGTTCCTCACCGCGGGGATCACCGACGCCGCCGCGGGGCGCGCCTGGATCGCGCTCATCGATCGCGGGACCGGCGATCATCGCTTCACGCGCGAGCTCCGGCTCAAGGCTGAGATCCGGTCGATACGGCTGCTCGACTCCGACAAGGCCGGGACGATTTACCTGGCGACCGAGATGCACCAGGAGCCGGCCGAGGACTGGATCCTCCTCCAGTGCCTCGACGCGCTCAAGGG
>JBDTXR010000497.1:0-6454 GCA_040006075.1 Byssovorax sp. | reverse complement strand
TCGCCGAGGGCTTCACCATCGTCGACGCCACCGCCGGCCTGCGCTGGAAGCAGATCGAGGCCGGGCTCGACGTGCAGAACCTCTTCAACGCCACCTGGCGCGAGGTGCAGTTCGCCACCGAAACCAAGCTTGCTTACGAGCCGAAGGCAGTGAATGGCATCCATTACTCGCCGGGGTGGCCGCGCACGGTGATGGCGCGGGCGGCGTTTTTCTGGAAATGACGCCAGGGTCGCGAGTCCCGGAAAGACACGGCTTCTCCGGCCCCTTGCGACCCTTGTGCCCTTGCGGTTAAATTCCCCTCTGCTCCCCAACAGCAGGATGGAGATCGAGATCCCGGAGCGAGAGCCAAGGCCGTGACGCGCGCCGTCACTTTCTGGAATTCAGATCGGGGCTGAGACCGTGAAGTCCGTGCCTGAAGAGGTCATGAGAGGAGAGAGCGTGAGAAGCAGATCTGCTTTGGCGGGGCTCGGTCAGCTCCGCTCGAGGCCGAACCACGCGAGGATGCGGCCGTGGTGCAGCACCGGGCCGATGGCCATGCCGGGGGCGACGCCGCGGAGCTCGTCGACCAGGTCGCGCACGGGCCAGGCGTTGCCGAAGGCGGGATCGGCGTAGAGCAGGCGCAGCGCGGGCTGGCCGTCGATGGCGGAGGGGGCGACCTCGGCGCGGAAGCGGGAGCGCAGCTTGCCGAAGACCAGATTCTGGCCGGAGTTGCCGCCGTGGTCGAAGGTCTTGCCCTTCCAGGGGCTCCCGCTCGAGGAGATCAAGCGCACGATCGGCCGCATGGCGAGGAAGATCTCGTCGGAGACGGGGATCGAGAGGACCAGGCCGCGGGTGACCTCGCCGAGCTCGGCCGGATCGGCGACGCTGCCCTCGCTAAAGAGCTTTCGCAGCGTGTCGGGGTGCGCGCCGACGAGCGAGGCGAGCGTGGTGATCGAGCTCGGGCGGCGCCCCGGAGCGCCGCTGGATCGGGGGTGTTCAGCGGGCGCTTCGCGCGAGGAAGACATGGCGGCTGGTCTGTCTCACTTCGCGCGGGCGACGTCAATTCACGGCATGCATCGCGCCCGGGCGCGACCCGTTACCCCTCGTCGGAGAGGTTGGTGAGCTCCCGGGCGAGCGCGGCGAGGACCGCGTAGTCGAACGGCTTGTCGAGGAAGCGGTTGCCCACCGTCCCGATGAACTCGCTGGCCTTGGGCGTGAAGGCGCCGCCGGTGAGGAACACGATGCGCGCGGCCTGCTTCGGCGCGATCCGCGTCAGCTCGGCGTGGAGCTCCATCCCGCTCATGCCGGGCATCATCAGGTCGGAGAAGATCACGTCGAAGCGCTGGCCCGAGGCGACGCGCTCGAGGGCCGCCGCGGCGCTCGTGAAGGTGGTGACGTCGTGCTCGCTGCTGAGCAGCCGCGCGAGGATGGCGCAGAGGCGCGGCTCGTCGTCGACGATGAGCACCTGGCCGCGACGATCGTGCGACTCGGGCGCGGCCGGCGTGGAGGCGTGATCGCTAACGTCGGCGCCGCGGAGCGCGCCCTCGGCGAGCTCGGGGAAGCGGATTCGAAACAGGCTCCCGTGGCCCACCGCGCTGTCGACGGTGAGCGTACCGCCGAGCCGCTCGACCAGATCCTTGCAGATCGAGAGGCCGAGGCCGGTGCCCTTGCTCAGCGGCTTGGTGGTGAAGAACGGCTCGAAAATGTGGGCCAGGAGCGGCTCGGCGATCCCCTCGCCGGTGTCGCGCACCTCGATGATCACGTGACCGTGGCCGTCTTGCCGGGTGCTCAAGCGGATCTCGTTGCTGTCGACGCGCCCCTCGGGGATCGACTGCGCGGCGTTGACGATGAGGTTCAGGCACACCTGCCCGAGGCGCGCCTCGTTGGCGAGGACGCGCGGCACGCCGCCGTAGTCCTTGATCAGCCGCGCGCGCTGGCTGATCTCGCTGCTGACGATGTTGGCCGACGAGTCGAGCACGCGCTCGACGTCGACCGGGCCGATCCCGTCGTCGGCGGGCCGCGAGAAGGTGCGGAGATCGCGCACGATGCTGCGGATGCGGAGCAGCCCCTCGCGCGAGTCGGCGAGCGCCAGGGTGATCGGCGCGCCGGGGCCGGCGTTCGCGCGCAGGCCCGGGTCGTCGACGAGCAGGTTGGCGACCAGCTCGAGGTTGGCGATGGCGTACGCGAGCGGGTTGTTGATCTCGTGGGCGACGCTCGCGGCGATCGTCCCGAGCGACGTGAGCCGGTCGGCCTCGACGAGCCGCGCTTGCAAGAGCTCGCGCTCGCGCGCGAGGAGGAGCCGATCGAGCGTGAGCAGCAGGGTGTTCACGTCGACCGGCTTGGCGAGATACGCGTCGGCGTCGATCGCCGCGGCCTTCGCCGTGCGATCGGCGCTCACGGCGATCACCGGGATCCCGGCGATCGCCGGATCGTGGCGCTGCGCCACCCGGAACTGCCAGCCGTCCATTTGCGGCATCATCAGATCGAGGAGGATGACGTCGGGGCGCGCGCCCTCGCGGAGGAGATCCATCGCCTCCACGCCGTCGTGCGCGGTGATCACCTCGTAGCCGTCGTAGCCGAGCACGGTCTCGAAGATCTCGCGGATGTCGGGCTCATCGTCGATGATCAGCACCGTGCGAGTCACTCGAGCGTTCTTCCGGCCCGCGTCGATCATGCCGAGAGACTATGCGCGGCCCCGTCCCGGGTTCCACGTCTACGCACGGTATTGCCGGTAAATCACGGCGATCCAGGAGCCTACTGGAGGTCCTGGGGCCCTCGCGGGCCGAGCCTTCCGCGGGGATCAGACCGAGATGGCCGCGAGATCTTTCTTCGCCGCCGCCAGGATTTCCTGGGCATACGACGTGATGACCGCGTGGTCCTCGCCCTCGACCATCACCCGGAGCTTGGGCTCGGTGCCGCTCCAGCGCACGAGCACGCGGCCGCGCTCGCCCATCACCTTCTCGATGCGGCCGACCGTCAGCTTCATGACCTTCATGCTCTCGAGCGGCATGCGCGAGACGAACGTCGCGTTCTCGAGCACCTGGGGCACGCGCTCCATCGCCGCGTGGGCCAGCTCGGAGAGCGATTTCCCCTCTTCGAGCATGATCGCCAGCACCTGGAGCGCGGCCACGATCCCGTCGCCGGTGGTGGCGTGGTCGAGGAAGATCAGGTGGCCCGATTGCTCACCGCCGAACGAGTAGCCGCCGGCGCGCATGGCCTCGACCACGTAGCGATCGCCGACGTTGGTGCGGATCACCTTGCCCTTGCGCGCGGTCATGGCGCGCTCGAGCCCGAGGTTCGACATCACGGTGGTGACGAGGGTGCTCTTCGGGAGGCGGCCGAGGCGGAGCAAGCGCTGCGCGCAGAGCGCCATCACCACGTCGCCGTCGACGACCACCCCCTTCTCGTCGACCATGATCACCCGGTCGGCGTCGCCGTCGAGCGCGATGCCGATCGCCGCGCCGCGGCGCACGACCTCGTGGGCCATGTGCTCGGGGTGGAGCGCGCCGGCGTTGTGGTTGATGTTCTTCCCGTTGGGCTTGATTCCAAGCGGGATCACGTCGGCGCCGAGCTCGCTGAAGACCGCGGGCGCGACCACGTACGCCGCGCCGTGGCCGGCGTCGACGACCATCTTCAGGCCGTCGAGCGAGAGGCGTGAGGGGAAGGTGTTCTTGCAGAAGACGACGTAGCGACCGCGCGCGTCTTCGATCTTCACGGCGCGCCCGATCGCCGCGCCGGTGACGGGCGCCTCGTCGAGCTCGTGGCTGTCGAGGAGCCGCTCGATCTCGTGCTCTTCGACGTCGGGGAGCTTGAAGCCGTCGGGCCCGAAGATCTTGATCCCGTTGTCCTGATAGGGGTTGTGGCTGGCGCTGATCACCACCCCGGCGTCGGCGCGCATGCTCTGGGTGAGGTTGGCGACGGCCGGCGTGGGGACCGGTCCGCAGAGCATCACCCGCCCGCCCATCGCGCAGATGCCGGAGGCCAGCGCGGTCTCGAACATGTACCCGGAGAGGCGCGTGTCCTTGCCGATGACGACGCGGACCTGGCGATCCTTGCCGCGGCCGGCCACGAAGGTGATCGCGCGGCCGAGGCGCAGCGCCATCTCGGGCGTCATCGGCGCGATGTTGGCGACGCCGCGCACGCCGTCGGTACCGAAGAGCCGGCGCGGCGCGACTGCCGGGGGACTCGCCTTCTGATCTTTCTTCGCCTGCTTCGCCACGTTGCCTCGCCAATCCGCGTTTTGCGGGTCGGCGAGTATGCACCCGGGCGCGCCGCGCTCGTGGGGAATTTCTTCCGGCGCGCGACTTCGGTTTCGCCTTGATTTTCGCCTTCGTCGCGGCCTTCGGCTTCGCGGCGATCTTCCCCCGTCGGGGCCGCGCTGGGCTTCGCTCGAACGGAGCCGACCCCCGAGGGCTGATATAGAGATGCGGTGCCCATGAAGCCTGGAAGCCGCAACGCCTTCGCTCGCCCGCTCGCGCTCTCGGCGCTGCTCTTCGCCGCCGCCGGCTGCGTGGAGGCGCCGCTGATTTCCCCCGCCGAAGGGGGCGCGCCGTGGACCTGTGTCACCTCGCCGCATTTCGTGGTGAAGACCAACGTCGATCCGGGCGAGGCGCGCACCATGGCGCAAGGATTCGAGGGCTCGCGCGCGGCGCTCGAGCGCGCGATGGGGTGGAGCGAGCCCGCCTCGACCGAGCGAGTCGAGGTGATCTCCTTCGCCAACGCCACGCAGTTTCACTCGCTCGACGCGTCGGCCGACGCGCGCCTGGCGTACTTTTCACCGCAGCTCGCCCTGGACATCGAGCCGCAACCGGTGCTGGTGATGTACCGCAGCGAGGAGAACGACGACGGCGGACACTCGGTCTTCCTCCACGAGCTCACCCATCGATTCCTCCGCGAGCGCTACCGCGAAATCCCCACCTGGCTCAACGAGGGCCTCGCGCAGTTCTACGAGACCTTTCGCTTCGACGGTCGGCGGGGATTCGTGGGCGCGCCGGAGGGCCGGCCGAGCGCCGCCGTGCTCTGGACCGACTGGTACGCTCCCCCGCGCGGCGGCCTCATCCCCATGAGCCTCATCCCTTCGGCCACGACGCTCGCTGCGACGAGCTGGCAAGACTTCTATGGAGACGGCCTCTCGGCGGGCGCCAAGGCAACCTGGATGGCCGCGCACTACGCGGGCGCCTTTCGCTTCGTTCACCTGCTCATGAACGGCCCGAACGCCGACTACCGATCTCGCTTCCAGGCGTACCTCGGGGCCCTCGCGCGCGGCGAAAAGCCCTCGATCGCGCTCGGCAACGCGTTCACCGGGGTCGACGTCGCGGCGATGGAGAAGGCCTATGAAGCGTACCTGGCCAATCCCAGGCTCCGCGAGCGCGAGATCGATCTCGGGCCCCCGGAGGCCCCGGCCGTCACCGCGTCACGCCCGATGTCCGACAGCGAGGTTCACCTGCTGTGGGCCCGACTCCTGCCCTCCGACGACGAGTCCTCTCCCTTCGTCGAGCGCGAGATCGGCAAGGCCGTGCGCCGCGATCCCGCGTCGTCCGAGGCGCGCTTTCGCCGGGCGCTGTGGCTGGTGAAGAAGCATCGGCCCGCCGAGGCCGAGGGCGATCTCGCCGCCGTGCTCGCCGCGCGGCCCGACGATCCTCGCTACCTGGTCGGGCGACTCGACGCCTACGAAGCGTACAATCCCTCGGCGTTCCAGTGCGGTGAGCCGAGCCCCGTGGTCGAGGAGGCGGTCGAGCACCTTTCGCGGGTCGCCGTCACCGGCGCCGAGCTCAACCTCGTGGCCTGGTATCGCGAGAGCCACGGGCAGGCCGACGTGGGGCTCCCGTTCGCGCTGGAGGCGATCCGCCGCGCGCCGCTCTCGTCCAGCGCGCAAGACACGTACTCGATGCTGCTCTTGCAGAGAGGCGATCTCGCGGGTGCGCTGGCGGCCAACGAGCGCGCGAGCGCGCTGCTACCCGAGCGATCGAAGAGCCGAGCCGCGCTGCTCCACCGCAGGAAGATCGACGCCGCGCGGGAGATCGCCGCGCCGGAGGCGGGGGCGAGCGCGGGTGACGCAGCAACTGGCCACCTCCCGGCGAGGCTGATCCAGGGCGTGATCAGCGCGGCCGCGCCGCGCCTGCAATGCTGCTACGAGCTCGGTCACCGCTGGAGCCCGACCCTCGCCGGGAACATCGACGTCAAGGCGTCGATCGAGCCGGACGGGAGCGTGAGCGGAGCGGGGATCGTCAGCTCGACGATCCCCGATCCGGCGGTGACCAGCTGCGTGCAGCGGGAGATCGCGAAGCTGCGGTTTCCAGCGCCGGTAGGCGGTGTCGCGACGCTCGTGGCGCCGCTGTCGTTCGGGCCGACCGCCCCGAGCAAACTCCCGCGCTGAAGGTCTGACCGGTTTTCGGTCAGACCTTCAGCCGTTTCGGGGTTGGGGCCCCGAAACCAGGGGTGAAGGTGCCGGAATTTACTTCCGGCACCGGGAGGG
>JBDTXR010000496.1:0-6458 GCA_040006075.1 Byssovorax sp. | reverse complement strand
ACGAGCATCAATGGGACAGTCCTCACGAGCCCGAGCGTTCCCGGCGGCGATTTCACCGGCTCGCGCTGGGAAGCGGACCTCTCGAACGGGGACACGCTGGAGCTCCGCATCGACGGGAGCGCGGCGCTCCCCGCGCCGAACGCCGGTGTGATGACCTACCAGGTCTCGTACGCGAACGGCGCCGGCTGGACGCCTCTCTGCGGGCTCGACGGCGCGGGGAGCCCCGTCGCGGCGATCGCCATGACTGGTACCTGGAGCCAGGCGCAGGGCGTCCCCGGGGGCGGCGCGTACACCCCCGATCTTTCGAAGATCACCTTTGCTTGCCGCGGCCGGGCGATCGCCAAATGCCTCGAGATGGGTTATCGACCGGGAGAGGAGCCCGGCGGGTTGTTCACGCCCGCTCGGATCGAGCACCTCGTGGCCTGCACACGCCTGCTCCGCGCCGACTACTGCGGCGATGGCCGCTCGTGGACCGTCGATGGAACGCTCGTGAACCTCTATGACAACGTCGGCGTCCAGCTCGACACCCAGGCCTGGAAGATCGAGGCCGAATGGACCTCGGCGGGCGCGCGGTGCACCAACAAGGCCCCGCTCACCCGGCTCAGTGTCTCCGGGCTCACTCCCCCTTCGTGCTTCGCCCCCAAGGTGTCGGCGAGCTGTGGCGATCTGGCGCACTTTGCTACGGGGACGACGCTGATGGATGAGTTTGCTCACTGAGGCTGCGATGATCATGCCGATTGTGACGATCTACGTGGTCTCGCGAGCCCGCCTGTTGCATCATCACCCGCACTGCGAATGCCTGGTCACCCCCTGCGATTTTTTTCCGCGGTTTGCGCCGCGACGGGGCGATGATGGCCTTCTTGCACGACCTGAGCGGGGGCGCGGGGCGCGCCTTCGAGCTGGGCCCGACGACGACAATCGGCCGGGCGCCCGACAGCACCGTGGCCGTGCTCGATTCCATGGTGTCGCTCCGGCACGCCGAGGTGCGGCGCATCGGTGAATCCGAGTACCACCTCGTCGATCTGGGCAGCCGTTATGGCACCATCGTCGGGGGCCGGCGCGTCACCGAGGTTGTGCTCCGCGACGGCGACGAGATCTTGCTCGGCGCCGCGCGCCTCCGGTTCCAGGCCGGCGCCGAGGCGGCGGATCCGCTCGGCCTCCTGTCCGAATCCATGCCCCTGCGACGGCTCTCGGTGCGCGAGCCGAGCTTCCGCCCCGCCGCCGAGATCGCCGGGCCCGACGAGCTCGCGCGCGAGTACGAGCGGCTCCGCGTCCTGCTCGAGGTGACGCGGGCGATCGGCGGCGAGCACGATCCAGCGCTCCTGCTCGAGCGGATCCTCGACACGGTGATCCGGCTCTTCCAGGCCGAGCGCGCGGCGATCCTCCTCCTCGATCTCGCGGGGACCCCCACCGCGCAGCTCGCGCGCCTGCGCTCCGGCGCCAACGCGAAGATCCCGCTCTCCACCCGGATGCTGAGCGAGGTCCTCGCCACGCGGAGCGGCGTCGTCACGGCCGACGCCGGGAGCGACGCGCGCTTCAACCGCTCGGCCAGCGTCCACGCCCTGCGTCTCCGATCGGCGATGTGCGTGCCGATGATCCACCACGACGAGCTGCTGGGCGTGATGCAGCTCGACTCGCAGCTCGGCGACGACGCGTTCACCGAGAAGGATCTCGATCTGCTCCTCGCGGTGACCGGCCAGGTGGCGCTGGCGATCAAGAACGCGACGCTCGTGCAGCAGATCAAGACCGTGACGCTCGACGACTGGCAGCGGCTCGAGCGCGTGCTCCAGGCGCTGCCCGCCGGGGTGCTCCTGCTCGACGAAGAGCGGCGCCTCGTGGTGACGAACGGCCGCGCCAACGAGTTCTTGCCGCTCCTGAGCACCTGCGCCGCCGGCGAGATCATCGAGTCGCTCGGCGGCGTCACCGTCGACAGCCTCCTCGCGCGCGGCGGCCCCTCGTCGAGCGAGGTCGTCGCCGCCGGCCCGCCGCGGCGGATCTTCACGCTGAGCGCGTCGCAGGCCTCGGCCGAGGTCTCGCGTCGGAGCGAGATGGTGGTGGTGATCCACGAGGTCACCGAGGAGCGCGAGCGCGAGTCGCGCGAGAACCAGCAAGAGCGGCTGGCGATGATCGGCCAGCTCGCCGGCGGCATCGCGCACGACTTCAACAACCTGCTCGGGGTCATCCTCAGCTACGCGGATTTCATCGGTGAGCGCGTGACCGAGCCCGAGGTCCTCGACGACGTGAGCGAGGTCAAGCGCGCCGCGCTCCGCGCCGCCGAGCTCACCAAGCAGCTCCTGGCGTTCAGCCGTCGGGAGCTGATCACCCCGCGCGTTTTCGATCTCAACCAGCTCGTGGTCGAGATGCGCCGGCTGATCGAGCGGGCGATGGGCGGGGGGGTCGTGCTCCAGATCGTCCAGGCGCCGGCCCCGATCCGGGTGAAGGCCGACCGCGCGCGGCTCGAGCAGGTGCTGCTGAACCTGGTGGTGAACGCGCGCGACGCGATGCCGAAGGGCGGCACGCTCCGCGTCGAGACCGAGACGGTGAGCCTCGACGCCGCCGCCGCCGCCCCGCTCGGCCTGTTGCCCGGCGCCTTCGGCGTGATCGCCGTGCAGGACAGCGGCGGGGGCATGCCGCCGGAGGTCGTCGCCCGGGTGTTCGAGCCGTTCTTCACCACGAAAGAGCGCGGCAAAGGCACGGGCCTCGGCCTGGCCACGGCCTATGGCACCGTGAAGCAAGTGGGCGGACACATCGCGATCGAGTCCCGCGTGGGCGTCGGAACAACGTTCCGGATCTTCCTCCCCGCGACCGAGGAGAGCGAGCCGGTGGCCGACGAACGAAGGCGATCGGTCGTGCCCGCCGGCTCCGAGACGGTGCTCCTGGCCGAGGACGAGCCGGCCGTGCGCGAGCTCACGCGACGCACGCTGGTCGCGGCCGGCTACGTCGTCGTCGCGGCCGCGAACGGCGCCGAGGCGCTGCGCCTGCTCGACGAGCACGAAGGCAAGATCGACGTGCTCCTGACCGATCTGGTGATGCCGGGGCTCTCGGGCAAGCAGCTCGCCGAGCGGGTCTGCGCCCGACGCCCCGGCGTCCGGGTGATCTACATCTCGGGGTACGTCGACCGCAGCCTCGCGCAAGACGGCCCGTACGACGACGGCTGGGCGCTTTTGCCCAAGCCGTTCACGCGGGAAGATCTCCTGCGCACGGTGCGAGAGGCGCTGGAGGCAGAGGCAGAGTGAGAGTCGAGGAGGAGACTCGCCTCCTCCTCCCGGGGCTCGAGGCAGGTTCCAGATCGGCGAGGTCCAGGCCCGCTCCTTCATCAAGTCCACGTCGGCATCGTTGGCGGCCGCGCCGGCGGCGCCACCGACGAGCCCCCGCCAAGCCGGCGAGCCCTGAATCGCGGCCCGCGGAGCAATCTCCCCGGGGCCCGATCTTTTGTTCGAAGGATCCCCGCCCGCCGGCCAGGAACGACCAGGCAACGGCTGGCTGAAGATGCTCCACCTCGCGATATCGACTCCTCTCCCGGCGCACGCTAGCGTGCCGGAGGGGCTCCCCACGACGATGACGCGGATCCCGGCCGAGGACCTCTTCCGGCAGCACGCCCCCTGGATCGCCCGCTTTCTCGCGCGCCTGGGCGCCGAGCCGTCGAGCGTGGAGGATATGGTGCAAGACGTCTTCCTCGTGGCCCACCGCAAAGGCGGCTACATCCCCGGCGCGGCCAGCCCCAAGACCTGGCTCGCCGACATCGCCCAGCACGTGAAATCGACAGCGAACCGCACCAGGCGTCGCCGCCGCGAGCAGGTCGATCCGGGCGCGCTGGCGGCCGCCGTCCACCGCAGCCCGAGCCCGTACGATCTCGCGGCCAGCACCGAAGGCCTCACCCGCGTTCAAGGCTTCCTCGATCAGCTGAGCGAGGATCAGCGCGCGGTGTTCATTCTCTTCGAGCTCGAGCACGAGCCTCTCGTGGCCATCGCCGCGGGGCTCGGCGTGCCCCTGGGCACGGTGTGCTCGCGCCTCGACACAGCGAGACAGTCAATCCGACGCGCCTACGAAAAGCTCGAGTCCGAGCGGGGCCGGCGCGGGCCCGCCGCCGGTCGGATCTCGGGCGGCAAGGACGGTGGAAAATGAACCGTGATCCGGTGAGGTTGCTCGACGACTCGAGCGTACCGGACCTCCTGCGCGAGGATCTGGCGGAGGCGGAGAAGCAGCCGCTTCCCTCGATCGATATGGCTGCAGGCCTGCTCACGCTCACCGCGGCGATCCACGCCGGCGGCGCAGGCGTCGCGGCCACGGGCGCCAGCGCGACGGCCAAGGCCGCTGCGCTGGCGCACGGCTCGTGGTGGGGAGGCGCGCTGATTGGCCTCGGCGCAGGGCTCCTCGCGTCGGTGGCCATCTGGCTTGCTCCACCGCTCTCGCGGCCCCCCGCGCCTCCGGAGCCCGCGCCGATCGAGGCCGCCGCGCCGCTCCCGCCCACAGCCGACGTCATCGTCGCTCCACCCGCGCCGGCCCAGCCCTCCTCCGCGCCGCGCGCGCCCGCGGAAAACCCCCCTCCCACGCTCCTCGCCCCACCGCCGGTCGCGTCCGCCTCGGCCGAGCCGGTCGAGGGACCGGCCGAAGAGCTCGCCCTCCTCGTGCGGATCAAGCAGCAAGCCGCGAGCGATCCGGCGGCGGTGGTGGCTCTGGTCGACGAAGGACACCGCCGCTTCCCGCGCGGATCGTTCTATCAAGAGCGGGAGTCGATAGCCATCCTCGCCCTCGCCCAGCTCGGCCGCGTCGCCGAGGCCCGGCCGCGCGCCCAGCGCTTTCTCGAAGCGCACCCGCAAAGCCCCTACGCCGAGCGGCTCCGCGGCCTCGCCGCCGCGCCCTGAGCAGGCCAATCGACTTTGCGTGAGGTGCGCGCGTCCTCCTACGCGGCGCACCTCACGCTCTCTTTCTCACGCTCTCTTTCTCACGCTCTCTCTCGCTCTCTCCGCTGCGGCGAGCGAGGGAGTCGGCTCAGCGCATTCGAAGGCTGGTGAGCGCGCCGATGATGGCGAAGGCGAGGGCGATCATCGCGACCGCCACCAGCGCTCGCCAGACCATGTGCTCGCGGGCGGAGCGGAGGAGGGCGGGGCGCTCGGGCGAGTCGGCGGCCTCGCCGGCGAGGAAATGCGCCTCGAGCTTCTGCTGCGACGCGCGGCTCCGGTAGAGCAGCAAGAGGATCTCCGCCAGCGCGGCGGCGGCGATCACCGCGAGGCCGGCGCGGCGCGACGACCAGGCGCGGGCCTTCTCGAGGTCGCGCGCGGCGGGGATGCCGTCGAGGAGCAGCTCGAACGGCCGCGTCGCGACGGCGGCCTCGGCCGGGCGAAGCGGCCAGGCGACGGTGCCGGCGCCCTGCTCCAGCGGATCTCCCGCGACGGTCGCGTAGAGGATCCGCGCGCCCGCAGGCAATTGCGGCGTCACCCGCGCGCGGTAGAACCCGTCCGGATCCTTCGCGAGCGGCAGCGACGCGCCGGCGACGCGGCCCTCCTCGCTCCAGAACGAGAGGTACGCGAACGCGTGCGGCGCCGGCGAGACCACCGTGAGCGGGCCGAGGCCGCCCGCTGGATCGATCCACGCCGCGCCCGGGACCACGGGCAACAGCCCCTCCCACCGCCCCGTCTTCTCCAGCGTCTTCGCGGTGATGGTCAGATCCACGTCGTGCGACAGGGGCTTGATCCCCACGCGCGCGGCGCCATGATTGTTGGTGGTCAAACGAAATGGAAGCGCCGAAGGAGCGGCGTTTGCCGCGGATCCAGCGGCCGCGAGATCGGCGCCGACCACCTCGAGCTCCAGATCGGCCTGCACCGGCGCGCCGCCGAGCAGCTCGGTGACGGTGAGCGAGAGGGTCTCGGGGAAGGGGGCCGCGAGCGCGCCGCGCACGGCCTCGATCTGGATCCGGAGATCGCCCGCGGCGTTGCCCGGCACGAACCCCCTTCGCTGGGGGACGGGCTCGGCCGCGCGGAGCGCGATGGTTCCCTTGCCGAGGAGGGCGCCGTTGCGGGTGACGACCACGCCGACCGGCCCGACGATCGGCGTCGGCGATTCGAGGCGAACCTCGGCGATCCCATCGACGTCGGCGTCGCCCGACCACGTCCCCAGGCGCACGCCGCCGTCGATCGCGTCGACGTGGATCCCGGCGAGCGCGGTGACGTCGTCGACGTCGTAGAGGCTCTTCACGGCCTCGAGGCGCAGCGCCAGGACGTGCCCGCCCGCAAAGGGGACGCCGCGGAGGCGCACGCCCACCGCGGGCCGCAGGGCGCCGGGCCCGAGCAGCACCAGCGCTGTGACGGCGACCGCGACGGTCGGGATGACCAGGATGGCGATCCGTCCAAGCATTCCGCGAGCATACCTTGCCTCGCGACCCGCCTCTTTGCGCATCTTCGGCCGCGCGCGGTTTGCTTCGCCGCGCCGCATCCGATACGAAGCGCCGCATGGCTGCC
>JBDTXR010000495.1:0-6464 GCA_040006075.1 Byssovorax sp. | reverse complement strand
GTGCGGCAGGGCGATCGCCGGATCTTCGAGCTCCTCCGCTTCGACATCGGCGACTGGGAGGGCTGGGGTACGAGCTCGGTCTACGTGGTGGAGGAAGAGTGGCTGGAGGGCGGGACGCCGCAGATCGCGATGCTGGCGCGATGAGACACCTCCGCTCGACAGGGCTCCTCGTCGCCGCGCTGGTGGGCTGTGGCAACTCCACTTCTCCTCCGCCGCCCGCGCCGTCGGCCTCGCCATCCGTCGCCGTCACCGCCGCTCCTGACGCGGGTCTGCCCTCGCTCAAGCCCACCACGCTCGCGCGCAAGGGGACGCCGCACGACCGGCGCGTCGCCGACGAGAAGGCCTGTGACGGCGGCGACGCCGCGGCGTGCCGGCGCGCCGCCGATCGCTACCGGGGCTATGGCCACATCGCCGGCTGCGGGCTCGATCGCCAGGGGCCCAGGCCACGTCGGCTGGTCACGGCCGCGGATCACAAGGACGACGTCCGCGCCTACGACCGGTGGATCCGCAAGGTGTGCGACCTCGGCGATCAGGACGCCTGCATCCAGGGCCGCGAGAACCTGAGCACCGTGCGCATCACCTCCAGGACCTCGTACGCGTGCACGCGCGGGGGCCTCGGTGACTGTCCGCTCTACCAGTGGGTGATTGGCATGCACCCCGAGAAGAAGAAGGCCATCGAGGACGAGCGGCGCTCGTACATCACCACCGGCAACCACGGATATCTCTTCGCCGATCTCTTTCGCAAGGAGAAGACGCGCGGCGGCGGCACGTTGCCGAAGGAGATCGCCGACCTCGCCCAGCGCATCTGCGCCACCACCCACGAGTGCGACGAGGTGATGCTGATGCTCGACGAGAACGGCTATCCTCCCGCTGCGGTGGCAGAGGTGCGCAAGGCCGCTGGAGAGGCGCTGGCGACTGCCTGTCTCGAAGGTGAGTGTGAGTGCGGCGAGGCCGCGCGCTACCTCGATCCCGGCGACGCGCGCACCCTCGATCTCGCGCGGATCGGCTGCGACGACGGCGAGCCCGAAGCCTGCTTCGTGCTCGGCGATCTCTACGAGCGCGGCGCCGGCGTGCCAAAGGACAGCGTGAAGGCCTTCGTGCTCTACCAGCAGGCCTGCCCCACGGTGCTCGCCGACGACGGCCGCGAAGACATCTATTCGAAGGCCGCGTGCGACCGCCTCTCGACCTGGACCGAGGCGGGCATCGACGTCGAGAAAGACCGCGATCGCGCCTTCTTCTACGCCAACCTGGCCTGCCCTGGCGACGGCATCGCGCTCGATCACGCCTTCTGCGTGCACCGCGCCGTCTACCACTCGGTGAACGAGTACCTCTCCCACGATCATTACCTCATGACCACGCAGGACATCGGGCGGATGATCTTCCACGGCATGGAAGGGCCACCCGCCGAAGGCAAAGAGTGCTCGCGCCCGAGCGTGGCCGAGCTGTGCAAGAAGACCGCGCCGCTGATCCACTGAGTCAGCCCGCGGCTTGCTCCCAGATCTCCGCCCGCAGATCGCCCAGCAGCTCGTCGAGGCGGCCGGCGAAGATCTTGTCGAACCGGGCGAAGCCGCCGTCGTCCTTGAACTGCCCGCTATCCATCGCGGCGTGGTCCACCACCTCCTCGATCTTGAGCTGCTTCCCGATCCGGGTCAGCCATTGACGCTGGGTCGACGTGAGGGCGTAGCGCGCGGTGATCTTCACGAGAGCGCGGTCCACCCGCGTCGCATAGGGCACCAGCGCGTCGCCGAGGGCGGCCTGGCGGATGAAGCCGATGATCGACGCGGCCACGTCGGCGCTGGTGCGCTCTTGCCAGGCGGTGCGCAGCGCGACGTCGGTGAAGCCCTTTTCGTCGAGGGCCAGCTTCAGGGCGCGGAGATCGGCGCGGGTCAAGTCACGTGGGCGCTGCGTCACCACCATCAGCGCCGGGAGCAGGTTCAGGTTCTCGCGGATGAAGGCGGCGAACGACTCCAGGTAGTCTTCCGGGCGCTTCGATTTGCCGTAGCCGCGCTCCACCGAGATCACCTGATCTTCGTGGTCCGACACGATCATCGGCCGCCCGAGCGCGTGCTTCTCCTCCAGGAACGAGATCAGGAACGAGTGGTCTCCGAACCACCGCGCGGCGCCCTCCGGCGTCTCGCCTCGCAGGTGCCGAGCCAAGGCCTCGGGGCGCATCTCGGCCAGGGACTCGAAGCGACTCAGGGCCTCGCCCTTCAGCGTCTGACGCTTGCGCTGGAGCTTGGCGATGAGCTGCTCCAGGACCAGCTCGCGCGAGGCCTGATCCGGCGCGGTGCCCAGCTCGCGCACGAGCTGACCGAAGGAGAGGCTCACGTCGGTCACCACAGGCACCATCGAGGTCACCTGCTCAAGCGCCTCGTAGAGCTTCACCGCGTCGAACACGCGGAAGCTGGTCTTGTCGATCTCCGGGCAAAGGCGGGTCGCCCGGCCCAGCAT
This sequence comes from Byssovorax sp., assembly GCA_040006075.1. Classification (GTDB taxonomy): domain Bacteria; phylum Myxococcota_A; class Polyangia; order Polyangiales; family Polyangiaceae; genus JANYGI01. Next base: position 4,013 of record JBDTXR010000495.1, on the reverse strand, counting down.
CTGCTCGAAGAGGATCCGGCTCTTCACCCGGCGAAGAAAGACGATGTTGCCAATCCTGGGCACGTCGATGCCTGTCGTCAGCAGATCGACCGTCACCACCACGCTCGGCAGCAGCTCGTTCTTGAACATCAAGATCTTCTGGAGCGGCCGATCGACCGTCTTGCTCCCGGTGATCTTGAGCACCGCGTCGTCGTCGACCTCGCCGTAAGCGGCCTTGAACGCGGCCTTCAGCTCCTTCACCACCAGATCGGCGTGGGCGTCGGTGGCGCAGAAGATCAGGGTCTTGGTGGGCAACGTCGGATCGATGTGCTTCGCCAGCTCGGCGCAGACCACGCGGTTGAAGGACTCGGTGATCACCTCGCGGTTGAAGGCGTCGACGTTGATCTTCACCTCGTCTTCCACATCGACGAGCTCTTCGGCCAGCTTGCGCGGATCGATCTTCCGCATCTTCGAGCCCTTGGGCCAGAGCATGCCTTGCTCGGAGAGCTGAGTGACAATCTGCACCGGCGGCTCGTGGTCGACCAGGCTGCCGTCGATCACCGCTTCCCGGTACGAATAGAGGAAGACCGGGGCGCCGAAGATCTCTTTCGTGTGCAGCGCCGGGGTCGCGGTCAAACCGATCTTCACCGCGTCGAAGTGGTCGAGGGTGCGGCGGTACATGGAGGCGTACTCGGCCTGATCGCGGAAGCCCAGCTCGAGCTCGCTCATCTCCTGATCGAGGGTGTACCCGCGGTGGCACTCGTCCACGATCACGCAGTCGTAAGCGTCGACCGGCGGCGCACCACCCGACTCGCCGGGGGCGAGGATGCGGCGGACCATGCTTTGAATGGTGGCAATCTGGAGCCGGGTCGCGGCCTCGGGCGGGCCGTCGCCGAGGCCCTTCACGTTGTAGATCTCCGCGAAGGTCTGGAGGTTCTCCAGGCGCACGTGCTGGAGCACCTTCTCGGTCTGGTCGCCGAGCGAGGTCCGGTCCACAAGGAACAGGATCCGCCGGAAGCGCTGGCTCTTGAGCAAGCGATAGATGAGGCCAATCGCGGTGCGCGTCTTCCCGGTGCCCGTGGCCATCGCCAGCAAGCAGGCGCGCTGCCCGGCGCCGATCGCGGTTTCCACCGCGTGAATCGCGGCGATCTGGTACGGCCGGAGATCGAGATAGCCTGTCGGCTCGGCCGCGAGCTTCTCGTGCGCCGTGGCCTCGTCCTGCTTCAAGAGGCCAAGCAAGCCCTCGGGTGTGTGCCACCCGGTCGCCGCGCGCGAGGTGTTGGTGGCCTTGCGCGCGTCGCGGAACCAGATACCGCTCCTGGTCTCCAGCTGCTTCAGGTACGGTCTCCCGTTGGTGGCAAAGAGGAACGGGACGCGCGCTCCCCGCTCCCACGGGCTCCCCGGGGGAAGCTCGGCCTCGTCGCCGACGACGAGGGCCTTCGCGTAGCGGGCCGATTGGCGCAGCACCTCGGGCACATCCAGGCTCTGCTTCTTGGCCTCGATCACGGCGAGTGCGACCCGCCCGGCGAAGAGCACGTAATCGGCTGGCCCGGTCGTCGACGGCCACTCGCTGATCGCTTGATTCTTCCCCTTCACCGGGCAAGCGCCCTCCGCGTGGGTGAGCGCCGTCGAGTCCGCGTCCCACCCGGCGTCGCGGAGCTGCTGATCGATGATCCGGCGCGTGTCCGCCTCGCTGAGCTGGATCGCCGCGCCCGCCTCGACCACCCGCTCCACCGCGGCCTCGCGCGCCGCCGGGAGGGCCTCGCGAGCGGCCTTTTGCACGGCCGAGAGCTCGTCGGCGAGCAGCTCCCGGGCCGCGCGCGCCGACTCGGCATCTGCCTTGTACGCGTCGGCCTCGGCTTTCGCCCTGGCCAGCTCGTCGGCCAGCGCACCTTCGCGATCGTGCGGTGCAGACGGCGAGACGAACGGCCCGGGATCGAACTTCTTGTTGTTCCCGAAGGCCCGTTGAAACCAGAGCGCCAGCTCGCGCGCCATCTTGAGCTGATGAAGCGCCTCGCCCGCGTCGCCCCACCCCTCGTGCACCGCGCGATTGCCGGCGCGCCGCAGATCGTGAAACAGGTTGGCCGCGAGCGAATTCAAGCCTCCGCGCGCGGCCAGACGATCGACGAGCGCTGCCTGGGGCTCGGTCGCATCCTGGTAGAGCCCGAGCTTCGCCGCAGCCCGCTGGGCGAGCAGCTCGCCGAAGAGACGGAGCTTGATCAGGCAAGCATTGGCATCGTCCGCAAACAAGCGCTCTGCTTGCGTGGCGACCGCAACGAGGCGCGGATCGTGGTGCCCGAGATAGGCGAAGTTGGCGGAAGGCGGGATGACCACGAGTGCCCCCGAGGACGACCGCGACGGATCGTCGCGGAGGGTTACCGTATCGAAATGGGGGTCGGAAAGCGAATTCTGCCGCGATTGTTGGGGGGCGGGGGAGGTCGGAGGAGGGTGCGAGGTGCCCGGAGGTCGCCGCGAGGTGGTCGGGCGGCGGGCGCGGGTGGTCGGGCGGCGGGCGCGAGGTACTCGGACTGCGGACGCGAGGTACTCGGACTGCGGACGCGAGGTACTCCGACTGCGGCGCCGAGGTGGTCGGACTGCGGGCGCGAGGTACTCCGACTGCGGGCGCGAGGTACTCCGACTGCCGGCGCGAGGTACTCCGACTGCCGGCGCGAGGTACTCCGACTGCGGGCGCGAGGTACTCCGACTGCGGGCGCGAGGTGGTCGGACACGGTAGATGAGGTGGTCGGAGGCTGTCACCGAGGTGGCTGGGCTGAAGATCTGCCCGGTGCTGCTTGGGGGCACCGCCACCGTGCCGCGCTACGTCTTCCTCGGTCGTCGGCGGGTCACCTCTTCGAGCTGCCTCAGGGCCGCTGTCTCGGCATCGCCTTCGAGCGCTTGACGTCTTCTGGAAGAGAAGAGCGCATACTGCTCCCCGGCGTGCTCGTCCGCGAGATCGCGGCGGAGAGTGCCCGGGCCGGGCAGCACGCCGCGATCGTTGAACGAGAGGAATGCGTCGAGCTTTTCCTTCCATTCGCGCATGAATACTTGCTTGCGGCGCCGCGCCTGGTCTTCCGCGTAGTCCAGGAACATCACCACGATCCGGTTCAGCTCCTCGATCTCGTCCTTGTTCAGATAGTTCTTTGCCACCGTCACGTCGGCCTTGCGCACCGTGGCGCCCTTGAAGCTGCTGAGGCCCATGATGGGCCGAGTGTGATCGGCGCGCTCCTGGATGATCTCGGGCGCGGTCTTGCCTGTGGCAGCGAAATGCAGCTTGTTCTGTATCGTCTGAAAGAACACCTGCGTGTCCTTGTCGCTCGGGCTGTAATCGCCCGCGAGCGCGAAGATCTCTTTTACGCGAAGGTACACCCGCTGCTCGCTGGCGCGGATGTCCCGGATGCGCTCGAGCAGCTCGTCGAAGTAGTCGGGGACGTCGGGACCCGGAGGGCTCTTCAGCCGCTCGTCGTCCATGGTGAACCCCTTCAACAGATACTCGGAGAGGCGCGCCGTGGCCCACTTCCGGAACTGCGTGCCTCGGAGCGAGCGAACACGGTAGCCCACCGCGATCACCGCATCCAGGTGATAGTGTCCAACCTGATAGGCTTTGCCGTCGAGAGCAGTTGTCAAGAAATTCTTGACAACTGCTCTCTCATTCAGCTCTCCTTCGGCGAAGATGTTCTTCAAGTGGCTGGAGATGTTCTGCTTCGAGCTCTGGTACAGCTCGACGAGCGCCGCCTGGGAGAGCCAGAGCGTCGCTTGGTCGAAGCGGCACTCGACCCGACTCCGGCCATCTTCGGTCGGGTAGAGCAGGATTTCTCCGCGCGCGGAGACGATGTCGTCACTGGCTTCGTCACTCATGGGAGCGCTCGTTGACAGGTCGGGGTGGAGCGTTCAGGTGCGTTTGGTCGGCTTCTTCTTGTCCTTGCCCGAGGACGCCGAGGCGCGCTCCGCGCGGATCCGCTCGAGGAGGACAGAGGCCGGTTCGTCGGAGGGATCCTGGGGAACGAGGTCGCCCCGGAAGGCTTTGGCGAGGATGG
>JBDTXR010000494.1:0-6506 GCA_040006075.1 Byssovorax sp. | reverse complement strand
ACCTTCGAGTCGCGTGCGTTCTTCAGGGGCTCGGGACGTTGGCGACGACGACCCTGCGCAGGCCGCCGCGCGTCATCGCCTCTTCCACGCTCACGTACTCGACGGTGATCCGGGCCTCCGCGGCGACGACAGCATCGATCGCTGGGCGCGCGACGCAGCGAGCGCGCGGGCGAGGGCGTCGCGGCGATCGCGGAAAGGGTTCTCGCCGTCGATCTCGTCCTGCACGCGGTCTTCGTTGTCGGGGCCGATCAAGGGGACGAGCAGGGCTTCGAAGGTCTTGTCGATCCGGAAGGGCACGTCGCGGAGCTTCTCCAGGACCGGCCGGAGCAAGGCCTGGTCGGCGCTCGCGGCGGCGCCGGTGACGGCCGCGGCGAGCTCGGCGCTGGTGCGTGCTTTGCGGATCAGGCTCTCGAAGAGGGGCCTCGTGATCTCGATCGGCGCGCCCTTCGCGGCGGCGCCGAGCGCCGATTCGGGGATGAGCAGGCCTATCGCGGGAGCACGGTCCTTCCACTCCATGTGGGCTCGCGCGGCGGCGATCCAGCGCTTTGCCGCGACGGGGCCGGCTCCCTCGTTGAACCGGAGCGAGAGCTGCTTGGCCCGGGCTGGATCGAGCCGGACCCAGGCTGCGGCGGCGGCGGGGAGGCGCTCTTCCGGCGCGCGGACCATGAACGAGGCCAGGTGGGCCAGCTCGGAGGCGTCGAGGAAATCGATGGATGCGATGATCATTCGCACGAGGGGCACGAGCGGCTCGGGAGAGGCGTTGAAGCCGGGCACGAGATCGAAGATCTGGACTGCCCGCTTCGCCATCTCGCGGTTGCGGCCGACGATGGCGGCGATGGCGCCGGCGACGGCCATCTCGACGCGGCTCGGGAGGCCTGCGGTCCTCGATTTTTCGAGGATCGCCGCGGCGCGCTCGAAGCGCTCCTGGACTTGCGCGCTGACGGTGACGACGCGACGGCCACCCGGACTGGCCGCGAGCTGCTCGAGCAACGCCGGCCGCAGCTCGTCGATCTCCACGGCGGCGAGGAGCAGAGTCGAGACCTCGTCGGAGTCGATGCGCAGGAGCACCCGCACGATCCGCGCGAAATCACGCCACGACGAGCCGGCCTTGACGCGCTTCCTGGTCGCCTTCGGATCGAGCAACACCCGTAGACCGGGCAAGAGGCTCGCGGGGAGCGTGGGAAAGAACGGGGTGGAAAGGGCCTTGTCTTCGTAGTCGTCGTCGTCCTCGACGGCGATGGGGTTGTCGAGGGCGTGGAGGACGGCAGTCTGCGCGGTGGTCGAGCCGCGGAGCCCGTCGACGGCGACGTCGGCTTCGGGGCCCAGGAAGCGGACCAGGGCATACCGGGCGCGCTGCTGCTTGCCGACGTCGGAGGCGTCGAGCCAGCGGCGGAGCTCGTCGAGGGAGCTTTCGAGAATGGCGACGGCGCCGGGCTCCTTGCGGAGGGCGAGGATGTCGATGAATTCGGGATCGATCACGCAGTGCGGGAAGGCCCCATCTTCGTGAGAGGCCTTGTGGGAGAGAGAGCGGAGGAGCCCGTCGAGCGACCATTCGCGGTCGGCGACGGCGGTCTCCGCCATGGCGTGAGCGATGGAGTCGGCGTCATCGTGGTCGGCGTAGGCGTCGGTGGGGCTGGAGGAGACCGGGGCGGGTTGGGGCTGGCGTCGGGGCATTGTAAGGCTGCCGGACGACATACAGGCAATCAGGCGCGGGCGCCAGCGCGAGCTGAGCGGGGCTTCGGACGCTTCGGCGGCGCGGGCTCGGGGGGAGACACCACGACCCTCGCGGACAGCACCTCTTCGGGGGAAGAGGCGATGAGCACGGCCATGCGGTGATGTTCAAATTGGGCACCGCTATTGAGAGCGAGTCGCCCAGGCTCCTACGTTGCGTCCAAAACGCTTGGAACAACGGGGTTGACCGTGGTATTCGCGTGTCCACTTACTTCTCGGATTCCGCCACGTTCGCCAGACGTCGGCGCTCCGCGCAGTATTCGGCGGACGCTGGCTCGCGCTCTGGATGACCGCGCCAGTAGCCTCCGCCGAAGATTTGAAGCATGGCCCAGTGGAATCTCGCCGAGGAACGGGAGGACGTTCAGCGCGACCGGGTAATACGTTCCCGCGTGATTGTTTCCCGTCGCGAAAAGGAGCCTGTTGTACGCGTTCCTGGAGGCCGCGTCGTCGAGCGCAGCCGCAAACACACGAAGGGCCGCCGGGATCTCGCCGGGCTGGTTCCATTCGGGTTGGGGAACCGAGTCCCACGTCACCTCATCGAGCCCACCGAGCATTGCTTCTCCGATGATCCAGTCGAGTCTGCCTGCACCCGCCGACGCCTCGCGATCCCCTGGCGAGCGAGCAGCTCGGGCAGTCGGACGTGCCGGCGATCAGCCGGCCGCGCGCGGCCGAGCAGTGCGAGGTTGCGCGCGCTTCGCCGGCGTGGCCTTGGTCGGCGAGACGGTGGACGTCGCCCCCAGGACATCGTCGAGCGACGAAGCCTTGAGCACGCGGCTGAACCAGGTGTCCAGCTCGTCGACGGCCGCGTTGTTGACGCGAGCGACGGTCGCGGTGGGAAGGCGCCCGAACCGTTCGCGAAGCAGCGGCAGCAGCGCTTCTCGCTTGCCCCGAGCTTCGCCCCGAGCTTCGCCCCGGGCCTCGCCCTTCACCTCTCCCTCGCGCCTGAGCCTGTCCGCCGTCGTCATGATCTCCTCCGCCGCCTCGTGACCCACCTGCTCGGCGAGCAGCTTGTGCAGGGTGGCCGGCTCGGCCTGGGTCGTCTCGGTAATATACTGGAGAATGCTCGGCATCACATCCCCCGCGGAATGCGCCCGGCCATCCGAGGCGAGCACGCGGATCCGGATGCCGATCGGATCGCGCCCGTGCTTCAGCGAGAGGACCACCAGCCGGCCGCTCGCCGTCATCTGCTCCCGCCCGCGCAGATCGTCGTCGGTCTGCGTCGCGAGATCGTCCAGGAGAAAGCGAAAACGCGGGATAAAGGGCCCGAACGAGTCGAGCAGCCTGGCATCGGCGTCGATCAAATCTTCGAACGCAACAGGCGCGGTCCAGCCAGTCGGGCTGTGATGCACCACGAGCGGGATGATCGCCGGGAGCTTCTTCTGGCGCGGGTGCTGCGCGCGAACCTGCTTCCAGATCGCGACCAGGTAGCAGAGGAGGCGAAAGGCCATCCAGGGATCGACCTTGCTCTGATGCTCGGCGAGGACGTAGAGGAAGATGCGCTGTTTGCCGGCGCGGGCGGAGAAGAGCAGATCCATGCGCTGCTCGTCGAGGCCTTCGTCGCTGACCGCGGTGCCGGTTTCCAGGCGGAGCGTGGGCCAGCTGATCTGCTGGGCGAGCGCGGAGGGGAGGAGGGAGCGGAGAAGGCCTCGGGCGTGACGGAGCTTGGAGAAAGCCGCTTTGAAGAGGGCGTCGTGCGGGGTGGACGTCACGGCGGGGAGCATGCCTGGAGTTGGGATAGGTAGCTATGGGAGAGTGATATTTATATTGGGCACCGCTATTGTGAGTGGCTTGCCTCGTATCCTACAATGCGTCCAAGATGTAACTTCGAAAGAATCGAGGCATCGCCGCCGCTGGCCCCTTCGCTGAAGAGCACGTGTCACCCAATGATCCCCTCCGCCGACGACGCAGTCGCGGAGCGCGCAAGCCACCGTTCGAGTGTAGCGACATCCGCACAGCCCCTGATCTGCCCGCGAGTGTCGTCGTCCACCCCAATGCCACGCGCCTCCAGCACCGCCAGAATCGCCGCGATCAGTGTCTTGATGACGCCGGCAGTCTCCCCCACGGCCCGGCCTTCGGTCCACTTGACCTCGCCGAACTCGCGGGCCTGCTGGATCTCATCCATCACCTTCTGGTAGGCATCGCGCTCCGCTTGCGTGAAGGTCGCCTCATTGGCAAGCTCCAGGGCCTCCCGGAACGGCCCCTCTGGCAGATCCGCCGGCATCTCGCTCAGCTCCGGTGCATGGACGAACAGCCACGCCCAGTAGGCCGCACCCGCGTCGGGCTTCTGCCTGGGCACCTTCGGCAGCTCCAGGAAGGCGTATTGAACCTGCAAGAGTCCATGGTTGCCCGAGGCGCGCTCGCTCATGTTCCATCGACTGAGCATCGGCACCGAGGGGAGCTTCTGCCTCTCTTGCTCGGCGTCCGGCCAGAGCTCGAAATCGCAGATGGATATGGCGACCACGTCGGTAAGGTCGGTGTACGGCTTACCCACTTTGAGCTGGGCGACGTACGCCTTGTACGCGTTGTAAACAACACGGTTGATGAAGCCGGGGACGTGAATGAGCTGCATCTCGACCACGAAGGTCGTGCCGGCCTGGTCCCTGCAGCGGACGTCCAGGATCGAAAGCTTCGCGCCCACGGCCAGCGGAAACTGCTCGCTCGGCAGGTACTCGATGGAAACGATCGCGCTGTTGTCCCGGCGATCGAGCAGGTCGTTCAGCAAGCCGCGGAGAATGTCCGGGTGCGTGGCGAAGATGCGCCGGAAGACGAAGTCGTTCTTCAGGTCTGCGAAGGCCATGCCCTTCTCTTTGCCGGAGTTTCGCTTGCGCGGCAAGAGCGGTTATACGACGTACGGCGGTGTTTCCATCGCCATCCTGCCAGTCGAAGACTTGCTCACCAACAAACGAGCGGTCGGGCGAAAGCAAGACTTGCTCGACGTCGAGCGCCTGGAGAACCCTGGCACAGACGACGGCTGACACGCCCGAGCGCGCTACGCCCAGAGCGCCGACAGATCCAGCTCGATCGCATCGAACGGCACCGCCCGCACCACCTCGGCCCCGCGGAAGATTGCCGGCTCGCCCCAGCTCCCGCCGGCGTCGAGCACATAAACCTCGAGCACCTTGGCGATCGGATCGATCAACCACGCCCACAGCACGCCTTCGCGCGCGTAGACAGGCATCTTCTCGTCGCGATCAAAGTCCTTGGTGGAAGGACTCAGCACCTCGCAGATCCAGTCCGGCGCGATGGTGGCGAACGCGGTGTCGGGCAGGTCAGGCACGCGATCACGCTTCCAGCCGGCGAGGTCAGGCACGAGGACATCGCTCTCGCCGGGCTCGGTCGGATCGGGAAAGTGAAGCTCCGGCTCATCCAGGATCAGCCAGCCGCCCGGCCCGCCGTCGCCCAGATCGAACGGCCCGCCGAGCTTCATCGTCAAGCGAGATGACGCCTTGGCATGCCGAAGCGCCGGCCGCGGCATCACGTGCAGCGCGCCGCGAATCAACTCGGCCACCTTGTTCGGTGGGACCGCTTCGAACTCGGCGTACGTGGCGCGACGGGGCGCGACGGGGCTTCGAGCTGCCGAGGACATGCGCATCAGCGTGCCCCGGAGAGCAGGCGAGACGCAAGCCCACCCGCACGGCGGCCAGCCCCGAATGGCGTCTCCACCCGGAACCGTGAACGAAAAAAGCCGGGGATTACCCGGCTTTCTTCTTCACTGCGGCTGAGGGGTGGACCTGAGAGGGATCGAACCTCCGACCTCTACGATGCGAACGTAGCGCTCTCCCGATTGAGCTACAGGCCCGTCAGACCGCCGCACTTTACTCAGGCACCCCCGTCTGTCAAGCGCGAACTTCCGTCGCTCAATTTCCTCCGTTGATCCCGGCGGGTGCGGGCGGCGGCGCGTGGGGAATGGCCGGGTTGTCGAACGAGAACAGCTTGTTCTTCTCGAGCTGGTAGGAATTCTTCTCGTTCCAGCGCGGGTTCTGATCCGAGACCCAGTACACGTCGCCCGAGACGATGGCGTCGTTGGGGTTCCCGGTGCGCTGCGGCAGCTTGTACATGTACTCCTTCATCGAGTCTCGATAGGCCGTGTTGCCCGGCAAATGGATGCGATTGAAGTAGTCGCCCCAGGCCTGCGTCAGCCACAGGCTCTTGGCGTGGATGAGGTCGAAGTCGGGCTCGCGCAGGGTCCACGGGTGCGAGTGGATGCTGAACGGATCCACGTGGCGACCGTCGACGGTGATCGCGTCGACGACCACCGTGCCGTCGTCCATCACCGGGTTGGGCGAGAACATGAACCAGCCCTGGAGGTAGCGGGCCTTGTGCGCGAGCACGCGCAGGTACTCCGGCTGCGGCACCTTGATCCGCTTGTTCACCACCCAGAGCTCGACCATCGCCTGGTTCACCGCGCCCGCGAACATGATCACCGCGCCCAGCTCGCGGATCACCACCAGCGCCTTGCGGCCGCCGCGGCGGAGCGGTGAGGGACCGTCGTCGGTGAAGCTCGGGCGAAGCTCGAGGCCGAGATCCGACGAGGCGTCGCGCTTCTCGATCGCCGCGCAAATCGCGGCAAAAGGAGGCCCGCGGAAGATCCACGCGTAGAGCGGGCCGAGCGGCAACGCCGCCACCGCCTCGGCGAACGCCGCCCCGCGCTTGACCTTGGCGCCGTCGCTGCGCACCACCGCGAAGCCGAGCGGGCCGGGCTCGCCCTCCTCGAACGTGAGCAGCTCGAAGTGATCGAGGCGCTTCAAAATCCGGCACACCAGCATCGCCCCCGG
>JBDTXR010000493.1:0-6507 GCA_040006075.1 Byssovorax sp. | reverse complement strand
TCGCCGGCCGCCCGCCCTTCGACGGCGAGATGGCCGCGCTCATGCTCCAGATCTCGCGCGAGGATCCGGCGCCGCTCGCGCGCTCACGCCGCGATTTGCCGCCCGAAATCGACCAGATCATCGGCTGGGCCATGGCCAAGGATCCCGACGGGCGCTTCGCCAACGTCCACGCCTTCGCCCACGCGCTCACGCCGTTCGCGTCCGCCGAGGGCCTGGTCCTCATCCAGCGCATCGGCGAGATCACCAACGCCGCCAAGCAGCGCCGCAAGCAGCCCGAGGTCGATCGCGATCACCCGATCACCATGGATGGCGAAGAGCTCCTCGAGCTCGACGACGACCCCGACGATCAGCCGACCCAGGTCCACACGGACTACCTCGCGCCGATGCCGATGCCCGGCGGCAAGCCGCTCCCCGCCGCGGGTGGACCGCCGCGCGGGCAAGCGCCGCAAGCGCGCCAGCAGCCGCTCCCCGCGCCGCCGCCGGCCGAGGCCGACGCGCCCTTCGAGCGCACCATGTTCATGGGCGCCGACTTCGTCCCGCCTTCGCCGGCCGCGGGCGGCGGTGCGGCAGCGTCGGGGCGGCCTGCCACGGGCTCCATGCCCATGTTCGGCGGCGCAGCGTCGGGGATGCAGGTCCCGCCGCAGCAAGCGAGCTCGCTCCTCGGCCCGTCGATCGACCTCGACGGCAACCGCGCCTCCGCGCCGCCGTGGAGCTCGCCCGCGCCCAGCAGCTCGCCCAACGGCGTCGCCGCCGGCTCGGGGATGCCGCCGCCGTCCGCCATCCCGCGCGCCGCGCTCCAGACGGTGCTCGGCGGTCCGAACGTCCCCAAGCCCGCGCCGGCCGGCCAGAAAATCGCGCTCATCGCCGTCGGCGGCGCGGTCGTCGTCCTCTCCGCCATCGCCGCGCTGGTGATCATCAAGGGGCGACCCGGCGGCGACGCGCCGGTGGGCAGCGAGGCCGCGCTCACCAGCGCGGCGCCCACGTCCACGACCGTCGCCAGTGGCGCACCCAGCGCCACGGTGGCCGTCGCCGTCAACGATCCACCCCCGCCGTCAACGGTGGATCCGCCCGGGGTACCGAGCGCCACGCCCAGCGTGAAGGTCGCGATCAACGATCCTCCCACGACGACCGGCACCCGCGCTCCGGGCCCGCTCCCCACCGCGAAGGGCACGGGCAAGGCGACGAGCGCGCCGCCTCCTCCGCCGCCCCCGCCTCCTCCGCCCCCGCCGCCTCCTCCGGGTGGAGGCGACATGGGGACCATCGTCGCGGTCGCCGTCGGCGGCACCTGCGCGTTCTCGGTCAACGGCGCCTCCAAGGGCACCATGTCGACGCTCAAGCTCAGCGTGAAGGCCGGCTCGTACTCGGTGACGTGCAAACCCTCCACCGGCGCCACGAAGTCGAAGAGCGTCACCGTCACCGGCGGCGGCTCGGCGATGGCCATGTTCAAGCTCCAGTAACGCGGATCGCGGGCCTCCTCGCGGCCTTCCGCGAGCATCCCTCCCGTCGGCGTATGGCTTCGTCAAAGGCGAAGACGTCGAGAGGCGCCCTCGCGGATCACCCGAAGCGCACGTCGCGGCCGTGCGGAGCTGCGTGGTCGATCCGCGGTCCCACCGGCACGATCCGGGTGGGGTTGATCCCGGGGTGGCTTCGATAGTAATGCTCCTTGATGTGGTCGAGATGGCATGTCGCGGCCACGCCGGGAGTCTGGTAAATGTCGCGGGTGAAGCCCCAGAGGTTGGGGTAATCCTGGATCCGCTGGATATTGCACTTGAAGTGCCCATGATACACCGGATCGAAGCGGTAGAGCGTGGTGAAGAGGCAGATATCGGCCTCCGTGAGGGTGGCGCCGCAGAGGTAGCGCCGGGTCGACAGCACCTCTTCCCAGTGGCCCAAGGCGGCGAAGAGCTCCGTCACCCCCTCTTCGTACGCGGCCTGCGAGACGGCGAATCCGGCGCGGTACACGCCGTTGTTGATCGGCGTGTAGATGGCGTCGAGGGTCCTGTCGATCTCGGCCCGGAGCGGCTCGGGGGCGAGCGAGGCTCGGTCCTGGCGCAGGGCGTCGAGCATGCGGACGATGTCGCGTGACTCGTTGTTGACGATGGCGCCCGAGGGCTTGTCGAGGAGGATGGGTACCGTGACGCGACCGGTGTAGTCGGGCGACGCGGCCGCGTAGACTTGCCAGAGGAAGCTGGCCTGGTGGATGGGATCGGCGACGACGCCGGGGCCCTCGGCGAACGTCCATCCGTCGTCGCCCATGAAGGGATTGACGACCGAGATCGAGACGGCGTCCTCGAGCCCGAGGAGCGCCCGGGCGATCAACGTGCGATGCGCCCAGGGGCACGCGTACGAGACGTAGAGGTGATAGCGGCCGCGCGAGGCCGGGAACCCGGAGGAGCCGTCCGCGGTGATGCGGCGGCGAAAGGCCGTCTCCCCGCGGACGAAGCGCCCCTCGGCGTCGGGGGTGTACCACTGGGTTGTCCACTTGCCGTCGACGAGTCTGCCCATGGCCCGCAGGCTTGACCGGCGAGGGCGCGGCGGCAAGGCTACTTCGGTGGTGGCACGTCGATGAAGCAGTCGATGGTGGTGTCGATCCGGTAGTGCGAGCCGGTCACGTGGCGCTCGGCGCCGAAGAGATCGAGCGGGTAAGTCTTGCCCTTCACGAGGCCGAGATCCACCGCGAGAGAGTCGAGGGCGAGCACCTTGGTCTCGGCGGAGTGGACGCCTCCGAGGTTGATCACCAGCTTCTTGTTGATGTAGCCGAAGAGATCGTCGTCGCCGGTGAAGGTGAACGTCTCGCCGCCGACGTAGGTGAACTGGGTGTGGACCTCGTCGGTGAAGTGGTAATTGTGGGGATTGCCCTCGTCGCCGAAGCCCTTTCCGTCGATGGGAAAGAACTCTTGATCGTCGTAGGTGTAGAGGCCGTTGGCCCCCTTCGTGAGCTGGATCTTGATCGGGAGATCCTGGTTCACGCCGTCCTTGTCGTTGTACCAGGCGTCGAAGCTGGCTTTGCCGTGGGTGGTCGGCGTGCCCGGCGCGCCGGCGTAAACAGGCTTCCCGTCGGCGCCGAGGTCGGGCGTGACGATCGCCGGATCGTCGATGTTGTTGCCTTGCTCGAAGTCGGGGTGGGCGGTGGTGAAATCGCGGATCACGACCGTGAGCAGACCGGTGCAGTCGGGGGCGCCGCCGGATCCGACGGTGGATCCCGTGCCGGTCGCGCCGCCACCGCCGGTGAAGCTGACGTCGCCGCCGGTACCGGACGCGCTGGAGGTCGACGGCGTGGCTCCGCCCGCGCCGCTGCTGGTCGTCTTTCCGCCCGCGTCCCCGCCGGCGTCGCAGCCGCCGAGAAGGGCCATGCTCGCCGCGAGGGACCCTGCGAGTCGAAGTCTGGAGGTGTGTTTCACGAGGTGATCCTTCCCCCGTCCGCGGGGGACGGCCGAGAGGAGCGAGCGTAGCACGGTCTCGCGCTCTTCATATTGGGATCTGCTCTTCATGTCACGAAATGCTCCCGGCGGACGTCGGGCTGACGGTCAGGGGCCGCGGCGCCCTCGCGGGCGAGCGCGGGGCGTTCCGCTGGCGCCGCTTCCCGCACTCCGGGTACGCTCCTCGTCCCTCGATGAGCGATCTCTACACCTTCACGGTCGAAGGCTTCCCGGCCGATCATTTTCAGGTCCATGTCTTCACGGGGAAGGAGACGATCTCCGCGCCGTACGCGTTCGATATCGTGGTCACGTCGGACGCGTCGGACGACGAGGAGGTGGAGCGCCTCGCGCTCGGGCAGCGGGCGGTGCTCTCGTGGACAGTCGGGACCGCGCCGCGAGCGTTTCATGGGCTGATCTCGGCGGTGGAGCTGGAAGAGATCCACGAGGCGCCGCCGCGCTCGGGGCGGTATCGGATGTGCCTCGTGCCGCGGCTGTGGCTGCTCAAGCGGAAGCGGCGGACGCGGATCTTCCAGCAGATGGAGGTGCGCGAGATCGTGAGCGCGGGGCTGGGCGAGGCGGGGATCGCGACGCGGTGGCGGCTCCTGCGCGAGTACCCGGTGCGGGAGTATTGCGCGCAGTACGAGGAGAGTGACTATCGGTTCGTGGAGCGGCTGCTGGCGGAGTCGGGGATCTATTACTTCTTCCCGCAAGGGCCGCTGGTCGAGGACGGCGGCGCGGCGGGCGACGACGCGATGGTTCCTGGCGACAGCGTGGTCTTCGGCGACGATCCGGCGGGGTATCCGCCGATCGGGAGCGACGATCGGGAGGAGAGCGCGCCGGGCGACGAGGCGCCGACGCTGTTCTTTCCGGCGATGCAGCAGACGACGGCGTCGCACCAGGACAAGGTCACTCACTTCTCGCCGCGGACCACGGTGCGGGCCGAAGCGGCCATGTTTCGGGACTACGATCCGGAGCGGCCGATGGCGCGGATCATCAGCTCGGCGACGTCGACACACCCGTTCCCGGCGCACGAAGCGTCGGTGATCGACACGGCGGTGGCGGCGCTCACGGGCAAGTCGGGAGCGGCGCTGGGGCTCGAGGTGTACGATCACCACGGACCGTTCCTGTTTCCCAAGTGGAGCAATGCCCGCGATCAAGCGCCCCTGATTTTGCGGCAAGAGCGGCGGCGAGCGTCGACCGCGCGCGAGGAGGGGGCGCGCTCGCAAGGGGGCGAGTGGCGAGTGTACCGGAACACGTTCGAGTGCACGCCGGTCGAGGTGACGTATGTGCCGCCGCGGCCGAAGCGGCGGAGCGTGCAAGTGGCGTTGACCGCGACGGTGACCGGCCCGCCGGGGGAGGAGATCCACGTCGATGCGCTGGGGCAGATCAAGGTGCAATTTCACTGGGATCGCGAGGGAGGGTACGACGATCGGAGCTCGTGCTGGATCCGGCCGATGCAGGCCTGGGGCGGCGCGGGGTGGGGAGCTCAGTTCATTCCGCGCGTGGGGATGGTGATCATTGTCACACTGGCGTCCACCCAATCGACGCGGCGTAGAAGCTGGGCCCCACTCGATCCTCGAGCCCCCCGGGCTTCACGACGCCGTCCCGAGGCTCGTCCGCGGGCGGCTCCGCGCGGCGTTCTCGCTGTCGCTGCCACGCTCGGGCAACATCCCCTCGCCGCTCGCCACGAGCGGCGAGGGGTGGTCGGGCTTCTTCGCCGTCCGCTTCTTCCTGGCACACCGCTGTCGCTGTCGTACAGAAAAGCGCCCGGGGTGTAGTCGAACCGTTCGAGTGCTTCCTCGATGCCGCCCGCCACCGTCGCGGAGCTGCGAAGGTTGTACGCGGGCGACCTTCGGTAGTCGTGGTCGCGCACCGAGTATTTGCCAGGGCGGATGCTGCGGCCGACGTGGACCGCCGTCACGTGCTCTCGGTTCGCGTTCGTCGGGTTGTCGCGGAAGGCGATCGGGGGCTCGCGGGGCGCGCTCGACTGCGGGGGTGTCGTGCAAGCCCAGCCTGGTCGTGGCGTCGTCGGTCCGGAAATAGGCGCTGATGCCGGCGTCCTCGAGCATCCGGCACAGGACCATCGGTCCATGGCTGAACATCGATATGAGCGGCGCCGCCGTTGCGGGAAATCGACGCTGGCCGGGCTGCTCTTGTCTTTGGCCGGCGAAGCGCAGATGAGGTAGGGGCATGCCCGGCGGAAGTGCGGGTGGCGTGCTGCCCGCCCGACCGTCGATTACCGAGCAATGACGCCGGACCGCGCGCGTGCGGGGGTGCGGTGGGTGGCGCGCATGGCCTCCGGCCGACCACGCAGCGACGTAGATCATGGGTCGACCCCGCCTCGCTCCGACGCGTCGTTGTCGAACGATGTTGCCTCGTCCGTCGTGAGCGAGCGATAATCGGAGCACCCATCCATGAAGAACATCGCCCGCATCTTTCTCGGTTTGACCACGACCGCTCTCTTGATCACCGCCATCGCCTGCAGCGGCGGCAGCAGCGGATCGTCGAGCGGGTCTACAGGCACCGGCGGAGGTGCCACGGGCGGTGACGCCGGCGGTAGCGATGCTGGCGATGGTGCCACGAGCAGCAGCAGCAGCAGCAGCAGCGGCGTCGGCGGAGGTGGTTCCACGAAAGGCAGCGGGACGGTGCACGCCGTCTTCACCGTCGGCGCCACGATGGTCGACACCATGTGTGAGAAGGTGAAGTACGCGACCTACACCTCGCTGAACTTCTGGACCATCGGCTGCACGAACGTCGCCGGCGACACGGTCTCGTTCAACGACGTCTCGGGGATGTGGCCGACCGTGGGTGACGTCACGGCCACCACCGGCTTCATCATCAGCATGGGAGCCAACAACGTGGGCCTGAGCCACGCGCCCAAGACCTTCGACTTCAACGTGAGCTCCGCCGACGCCGCAGCGCACAAGATCGCGGCCGTCGCGACCGCGACCTGGGACGCCAGCGGCAGCGAGCCTGCCGGCTCCCTCACGCTCACGTTCGACCTGACGTTCGCCGCCGAGTAGGTGAGCTTCCCCAGCCTTTTCAAGGTGTCACCTTGCCCTTGGCTCGCACCAGGAGCCGCGCAGTT
>JBDTXR010000492.1:0-6514 GCA_040006075.1 Byssovorax sp. | reverse complement strand
AAGCGCTCGGCGAGATCGGCCAGGGCCTTCGCGTCGCCGGCGCGCGCGGCGGCGATCAGCGCGCGGACCTCGGCCTGCGTGGTGGGATCGGGATCGTGCTGGGTCCAGCGGGTGGCGCGGTCGAGGAGGGGGGAATCCATGGTTGGGCGCCGTTTACCACCGCCGCCCGTCGGCGCGTATCCCTCTCCGAGAGCGCGATCCCGTATGCTGGGGGACGAGAGGCGGCTCCTTGTCATCGCGGCTCATCATCGGGACCATCTTCGCCGGGCGCTACCGCGTCGAGCGCTGCCTTGCGCAGGGCGGCATGGGCGAGGTCTACGAGGTCACCCACGTCGAGACGCAGCGCCGCCGCGCGCTCAAGATCATGCACGCCCACGTGCTGCTCGGCGACGACAGCGACGTGCTGCGCGAGCGCTTCCGGCGCGAGGCCCGGGTCGCGGCGCAGGTCGAGAGCGAGTTCATCGTCGACGTCTTCGACGCGGGGATCGACGAGGCCACCGGGCAGCCGTTCCTGGTGATGGAGCTGCTCCGCGGCGAGGACCTCGGCCAGCGCCTCAAGCGCCTCGGTCGCCTCCCTCCCGCCGACGTCGCGGCGTACCTGCACCAGACCGCGCTCGCGCTCGACAAGACCCACCGCGCGTCGATCATTCACCGCGATATCAAGCCTGGAAACATCTTCCTCTCCGAGCGCGAGGACGGGCAGCCGTGGATCAAGGTGCTCGATTTCGGCATCGCCAAGATCGTCGCCGAGAGCAGCGCGGCGGCGGCGACGCAGGCGCTGGGGACGCCGCTCTACATGGCGCCCGAGCAGTTCAACCCGCACGCGCGGCTCACCCCCGCGGTCGACATCTACGCGCTGGGCATGGTCGCGTACACGCTGCTCACCGGGCGATCGTACTGGTCGGCCGAGGCCAAGGCGGGCGGCGTGTTCGCGCTCGCGGCGGTGGCCGGGCTCGGGCCGCGCGAGGCGGCGAGCGTCCGCGCCGGCAAGCGCGGCGTGACGCTGCCGCCGGGCTTCGACGCGTGGTTCGCGCGGATCACCGCGAGCGATCCGGCAGCGCGCTTCGACAGCGCGATCGAGGCGATGCGCGCGCTGAGCTTCGGCCCGGCCTTCGCGCGGATCCCGTCGAGCTCGCCGTCCGCGCCGGGAAGCGCCGCGCCCGAGGTGCCGCGCGACCCGACGCCGTCGGCCTCGGCCTCGGCCTCGGCCTCGATCGCGATCGCCGGCCTGCTCGCGGCGCTGCCCGAGCCCCTGAGCGTCCTCACCGGCCCGACCCCGGCCGTCCTCGCCGGCGCGACGATGCGGCCCGCGAGCTTCCCCACGCTCTCGCGCGCGCTCCCGCCGCCCCCGCTCCGGGCCCGGACGAAGCTGGTCCTGGGCGCTGGGCTCGTGCTCGGCGCGGGGATCGCGATCGGTGTCGGCAGCGGCGCGCTCCGCGCTCATCTCGCCGCGCTGTCGGCGATCGGATCCACCGCCGTCGACAGCGCAGCGCCCCTGCCCGCGCCGACCGACACCGCGCCTTCGGCCGTCGCCGCCGCGAGCGCCGCGCCTCCGGCCACCTCGGCAGCGCCGCTCGCGTCGGCCTCGGCGGCCTCGGCGAGCAGCGTCAAGCCCTCGCCGCCGCGGATCCCGCCACCACGGAAATATACGCGTGATTGAGCGGCGCGGGCGATGATGATACGCAAACAGGCAAGGAACGCTCTCCGCCGACATGCCTTCACTTCGACCGTTCGGTGCAGCCCTCGCCCTCGCCTTGCTGGCGAGCCCGGCGGTCGCGCGGGCCGCCGACGATCCGGCGGAGACGCTCTTTCAACAAGGCGTCAAGGCGATGGAGGCCGGCCGGTACGAGGCCGCCTGTCCCCCCATCGAGCAGAGCTATCGAATCGATCCGCGGATCGGCACCCTCTTCGCGCTGGCAGAGTGTGAGTCGAAGCGCGGGCGGGTCGCCACCTCGGTGGGCTACTACGAAGCTTACCTGACGGCGTTCGGCCAGCTCCCGCGCGACAAGAAGGCCAGGCAGGGCGACCGCGCGGCGGTGGCGCGGCGGCAGATCGAGGCGCTCGGCCGCGATCTGCCGCGGCTGACTCTGGTGCTCCCGCGCGAGGCCCCGCGCGACATGGTGGTCTCGTGCGACGGCGCGCCGGTGTCGGAAGACGCGCTGGGCGCGGCGCTGCCGCTGGATCCGGGAGATCACGTGATCACCACCAGCGTGCCTGGAGGAGCCCCGACCGAGGTGCGCTTGAAGCTCGGGCGAGGGCAGCAAACGCGGCTGGTCCTCACCGTGGCGCCGGCCCAGGTCGCGGCCGCAGCGCCGGCCGGATCGCCGCCGAGCGTCCCTGACGCGCCGCCGGCCCAAAACCAGGCTCATGGCACGTCCGGGCGGCGCGTGGGTGCCTATGTGGTCGGGAGCATCGGCCTCGCCGGCCTGGTCGTCGGAGGCGTCTTCGGCGGCCTCGCGCTCGGGCAAAAGAGCGTCGTGGACGCGAATTGCACGCCCACGGCCGATCCTGGCACGATTGGCTGCCACCACGACGGCTATCAGGCCTCGCGCAACCTGCAGCAACTGGGGCTCTGGAGCACCGTGGGGTTCGCGGTGGGCGCCGCCGGCGCCGTGGTGGCCGTGGTCCTCTTCGCCACCGAGCCGGCCAGGCCCAGGCCCGCTGCGCTCACCAGCGGTCTGCGCCGGGTGTCCGCGGGCCTGTCGGCGGGGCCGGGCGCCGCGACCGTGAGAATCGAGGGGGCATGGTGAACGAGCGAAGAAAACACACCCGGGTGGCCATCGCGATCCTCGGCCTGGGGGCGGCTCTCGGCGGCTGCTCGCTGATCCTCGGCGGCGACAAGAGCTATATCGATCTGGACGCCACCAGCACCTCTTCGGGCGACAGCGCATCGAGCGCCGGAGGAGCGGTGGCGTCGACCACGACCAGCTCGGGGAGCGGCGGATCGACCTCGGGCGCGACCACCGGCGCCGGCGGCTGCGGAGCCTCGGGGGGTTGTGGCGGAGCCGCGTCGAGCAGCGCGGCTTCATCGAGCAGCGCGGCCTCGTCGAGCAGTATCGCCTCGTCGAGCGCAGCCTCGTCGAGCGCAGCCTCGTCGAGTGGCGCCGGCGGCGCGATCCCGTGCGGGGCGAACGGCATCGACCAGCTCACCGACACCTTCCCGGGCAACGCGCTCGACCTAGCCAGCTGGGGTATCTATACCGACGGGCTGGGCAGCACGGCGGCCGTGAGCAACAACCAGCTCGCGGTGTTCGACGCCGGGGGCGCCGGCACCGACGCCGGGATCTACTCGAAAGCCAGCTATTCGCTCAAGGGCTGCAGCGCCTCGCTCAAGGTCCCCGACGCACCGAAGCTCAACGGGATAACCTCGTTCTTCCTGCTGTCCGTCAAGACCAACGCCGCCAACGAGCTCTCGTTCAACCAGACTGGCATCTACCTGAACCTGGAGATCCACGACGTGAACGGCCTGGTGGCCAGCAACCAGATCATGTTCACCAAGGGCGTGCAGGTTTACTGGCGCTACCGCGAGGCCCCCGACGGCGGCGGGACCATCCACTGGGAGACGTCGAGCGACGGCGTGTCGTGGACCGAGCAGTTCAAGTACGTGACCGCGAGCCTGAGCTTCCCGATTACCCAGCTCGAGGTGAACATCGGGATGTCGGGCAGCGGGGGGCCGGGGACCACTACCCATTACGACAACTTCAACGTGGTGCCGTAGCCCGGCCCCGGGCTCCAGGGATCTGCACGCCGGGTGCGAGACGCGCTGCTCGCTGCCTTTCTGATCGGGTCAAGCGAGGTCCGGGCCACGCGGCGCGAATCGGGCTTGGTTGCACGGCAAAATTTGAGTATCGTGCCCCGCGGACGCTGCAACCTCCCATCGCGGAAAAGTGGATCGAATCAATGCGAGCTAGACGTTCTCACCTCTTCTTCTTCGGGCTGCCGGCGGCCGTCGTGCTCGTCGTCGCCGGCGCCACGACCGCGTGCGGCCCCTCGGTCGCCAGCCACGTGCGCGGCGACGCGCAGTCCGCGAACGCGGTGATGGCCGGCGCTTGCGGCGAAGAGCCGCAGCCCTGGGTCATCGACGTGGGCAGCGACTCGCTCTCTCACGATATCCAGCGAGCGGTGAGCGAGGGCAAGCCCGTGCTCGTCAAGTACGACTGCGGCACGCGCAACATCGCCATCGTCCGCGGCTGCGAGGTGACGGGGACCCGCTACAAATACCAGGGCTTCGCTTACGAGCAGAAGCAGAAGGTGATGGAAGACTCCGACCAGATGGCCGCCGATCTCTCGGGCGGGCCCACCGTCGCGGCCAAGTTCCACGCCGACTTCGAGAAGGGCTCCGTCTTCCAGATCGACTACGCGCCTGCCGGCGAGTATCACCTCGTCGGCAAGGAGCGCGTCGATCGGACCATGATCAGCGGCGGCAAACCCTGCCTCGACGCGACGCATTTCGTGTACTCGGCCGACGTCGGCGCCTATTCGCTCAACTCCGGAGCGCAGGCCAAGGTCGGCGCGGCGGCCGAGCTCTTCGGTCGGGGCGTGAGCGGGGACAGCAAGAGCGACGTGAAGAACGCCGCGCACGGCGGCAACCCGAAATCCTGTCACGACTCGAGCATGGACGACGCCGCCGCCATCAAGGATTGCCAGGTGCCGTTGACGCTGCACCTCCGGCCCATCGACGCCTCCGAGGTCACCAACAGGCCGCCTCCTCCGGGACACGGCTTCTCCAGCAGCGCGTGCGCGCCCGGCGAGGCCCTCGACTCCCATCACACGTGCATCAAGATCTCGAAGGGGCCCGCTTATCAGTGCTCGGGCAACGACGCGAACGAGTGCAAGACCCAGTGCGAGAAGGGCAGCCCCCAGAGCTGCGCCATCCTCGGGTACATCTTCGAGAAGGGGGAGGGCGTCAAAGACGACCTCGACCTCGCGCTCAAGTACTACTCGAAGGCCTGCGACGGGCACGAGAACGAGGGCTGCGCGGGGATTGGCTACGTCCTCAGCAAGCGGAAGGATCCCGCGAGCACCGACGTCTTCAGGAAGTCGTGCGAGCGGGGGAGCGCGCGCGGGTGCAGCGGGATCGGTCAGCAGCTGCGCCTCAAGGGCGATTTCGCGCCCGCCTCGAAGATCTTCGGACGGGCGTGCGGCCTCGGCTACAAGCGCGCCTGCTTCTACGCCGGAGCGATGCTGAGCAAGCTCCGCCAGAGCCCCGAGGACAGCTACGAGTTCTACCAGATGGCCTGCTACGGCGGCGACGAGCGAGGATGCCTGGCGGCCGGCTCGATGCTGCAAGACGGCGTCGGGACGAGGGCGAACCCGGGCCCGGGCAAGGCGCTCATCGAGCGAGGTCGCGTCGGCCTGGAGAAGGAGTGCGACGAGAAGCACTACGACTCGTGCGAGGTGCTGGGCGACTTCTGGATGGGCCAGTTCACCGGCAACACGCCGACCAAGGACAAGGCCCGAACGTACTACGATCTGGCCTGCAAAGGCGGCTCGGAGAACGCGTGCGCCGAGCTCAAAGGCGGCTCGCCGGGCCCGTCGGCCCCGACGCCGAAGCCTCGAAAAGGCCGGTGAGCTGGCGCGCGGGGGGCGGCCTGGTGTTTGATCTTCGAAGCTGGGCCCTCAAGAGGTCGGTCTTGAAGTTCGAGTCTCGAAAATGACCTTCTCGCAGGTTGGTTTTCGAGGCTCGATCTTCAAAAGTCGCCTCTGATCAGCCTCCGGATTGAGTTACAACTCCATCTGCGACGTCGCCGCAGCTCGTGGAGGGAGCGCGATCTCTCGCCTTACTTCCCCGGCGGGCTCCCGTCGCCCGGAGCTCCGGTCACGCCCCCGCCGGCCTTTTTCGCCTTCTTCTTCGGGCCCCCGCCTCGCGCCACGGCGTACAGGGACGGGAAGCGCTCGTCGCGCCGCGGATCATACCGTAGGAGGAACGTGCCCGCCTCCTGGACCTCGAAGTACATCCTGGTGACGAGCGTCCACGCGCGCTGGAGAACGTCGTACCACTCCCGCGCTTGCGGCGTCATCGCAGCGCTCAACGCGGCGATGATTTCTCCCGCCAGCCTGCGCGCGTCGGCCACGTGGGTTGGCTTGTACTTCGTGTCCTTCGACACGATGTCGGGCTTGGCTTCATAGATCTTGGCATAGCCGAGCAAGTCGTTGGCGCGATCGAGGTACGCCGTCCCCGGGCGGAGCTGGTCGATGACGGGGCCATGCTCCGGATCGTCGCCGAGGTTGTGCTCGCATACGCTCTGCATCTCGGCTTCGACTGCGGCGGAGGCGATGTCGAGGACCTCGGGGATCTTGGCGTTGCTCTTGAAGGCTCCGCTCTCGGTCGCTTCCCGGTAGGCGAACATGACGACGAAGGAGAGGTCCTTGAGCTCATCGACGCTGGCAATGTCGAGCTGCTCCGAGGCGTGGAGATGCTTGAATTGCGCATACAGTCCGGGAGCCTGCGTCGCTGTCGCGTGAACGGAGAGGAGGGCGCGGGCCGCTGCGTCCACGTCGAGGCGCGGCGTGA
>JBDTXR010000491.1:0-6514 GCA_040006075.1 Byssovorax sp. | reverse complement strand
CGAGGGCCGAGCGGGGAGCACCACGCCGGAAAGGCGCGATCGGCGCCGTCGTGTTTGGATCGGATCAGGGGCTGGTGGGCCAGTTCAACGACGTCGTGGCCGATCACGCGATCAAGACGCTCGCGGCGCTGCCCGGCGAGCACCGGATCTGGGCCGTCGGAGAGCGGGTCCGCGCGCGCCTGGTGGAGGGGCACGTCCCGGTGATCGCGCTCTTCGAAGTGCCGGGCTCGGTCGAGGCGATCGCGCCGCTCGTCGGCCAGATCCTCGTCGAGGCCGAGGGTGGCCGCAGCGGGGGCGACGCCGCCGAGCTCCACCTCTTCTACAATCGCCCCGGCGTCGGCGCGGTCTACACGCCCTTCACGCAGCGCCTTTTGCCCCTGGACGCGACCTGGCGCCGGGAGATCTCCGAGCTCCCGTGGCCGACGAAGAGCTTGCCCGAGATCATGGGGACTGGCACAAGCACCCTCGGGGCGCTCCTCCGCGGGTATCTCTTCGTCTCGCTCTTCCGCGCGTGCGCCGAGTCCCTGGCGAGCGAGAATGCCAGTCGCCTCGCGGCGATGGAGCGCGCCGACAAGAACATCAACGAGCTGCTGGAGGATCTCCACGGCAAATTCCACCGTCTTCGTCAGAGCGGCATCGACGAGGAGCTCTTCGACGTGATCTCCGGCTTCGAGGCGCTGGGCGGACAGCGAGGGTGATTGCACGACCTCGCGAGGTCGCCTGCACGAGTCGCAGGCTCGCTGGTCGCGCCCGTCACGTCGTTGGCCCTCTCATTGCGGGATCGCTACCATTACTGCGGGGAACTCGTCTCGTCCTGCGAGGGATCCTTCGATTTTCGAGGACGACGGCTCGGGTGGGGTGTCGCTATCGAGCAGCGTCAAACATGGTGTGCTCGACGACGAAGATCGCGTGATGACGTCCGTGGCGAAATCTCCATCGCGACGCCCGGATCAGTCCGCGGGCCGCCGCAGCACCTGCAATCGCCCGGTGAAGCCGCCCATGTCCACGTCTTCGGCCACGTCGATGGTCAGCCCTCCTCGCAAGGCCACCAGATCGCTCTTGTCCGGGAACGGCGCGATCCACACCATGCGTCCGCCCTTGACCAGGCTCCGCGCGGCGCGGGCCATCAGCCGATCGAGCATCGGAGACAGCTCCGCGGTGCGCTCCACCCGGCGGCCGAGCGGAGGGTTGGTGACGATCAGCGAAGGCCGCCCGGGCAAGGCGATCGACGTCGCGTCGCCGGTCATCAGGATCGGATCGCGCGCCCCGGCGGCGGCCAGGTTCTCGCGGGCGATGGCGATGGCGGACACGTCGCGATCGGTGCCAATCAAGAGCTGATACGGGCCCGCCAGCGCCCGCTCGCAGAGCTCCAGTCCAGAGCCCATGAAGGGATCCCAGACGATGTCACGAGCGCTCACGCCTCCGGCGCGGATCAGCGCGGCGGCGATGGTGGGGTGGGACGCGGCGGGGACATCGCCCTTGCGGTAGGCAAAGCGAGGATCGGTGAGGCGCGGGGAGAGCTCTACTCGGATCGATCCCACGGCCTCGAACACCGTGACGTCCCACAGGCTCTCGGTCGGATCGTTGACGAGATCCACGCCGACGGCGCGGCTGCGCTCGGCGACGAGGGAGGCCGCGCGCCAGACCACGGCGCGGCGCTTCCCGCCCGAGGCCCAGCCGAGGCGGTAGCGGATCGGGCCCACGGTGAAGCGCTGAAAGAGCGCGAGCGCGGGCTTCGAGGTCAGCGCGTCGGCGATCACCGGGGCGAGATCGGCGCCGCGGGTGATCCGGATCTCGGGCAGCGGGAAGGCGAACGAGAGCATGGTTCGAGCCTGGAACAAGCGCTCGAGCGGCCCGCTCAACGCGGCCTCGATCCGCGCGCCGCCGAGCGGCCTTCGCGCCAGATGGGCGCCGAGATCGGCGTCGAGCTCTTCCAGCAAGATCCGCTCGAGGCCCTGCCGGCAGCGGAGCACCACCGGCGTCTGGCCCTCGATTTCCCGGGTCCCGTCGATCGCGCCGGCCGCGTCGCGGGCCACCGTGCGCTCGGCCATCAGGCGCGCCTTGGCCTCGACCGATCCCGGGATCCCCTGGATTTCAAGCCTCAACGCGCTGACGGCGGCCTCGCCCCCGGCCTTGCCCAGCGCCTCGATCAGCGCCTTGCGCGTCGGGCCCTCGTCGGCGCGGGCGAGCGCTCTGGCGAGCGCGTCGGCCGATCCCGGCGGGCGGGCCTTGCCGAGCGCGTTCGCGGCGGCGCGGCGGGTGCGATCGTCGGCGTCGGCGAGGCGCGCGAACAGGAACGGCGCCAGCACCTCGCCGCCGCCCTCGGCCGCGAGCCGACCCACGAGCTTCGTCAGGCGATAGCGCTCGATCGGCGGCGCTCCGGGGGCGCGCTCGGCGGCGACCAGGCCGGCCTTCGGGCCCACGCGCAGCAGCGCGCGCTCGGCGGCCTCGGCGTGCTCGTCGCCGCTCGCGACGTGGTCGAGCAAGGGGCGCACGTCGCGCACGCGAGGCGTGAATCCTGGATCGGACAGCGCCTGCCCGAGGTTGAAATCGAGCGCGCGCTTGGCCGTCATGAGGCGCGCACCATCGTCGCCGGTGCCCATCGCGTCAAGGCCGGCGGACGGCTCATCCGGGGTTCCTTGCCACCTCCACGCCGCAACGGGCCTACTCTTCGCCGATGCGACCCGCCCTCGCCCTCGCCCTCGATCGCGCCCGCCTCGGCGTGCCTGCGCTGGTCCTGCTCCTCGGCTGCGCGCCCGTCGCCGCGCCCGCGCGCGTGGTCCCGCCGATCGCGGCTCCGAGCGGCCCGATCCTGATCGAGGGCGCGCAGGTCGTCTTCGAGGACACCCGCGACGCCGGCGTGGACTGCCGCGGCTCCGAGGGCCTGGGAGGGGCCTGCTTTTACCGCGTGGGCGACGGCCTGCTCGCGCCCGGCTACCTCCGCAACCCCGAGCGGGTGATCACCCTCGGCACCGGCGGTCACGCCGAGTCGCGCCTGGGCCCGCTCCGGTTCGCGGTCGGCGAGGTCGCGTTCACCAGCGATCGCGGGAGCTGGCCGCGGATCTGGGGTCGCTTTCCCGACGACTACTTCGCCGAAGCCTGGAGCGCGACTACGCGGCGGCACCGGCTGGTGCGCGTCCGCGGCGCCGTCGCCAGCGACGAGGGCGAGGCCCGGCGCGTCCTCGTGATCCGCCCCTGGACCGAGGGGCGCACCCTCGGGCTGATCAAGGATCCTTCCGGCTGGAAGCACGTGGTGTGGGACGCCGCGGGGCGCCACGACACGCCGATCCCGCGCTACGCCGCGCAGGCGAGCTTGCCCGACAGCACGGTGATCGAGGGCGAGAAAGGCGACGCGTGCTCCGACGAAGAGCTCGTCCCCTGGGACGCGACGGTGCTCCCGACCGGCGAGCTGATCGTCCTCGGCCGCGCCTGCTCGACCGATCCGGCGCAGCAGCACGAGCACCTGGTCCTCGATCGCTGGTCGGCCGACGGGGTGACCCACGCGGTCGAGCCACTGCCCACCTCCCACCGCCCGCGCTGGGCCAGCCTCTGCTCCTCCACGTCGAGTGATCTCCACGTGGTGATTGGCAATTTCGAGGAGCGGATACCCGAGACCGTCGGTCGAGGCGCCGTCGTCGCCACGCGCGGCGCCGAGGGGTGGAGTCTCTCTCCGCCCCTCGCCGATCCAGCCGATTCCGTGGATCAACGCCCCTATGCCTGCGCGATCTCCGCCGATGGATCGACCTGGCTCAACGTCACCCACGACAAGCGCTCTCTCGAGGAGTCCCACCGTCACGACGGCACCGACTTTCACTCCGCCGCGCTCGTCCGGCTCCCCCGAGGAGGCCAGTGGTCGAGGGTGGCTCTCCCCGCGCCGTGGCTGGGCGCCAAGGTCATTGGCACGCTCCCCGATGGGAGCCTGTGGCTCTCGGCCCATCGAAACTGGTACGTCACGGGCCTGCTCCGCCTCGGCGAGGGCGCGGCCCCTCCGGTCTTCGGCTTCGGCGGGATGCACCCGATCCCCGAGCCCGCAGGGGTCCTCGTCGCGGCCGTCGGACCTCCGCCGGTGCGCGCGGATCCGCCGCGCCCGATCGATCCCTGCGCGCACCCGTTCGTGCGGATCTACACGCTCGACGACAGCACCCTCGACACCTACGAGTTCCCGAGCACCCGCGCGGCGATCGAGGGCAAGCCCGCGACCGCGGGGGCGCGCTTCATCCTGGCGGTCGAGCGCGGGCAGCGCGTCTTCGGCGCGATCGTCCTCAGCCAGAATCAGGCCGAGCGGCTGGTCTCGTTGCTCACCACGGCGCTGCCGGGGACGTTCCCGCACGTCGAGTGCGCGGCGCCGCCGATCCAGCGCGAGCTGGAGTTCCGGCCGCCTCCCTGAGCGCCCGATCGATCGCGCGCCACGACCGCGGGATCGTTCGCCCCGAGGAGTGCTAGGGTGGCCCGCGATGTCGCCCGCAGCGCTGCCGATCCCCACGACCGCGCTCCCGCAAGAGGTCCTCCGCGCGGCCCTCGACGCGCTCGATCGCGGCCGCCGCGTCGTCCTCGCCTCGGTCGTCGTCCGCCGCGGATCCACCCCGTCCACGCCGGGCCAGAAGCTGGTCTTGCTCGACGATCGCACTGCGCTCGGCACCATCGGCGGCGGCGCCGTCGAGCGCGTCGTCCTCACCACCATGCGCGAGGTTCTCGCGGATCCGGAGCGCGGCCCGAAGATGGACACCTTTCGCCTCGGCCCCTCGCTCGGCATGTGCTGCGGCGGCTCGGTCGACATTTTGATCGAGCCTCTGGTCCCCGAGGCGCACGCGCTGATCGTCGGCGCGGGGCACGTCGGCATCTTCCTCGCGCCGCTCCTCGCCTCGCTCGGCTTCGTCGTCACGGTGTGCGACAGCCGCGAAGAAGCGGCCGATCCGGCGCGGCTCCCCGCGGGCCGGCCGATCCGCCTCCTCCACGCCGAGCCCGACGATCCCGAGGTCTTGCACGGCTTCCCGCTCGCGCGCGATCGCTGCGTCGCGCTGGTGATGACCCACGATCACCAGCTCGATCAGGCCGCGATCGAGTGGGCGCTCGGCCGCGGCTTCGGCTTCGTCGGCGGCGTCGGCAGCCGCGCCAAGGCCACGCGCACCCGCCAGCGCCTCGAAGCGAAGGGCGCCCCCGAGGCCGAGATCGCCCGCGTGCGCATGCCGGTCGGCGTCGACATCGGCGCGCGCAGCCCGGCCGAGATCAGCGTCGCCATCGCCGCCGAGCTCGTCGCCTGGCGCGCGACGTCGAGCGCGAAACAGGCCGATCCGGCCGGTGATTCAGCGCGATCGTCGCGAGGTGCTCCGGACGCCGCCCCGACCACGGATCTGCCCGAGACCGGATCATGAGCCGCACCCTCGCCATCGTCCTCGCCGCCGGAGACGGGAAGCGCCTCGGCGGTCCCAAGGCCCTCCTCGCCTGGCCCTCGCCCTCGGGAAAAGATCGCCCGCTCGCCATCGCCCACGCCGAAGAGCGCCTCGCCGCCGAGTGCGCCGAGGTGCTGATCGTGGTGCGCAAGGCCATGATCCCCGCGCTGCTCGGCTATTCGCGTCCTGGAATCAGCCTGCTCTCCTCGGACGCCGCGGGCGATCTCGGCCCGGCCGGATCGCTCGCGTTCGCCGTCTCGCGCCTCCCCGAAGGGGACCTCATCGTGGTCACGCCGGTCGACACCCAGCCCGCAAAGGCCGAGACGGTGCGCGCCCTCAAAGAGCGCTTGCTGGCCGATCCCACGCTGCTCGCGGCGCGCCCCGTCTACCACGGTCGCGGCGGCCACCCGGTCGTGCTCCGCCGCGCCGCGCTCGACGCGTACAAGGCCGGCCCGCCGCCCACGCTGCGCGATCACCTCGGCTCGCTCGGCGATCGCGTCGCCGTGGTCGAGGTCGCCGATCCCACCGTGGTGCTCGACCTCAACACCCCGTCCGACGTGATGGGTGTGCTCCGCGTGCTCCCCCGCTTCCTTCCGGGCGGATAGGAGTGCTACCGTCCCCGCCAGCATGAACCGAGAGAAGAAAGTCACCAAGCGCGAGCGCAAAGACCTGAACGGCGGGCCCCGCACCTCGGGCGCCCCCGTGAAGGACGGCCAGCACATCCACTGCATCGCCTGCGGCCGTCACCTCGATCCGTCGGAGTTCAACGCTCCCGTCACGGCGAAGAGGCTCCGCTGCCAGCACGGCTCCACGTTCCCCTCGTGCGTCGGGTGCGAGGCGCAGAGCGTCTCGCTCATCGCCGAGCACGATCGCACCAACACCGCCGTGCGCACCGCCAGCGCCTGGCACTGATCCCCCGCGGACAGCCCACCTCTCACCGCGGCGCGCCCCGAGATCCACCGGGATCCGGGGCGCGGTCGGGTCTGCTCAGAAGCACCGTTTGGCGGAGTAGGTGCCATTGGCGTTGCTGCCCACGGTGAGCAGCTCGCCCGTCCCGGCCAGCGTGAAGTCCACGTGCGTCGCGTCGACGGCCGTGATCGCGATCGTTCCATCCCAGTAGCTGC
>JBDTXR010000490.1:0-6583 GCA_040006075.1 Byssovorax sp. | reverse complement strand
GATCGCAAGCTGATGGAGAAGCGGATCTTCCCCTGCCTCGACATCAACAAGAGCGCGACCCGCAAGGAAGAGCTGCTCTTGCCGGAGTGGATCCTCCAGCGCGTGTGGCTGCTCCGCGGCCTGCTCCACCCGCTCAACGTCATCGACTCGATGGAGTTCCTGCTCGACAAGGTGAGCCGCACCGAGTCGAACCAGGAGTTCCTCGAGAGCATGAATCAGTGAGATAGCCTCTCTCGAAGAGGCGCAGACGAGGCGGGCAGCGGTGCTCGCCTCGTCTGCGTTCGAAGCCTCGATTCGCCGGCGCTCCGTCCTTGGCGGCGGCGCAGGTGCCGAGCGCCTCGCCGTCGGCAGGGGGCAGTCGCTGCCCGCGCAGGGCTCGGCGGCGTCGTCCTTCGAGCGTTCCGGGAGGGGTCGACGCGGGCGCGCCGCGATCAGAGGTCGTGTGGCATCGGCGCGTCGGAATTGATGGCGAGGCTCACGCTCATCCAGCCGGCGTCCGAGAGGAACAGCAGGTCCGCGGAGAGGAGAGAGCCTTCAAAAGCCTCGGCGACACGCAGCGCGGTGGCGCTGGGCTGCCCTTCGAACGTGAACGACCTCCGGGTCCCGTCGGCGTAGCCGAGCACGAGAGTCATGGTCGTGGAGACGGCGACGCCCTCGGGGATATCGTAGGTGATCTCGCCGGTGGCCGGGTTGTACACGCCGTGGCAGGCGGGGCACCCCTTGATGGAGTCGTCGACGTGTCCAGATTCCGGAGCGGGATCGCCGAGAGAGAACGCCTCGTCTTGCGCCAAGAGAGGGGCGTTCAGGAGGTCCGCGTCGTCGCTCGCGTTCGCCGGGCCGCAGCCCGCGAGCAAGAGACATCCGAGCCCAATCACCATCGCTCGCATCATTCTATCCGTTCCGATCAGAAAAACTGGTTGGGTGGGTCTTCGCCACGTCGAGGGCGCTTCTGACAGGCGCGGCGATTTTTTGTTCGGTGCTTCACGGGACGAGCACGCGAAAGCTGGCCCAGTCGGCGGAAGGGGTCTCGCGGCGCACGGCGAGCTGGGCGTCGCGCAGGGCCGATCCGAGATCGGCGGGGGGTCCGGCCGGAGCCTCGTAGAGGGCGCGCATGAGCCGCTCGGCGAGCGCGTCGTCGATGGGGCGAGTCGCCGCGACCACGCCGCCCGCCCCGGCGAGGATGAACGCCTGGGCGACGCCGAGGCTCGACGCTCGGGACTCGGGGGCGGTGCGCGCCGTCTCGCAGCCCGAGAGGAGCACGCGATCGGGCGAGCGGCGCAGGGCCAGCACGTCGCCCACCGTCAGCCATCCGCCGGTGGTGAGCGGGAGGCCGCTCTCCCAGCCGTCGCGCCCCTCGAAGACGCCGTGGCCCGCGTAGTGGAGCAGGGTTGTCCGCGGATCCTCGATCGCATCGCGAACGGCGCGGTGCGAGGCCTCGTCACCGGTGAGGAGCTGCGTGCGCGATCCGTGGGCGCGGAGCGCGGCGTCGACCGCGCGGGCCTCGTCGCGCGCGGCGGGCAGGTTGCCGCGCGGATCGGCGACGATCAGCGCGAGCGGCGCGGCGGGCTCGCGCGGCGGCTCGGATCGCCCCGGTAGATCCACGCCGTAGACCACGGGGCATCGGGCGACGAGGGGCGCGCCGTCCCAGGGCAGCGCGTGAAAATCGACGTGCTCGAGGGCGCCATACGGCAGCACGCGGAGCCGCGTCGCGGAGGCGATCGCGTCGCGGAACGGCCCGAGGAGCAGCGTCGCGAGCTCGGGGCCCGGGGCGGCGGGATCGAGCGAGGGGATCCTCCGCGTGACGACGCCGCGCGCGGTGATCGCGAAGCCCACCCAGCCCGAAGGCGACGGGTGGTACACGAGGAAGACCTCGCCGTCGCGCGGCGTGGGGAGAGCGGCCAAGGGGCGCGGAGGCGCGTCGTCGGCGGCGGCGGATCGCAGCGTCGCGAGCGCGGAATCGAGCGTGGATCGAACGCGCTCCTCCGATCGTCCGCGCTCCTCGAGGACCGCTCGCAGGCGTCGCGTCGGGAGCTTCCAGTCCGCGGCGGCCTCGGCGTCGATCGCCTCGCGCGCGCGCCGGTAGGTCGCGAGCGACTCTTCCCAGCGAGCGCGGCGCTCCGGATCGAGCGCGGCGAAGCGCGAGGTCCACTCGATCGCCGTGAGCACGCGCGCCCGTGAGCGCCGCGCGGCCTCGGCGGCCTCGGGGCTCCCCTGCCGGACGAGAAAGTCGACGCGACGCCGCGCGCTCTCCTCGCGCTTGCCGAGGAAGGTGCCCTTGCCTTCGCCGAGCGGCACGAGGAATCCGTCGTCGTCGAGCAGCCGCTCGGCCTCCGCGTACGCGGCGCGCGCCGGCTCGATCCGCCGCAGCTCGTCGAGCGCCTTCGCTCGCCCGAGCGCGGCCTGCCAGCGCGCGTCGCGCAGCAGCGCGCGGGCCGAGAGCGCCGCGAGCCGATCGTAGAGCTCGAGCGAGCGCGACGCCTTGCCGCCGCCGAGCGCGATCCGCCCCTCCATTTCGAGCCATTCCGCCTGGCGGACGACGTCGGCCTCGGGGTGGGCGGCGCGCGCCTCGACGAGGTAAGCGCCGCCGCGCGCCGGCTCGTCCCGCGCGAGGTACGCGTGCGCGAGGTTGGTGAGCACGCTGGCGAGCAGCGTCGGCTGCGCGCACTCGCGGCGAAGGAGCGCGAGGGCCTCGTCGAACAGCGGGATCGGATCCTGATCGCGCCCGGGCCGCGGCGCGCCCTCCTCGGCGTCGAGCAGCTGCCATCCCAGGTTGTTGAGCGTCTTGGCGCGGCTGCACGCCGGCGCGTCCGCGGGGAGAGCGTCGCGAGCCTGCTGGAGCAGCGCCACGGCCTCCGCGCGGCGGCCGAGCGCGTGGAGCACGTCGGCCTCCATCTCGAGGACGTCGATCCGCTGCTCGTCGAGCCCGAGCTTGCGCGCGCCGACCTCGGCCTCGCGCAGCGAGCGCACGGCCGCGCGGTAGTCGCCGGCCTCGAACGCGACGAGCGCCGCGTAGTACGGGGCCGACGCCCGCCCCTCGGGGTAGATCGACGCGAGCGCGTCCAGCGGCGCCAGCGCGGCGCGCGCTTCGGCGAAATGGTGGCTCTCGTCGACGAGCGCGAACACGAGGGCGAAGCGATCGCGGAACTCGTCCGAGATCCGCCCGGCCTCGCGATCGAGGGCGATCGCGTCCCCGAACGATCGCACCGCGTCCGCGGTTCGACCTTGCGCCAGCGCGATCCGCGCGAGCTTCCCGATCGCGCGCGCCCGCGCGGTCGGCGCGCCGCTCGTCGCCATCGACGTGAAGCGGAGCGCGGCCTCGTCGAGGTGCTGGCCGACGCGCAGCGCCTCGGCCTCGTCGAACGCGGGATCGGCCTCGGGCCGCGCGAGCGGAGCGCGGAACGAGGCCTCGGCCCCGCCCAGCGTCGCGCGGACCACGATCTCGTGGCCGCTGGCCGCCGCGCCCGCGGGAGCCTTGAAGCGCACGCCGTCTTCGATCGGAGCGCGCTCCGCCGCGATCACCGCGTCGTCGATCTGGATCGTGATCGCCGCGCCCTCGTTCGCCTTCACCCACACGGTGAGCGACGTCGTCGCGTCGGTGAGGCAGATCGGCCCGGCGCGCACCGACGCGCAGCCGGCGAGCTCCACCTCGAGGGGCAGCGGCGCGGCGGGTGGGGCGGTCCGGGCGCAGGCCGCGACGAGCGCCGCGACCCCGGCGATCAAGGGGATCCAGGACGCGCGCGATCGACGAGCAGGACCGGTACGCGCACGAGCTGCCATGTGGTGCGGTGCGAGCCTACCGGCTCTCGCAGCGCAGCGGCCACGGCTTCTGGATCCGAGGGGAGCGCGGACGGTCGGCCCACGACGAACACCAGCTCGCAGGATCCTTTCGGGGTATCCCCGAACAGCGCCTCGTAGGCGCCGACGATCCGGAGCGATCCCCCCTCGGCGATCACGGCGTTGGCTTCCCACGAGCGAACGCTCCCGCCCCGGAAAATGAAGCTCCGCAGCGCGATCGGCCCGTCGACGGCGACCTCGGGGCGGAGCACGAGATCGAGCTGCGAGCCCGGCCCGATCTGGGGGACGCCGACGCCCGGCGCCCCCGAGCGCTGGGTCTGCTCGCCGACGATCGACGCCTCGTACTCCGGCACCAGCGCTGCGCCGCGCGGGACGAGCAGCGCCGCGGCCGCCGCCGCCGCGAGCGAGCCCGCCACGACGATTGCCCCGAGCGCGCGCCGGGCTCGTCGGGGAAACGAGATCACCAGCGCGCCCTTCCGCGGCGGCGCCGCGGCCTTCGCCTGCCCGGTCAGGATCGCGTCCACGATGCGCTCGCGGTCGGCCTCGTCCAGCGGCTGGAGCGCCAGGAAGGCCTCGCGGGCCGGGTCCGAGTGCTCGGCGAGGAGGCGGAGCGCCGCGAGATCGCCCTCGCTCAGGTCGCCGGACGGCAAGGCGTCCCACCGCTCGTCCTGGAGCGGATCGTCCTCGCGCGCCACTTCGCGCGCCACCTGGAGCAGCTCGTCATCCGTCATTCGCGCCATCCGTGGGAGGACTTCGACGCGTCCCCTCGCCTTCTGACATTCCCTCGGCAGCAATCTCGCGGAGGAGGCGCGCGAGGCGGCTTCGCCAGGCGTACACGGCCTCGGGCGTCATGTTGGCGAGGGCGCAGACCTCCTCGACCGACCGGTCCTCGACGATGATCCACTGGAAGAGCGCGAGCCCCCGATCGCTCAGCCGCGCGCGGGCGCGGACGATGGCCCGCCGCAGCAGATCACGGGAGATCGTCTGGCTCTCCGGGCCCGGCGCGGCGTGGCTCATCCGCTCGAAATCCTCGTCCTCGGTCGGGTGCTCCCCCCACGGGTTACGCCGTCGCCGTCGCAGGATCGACGCGGCTTCCCGCTCGACCACGAGGCCGACGAAGTTCTGGAGCGAGCTGCCGCGCGCCGGATCCCACTGGCGCAAGACGCGTCCGCCGTCGGCGAAGAGCAGCAGGAACATGTGCTGGGTCAGATCGCGGACCTCCTGCCGCACGTCGCGGCCGCCCGCCGCCTCGCTTCGTCGCGCCAGCGATCGAACGATCCGCGCCTGGATCACCGGCGAGAGCTCGTCGACGAGCGAGCGCGCCGCGTCTCTCTCCCCGTCGAGGGCTTTCTGGATCCTGGCGGGCATGGAGGAGGGGCTCGATTACCGGCCATATACACCCGGCTTCACGGCGACGTCCCGGTTGAATCGCACGGTCCGTCCCTCGCCTTGCGGCGCGCTCCCTGCGCCGGAATCGAGCCCAGCGCTGGCGCCCAGGAAGACGAGCCAGGCGACGAGGTCTCGACCGCCTGGTGCGTTCACGGCGCGGCGCGACCGCGGGTGGTGCTCGTCGCTCGCGACTTCCAGCGCGGTGACGAGAGTGCCACTCTCGTGCTCACTCCCACGTGGCGCCCAGGAACCGCGCCAGATCGTCGAGCTCGCCTTCATCCAGCCAGACTCCGCTGCAGCCCATGCAGACCTCGACCTTCACCTCGGATCCATACAGCCACTCTCGCTCGAACATCACCTCGTCGCACGAGGGGCAATCGATGGCTTCGCGGTGCTCGCCGCCGCGCCTCGCGTTGACGTAGCTCCGGCGGAAGAGATCGGCGATCACGTCGCGATCGAGGCTTTTTTTCCCGCGCTTTCTCGCCACCGCTTCGGCGCGCTCGAGCTCGCCTTTCGCGAGCCAGATCCCACCGCAGCTCGGGCAACGATCGATCTCCAGCGTCGAGGGGTGAAGCTCGCGCACGAGAGAGGGTCGACGGAGGCTGTCGATCGGGCCTTCGCGGTACGGGTTATCGTGAGCGACGGGGAGGCAACGAGGACAATCCACGCGGCGAGCGTACCATTGTGCGCCCGTGATCGACGCAGCACAGTGTCGCCGCGTGCGGACTACGGCAATCTTCATGCCGCGGGCGTGGCTGTGTTAGCGTCGACCTGTGACCGGTAAGGGCGACAAAGCGGCCCCGCTTCAGGCTCGCATCGACGAGCTGGAGGCGCAGCTTGCCCGATCCGAGCGCACGGTTCAGGCCCTGCGCGAGGTCGGGCTCGCCCTCGGCAGCACCCTCGATCTCGATCAGCTCCTCGAGCTGATTTTGCAGAAAATTACCGACCTGCTCGAAGGCGATCGCGCCACGCTCTACCTCCTCGACGAGCAGCGCGGCCGGCTCCTCTCGCGGATCATGGTCGGCGACGAGGTCCGATCGATCGAGCTCCCGATCGGCGAGGGCATCGCCGGGCACGTGGCCAAGGTCGGGCGCACGGTGCGGATCAAGGACGCTTACCGCGACAAGCGCTTCAAGCGCGAGTGGGACGACGCCACGGGCTACAAGACCCGGTCGATCCTCGCGTCGCCGATGAAGAACCACGTGGGACGGATCATCGGCGTGATCCAGGTGCTCAACAAGAGCCACGGGACCGGCGAGTTCTCGCAGCACGACGAGGAGCTGCTCACCGCGCTGGCCACCCAGGCCGCGGTGTCGATCGACAACAGCAGGCTGTTCCTCTCGGTGATCCAGAAGAACATGCAGCTCGTCGAGACCAAGGAGCAGCTCGAGCACCGCGT
>JBDTXR010000489.1:0-6586 GCA_040006075.1 Byssovorax sp. | reverse complement strand
TGGGGACGATCTTGCTGAAGAGCATCTGCCGGAACATCTTCATCGGCTCGCTCTGGAGCGCGACGGCGAGGCACTCGTCGACGGGCATGCCCATGCACTCCCAGACCTCTTGCATCAGGAACCGATCGCGCATGAGCCGCGACGCTTCGATGATGAAGTCCTCGCGGTCCTTCAGCTCCGAGCCGCCCATGTCGTCGTAGATGCCCTTGAGCGAGAGCACGCCGAAGGCCACGTGGCGCGACTCGTCGAGCATGATCATGTGCACGATCTGCTTGATCAACGGCTCGTTCGACGTGGCCTGGATCATCCCGAAGGCCGCGAGGGCCAGGCCCTCGACCATGATCTGCATGCCCAGGTACTTCATGTCCCAGCGGCTCTCGCGCAAGATCTCGTCGAGGAGCGTGCGCAGGTACGGCGAGATCGGGAACGTGAGCTCGATCTTCTCGCGGAGGTAGCGATCGTAGGCTTCCACGTGGCGGGCCTCGTCCATCACCTGCGTCGCCGCGTAGAACTTGGCGTCGGGGCCGGGCACCGCGCTGACGATCTGCGCGGTCGCGAGGAGCGCGCCCTGCTCGCCGTGGAGGAAATTCGAGAGCAGGTACGAGGAGCCGAGGCGGCGGAGCTTCGGCACCTCGGTCTTCTTGTCGAGCCTGTCCCAGAGGTGCGATCCGTAGATCGGGATCATCGCGTCGGGCGTGTTCTCCTGCTCGGGATCGACGTTGGTGTCCCACGCGAGGTAGGTGGTAGCGTTCCACATCTGGGTCTTCGACTTCTCGTAGAGGTTGCGAAGATCCTGGCGCTGGATGCCATATTCCCAGGTGTAGATGGTGTCGTACGCGGTGGGGATCGTGTCGGTACCGGTCGGGGCGACGGGCATCGCGATCCCGCGCGAGACGGGGGCTGACGGCGGGCTCGGAGAAATGTCGAACGACGTGGCCATGCAATCCTCCTGGTGGACGAGCCGAGGAATATTGCTTATTTAATTTTTAGTCAATAGCTCCCTGGTTTCCGTGCGCACACTCTCCCACCTCGCGAGGGTTCCCTGAATGCCGCGAGGGCTCTGTGCTACAGGGCTCGACGTGCCGCGCTCGGTGACGCCATTCATCCTCACGTACAACGAGGAGCCCAACCTCGGACGGACCCTCGAGTCCCTCCGCTGGGCGCCTCGGGTCGTGGTGGTGGACTCCGGATCGACCGACGCTTCGCGGGCGATCGCCCAGCGCTTCCCCAACGTGGCCTGGTTCGAGCGGCGCTTCGACGACTTCGAGCGGCAGTCGCGCTTCGCCATCGAGGAGACGGGGATCGACGCCGATTACGTGCTCGCCCTCGACGCCGACATGGCGGTTCCGGCGCCCTTCGTGGCCGAGCTCGAGGCCCGGTTTCTCCCCGGCGACTTCGCCGGCGGCCTGGTGCCTTTCGAGTACTGGGTGCTGGGGAAGCCGCTCCTTGGATCGATATTGCGGCCGCAGCTCCGCCTCTTTCGCCGCTCGGCGGTGAAGGTGCAGCAGGTTGGCCATGGCCACAAGTTCACGGTCGACGGGCCAGTCCACCGCTTCAAGGCGCCCATCCTCCACGACGATCGGAAATCGCTCGATCGGTGGACCAGCTCGCAGCTCGGCTATTCGAAGAAGGAGCAAGACCGGATGAGCCACGAGCCGCCGTCCTTCAAGGACCGAGTCCGCCGCTCCGGCCTCATGCCGCTCATCGCCGGGAGCATTACTTATCTCCGCGCCGGCGGGCCCCTCGGCGGCCGCGCGGCGCTTCATTACACGTACGAGCGCGTCGTCTTCGAGAGCCTGATGGCCATGCGGCTGCTCGGCGAAGAATCACCGGATGAGAGGAAATGAGCGATGATTGAAGCGAAATCGGTCCTGATCACCGGAGGCGCCGGGTTCATCGGCTCGCACCTGGCGGAGAACCTGCTGGCGGATGGATACCGGGTCACGGTGCTCGACGACCTGAGCACCGGCAGCCTCCGCAACATTCAACACCTCATCGACGCTCCGAGCTTCAAGTTCCACCTCGGCTCGGTCCTCGACAAGCCGGCGTGCGACCGGCTCATCTCCGAGAGCCACGAGATCATCCACCTGGCCGCCGCCGTCGGCGTGAAGATGATCTTCGATCACCCGATGGAGACCATCGAGCGCAACGTGCGCGGGACCGAGAACGTCCTCGACTCGGCCCTTCGCGCCGGTCGCAAGGTGTT
The DNA here is from genome assembly GCA_040006075.1 of Byssovorax sp. Taxonomy (GTDB): domain Bacteria; phylum Myxococcota_A; class Polyangia; order Polyangiales; family Polyangiaceae; genus JANYGI01. Next base: position 4,380 of record JBDTXR010000489.1, on the reverse strand, counting down.
CATCGCCTCGACGTCGGAGGTGTACGGGAAGGAGACGAAGGGCGACAGCGACAAGTTCAGCGAGACCGACGACATCACGCTGGGGCCGTCGATGCGCTGGTGCTACGCCTGCTCGAAGGCCCTGGACGAGTACCTGGCTCGCGCCTATTTCATGGAAAAAGGCCTGCCGGTCGTGGTCGGTCGCTTCTTCAACACCGTGGGTCCGCGCCAGAGCGGCGCCTACGGGATGGTGATCCCGCGCTTCGTCGAGTGGGCCCTCACCGACAAGCCGATTCAGGTGTACGGCGACGGCAAGCAGGTCCGGACGTTCACCCACGTCCAAGACGCGGTGCGAGCGCTGCGGGGGCTGATGCGGGAGCCCAAGGCCGAAGGTCAGACGATCAACATCGGATCTGCGGATCCGATCACGATCATGGATCTCGCCCTCCGCATCAAGGAGATGACCCACAGCAAGTCGCCCATCGCTCTCCTGCCCTACGAGCAGGCCTATGGGAAGGGTTTCGAGGACATCCGCAACCGGGTGCCCGACCTCTCCCGCATTGGCAAGCTCATCGGGTACACGCCCGAGCGCAACCTCGAAGCCATCCTCACCGACACCATCGAGTACACGCGGAAGAAGCTCGCGGCTACAGCGTCGGGGTCTTGACCCTCAGCGCCGCCTCGCGCTGCTTGAAGCGCGCGAGCAGCGCCGGATCGCCGCGGAGCACCTCCGCGGCGTGCTTCTCGAGGAAGCCCGCGAGGAACGCGACGGCCGCGCGCATCTCGTCGTCCGTGAGCTCCTTGCCCGCGGGCACCGGCGCGTGGCTCGCGTACGCCGGATCGAGCTCGGCCATGATCACGGGCAGGCCATAGCGCTCGCCGGCACCGGCCTGCACAACCACCCAGGGCGGGCCGCCGTACTCGCTCTGGACGCGGACGAAATCGGCGCCCTTCGTGAACGTGATCACCGCGTCGGGCGGGACGACCGCGACGGTGGGCTCGGCATATCCCTGCTCGCGCACCAGGAACGCAAAGCGCTCTCGCGCGGCGTCGGTGAGCGGCAGATAGGTCTCCGCCCACTCCGCGGCCGGGGTCTTTCGCCGGGGTTTTGCGGCCTTCTTCGCGCTCGTCGCCTTCTTCGCGACGGCCGTCTTCCGGGCGGCCATGGCGGCTATCTCCCTCTCGCGGTGTTGCGTCTCTTCTTGCCGTCACCGGGCTTGAAGCCCGGCGGAGGCACCCACTCGTGCACTGCGGTCGGTGTCCCGTCGACCATGATCGTCCTCCCGGTGCACTGCCGGGTAAAGCCCTCATCGCGAAGCATCTTGTGCTCGATAGCGCAGAAATCGCTGCGATCCGTGCGCTTCGGATCGTCGCCGATGTCGTAGATCTTCCGGCCGCTGTCGATCTGATCGCGCATCCACCGCTTCTGGTTCTTCTCCCACGCTTCCCGGGCGCCGGGGTCACCGTGCTTGTACCGACTCTTCACCTGGAAGGTGTGATGACCCTCCGCCGCCGCCGTCGGCGTCACGCGGGTGGCCATCGATTGACCGAGCAACACCGGCGCTCCCGGCGTGAGCCCCAGCGGATCGACCCACGATTGCACGTTGGGCGCGAGCAGATACGGATGGACGCCGCCGTCGAGCCCCACCGGATCCGGCGCGATGAAGCGCCCGGCCTCGGCGTCGTAGTAGCGAAAGCGATTGTAGGCGAGCCCGAGCTCGCGATCGTCGTACTGCCCTTGCAGGCCGAGTGGCGTCGTCGCGCGGCTGCCCGGCGCCGCCTGCTGCTGGCCCCAGGCGCCGCGCTCGATCTCGCCGGCGACGCTGCCATCCGCGGCGATCAGGCGGTCGGGTGCGCCCGCCGGATCGTTCATGTAGGTGATCCACGGGCCTTGCCCCTCGCGGTGCGCGGCCGGCTCGAAGCTGTAATCCTCGAAGCAGTAAGTGCGCTCCTCGACGATCGGATCGCCCCCGCGGCGCGCCGTTTCCTTGATCTCGTGGACGAGCACGTCGCCGTCCCACACGAAGCGGGTGCGGGCGAGGGTCACCGGCTTCTCGCCGGCGCCGGGGACGCGCGTGATCTTCTTCTCCACGCGGCGCGCGAGCGGATCGTAGGCCAGCTCGATCGTCTCGCCCGAGGGCGCGTCGACCTTGCGGAGCAGGCCGGCCGCGTCCCAGGTGTACGCCCAGATCTTCTCGGCGCCGGTGGCCTCGTCGCGCGTGCGCTTCTCGGCGAGGCGCCCCTCGTCGTCCCACCGGTACGAGGTGGCTCCGCGTTGAACCAGGCGACCGCGCTCGTAGCTTCGCTTCGCGCCGCCCTCGCCCTCTTGCATGTTGCCCGCGGGATCGTGACGGAACACGACGGGGCGCGCCTGCGCGGGGATCATCGCCGCGAGACGACCGACGGGATCGTATTCGAAGCGCGTGGCGCCCCGCTGCGCGTCGAGGATCTCGATCAGCTCCCCGTCCCAGTCGTAGCGGTAGGTGCGATCGGCGGTGATGCCGTCGTAGCGCGGGCCGAGCCACTCGGGCTCGCCGGGGCCGCGCGGCTCGTGCGCGGTGGGAGCGCCGGCGCTGCGTCGCGCGAGGCGGCCCTCGGCGTCGAAGGCGCTGACGATCCGCCCGCCGCCGGGCAGGCGTCGCTCGATCTCGCGGCCGAGCGCGTCGACGCCGTGGTGCACCTCGAAGGTCCCGTCGAGGATCGTGCGCGAGCGCGCGCCGATCACGTCGCGCACGATGGCCTCGACGTGCCCGCGCGACGTGGTGCGGCCGACGCGGCGACCGAGCGCGTCGAGCTCGATGTCGATCGCGGTCTCGTCGTCGCCGACCAGCGCGGTCTCGCGCACGATCCGGCCCAGGGCATCGCGCTCGAAGCGGAACGTGCCCGTCTCGTTCGCGGCCTCGATCAGCTCGCTGAACGCGTCGTACGCGAAGGTGTCCTTGTGCTCGTCGCCGTGGACGCGCTCGACGAGCTCGCCGACCTCGTTGAACACCAGATCGGTCTTCTCGCCGCCGTCGCTCTTGATGCGAACCACGCGGCCGAGGAGATCGTTCTTGTAGTGGTACACGCGGCCGTCGAAGGTGACCTCGCCGACGAGCCGACCCTGCGCGTCGCGCTCGATCCGGTGCTGCTCGCCCTTCTCGTTCTTCACGAGCACGAGCTCGCCCTCGCGGTTGTACCGCAGCTCGACGGTGTTCCCGTCGGCGCGTCGCTTGGTGCAGACCTTGTGGTAGCCGCCCCACGCGTACTCGGTGGTCGATCCGCTCGGGCTGATCTCCCGGACCAGGTGCCCCTCGCCGTCGTACTCGTAGCGCTGCGTGCCGCCGAGCGCGTCGATCACGGTGACGAGATCGCCGCGGTCGGTGAACACGTTTCGCCTGGTTCCGCCGAGCGGATCGGTGCTCGTCACCCGGCGCCCGAAGGCGTCGTAGGTGTAGGTGAACGCCGCGCCGTTGGGCTGGGTCACCGCGACGGTGTTGCCCTGCGCGTCGTAGGTGATCGTGCCCCTGCCGCCGACCGCGTCGACGACCTCGGTCGGCTGCCCGCGCTCGTCGTAGCGCACCGCCGTGGTCGCCCCGAGCGCGTTGACGATGGTGACCAGGTTGCCGAAACGATCGCGCGTGAGCTCGGTCACGCCGCCCTTGGGATCGACGATCTCGATCTCGAGCCCGGCCACGTCGCGGCGGATCTGGGTCACGCGGCCGAGCGGATCCACGAGCCGGAGCAGCCGCCCTCGCGCGTCGCGCTCGAAGGTCGTGGTGGCCTTCATCGCGTCGGTTCGCGCCAGAAGGAAGCCGCGATCGTCGTAGCGCGCGGTCTCGACGCCGCCGCCGTCGACCTTCTTGTCGAGCAGGCCGAGCGCGTTGCCGAAGAAGCGCCGCACCTGGGTCGAGTCGGCGACCTCGGAGTAGCCGTTCTCGAAGAAGCTGAAGCGACAGTGGTGGATCCCCTTGGCCCGCGTGGTCCCGTCGGCGAGGTAGCGCGGGAGATCGGCGTCCAGGCTCGGATCGATCGCGCCGGGGTAATCGCCCCACGACTCCACGCAGCGCCCCTGCTCGTCGTAGACGAAGTGGAACGCGAGCCCGCTGCGATCGGTGTCGCAGGTGAGCAGGTGGCGATCGTCGTACGCGAAGCGCGCGGTGTGGCCGTCGGCGTCGGTGGCGGCGAGGAGATCGCCGCGCTCGTCGTAGAGGTAGCGCGCGAAGCAGACCCAGCGCCCGCTCTGCACGGCGTTGAGCGCTTCGAGCGAGGCGATCCGGCCCTCGGGCGTGGTCTTCACGCGGACGATCCGCCCCGCGCTGTCCTTGACCTCGACCAGGCGGCCGTCGTCGTAGGTGATGGCGATCCGGTTCTTGTTGCGGTCCTCGATCGCGGTGAGACGCCAGCGCTTGCCGGCCTCGA
>JBDTXR010000488.1:0-6617 GCA_040006075.1 Byssovorax sp. | reverse complement strand
TACGGCGCCTTCTCGTTCCCGACGATCGAGGCCGGCTGGACGGCGATGCGCGACATGTTCCAGGTCGGCCTCCGCCCGTCCGTCTGCCGTCTGTACGATCCGTTCGACTCCTTCATGGCCAGGATGGGCTCGGTGAAGCGCGCGCGATCGGCAGGCAAAAAACCGAAGAAATCGCGCGCTCCCACCGTCCACACGCCGGGCGCCGGCGCCCTCGCGCTCCGGAGCATCCTCCGCGTTCCCAGGCTGCTCAACGACGCCGTGCACGCCCTCGGCGCGCGCGTCCTCAAGGGCTCGCGCCTGGTGATGATCTTCGAAGGCCCCGCGGGCCAGGGCGCGATCGATCTCGCGCTGGCCGCGACCCTGGCCGCGCGTCACGGCGCGACGCCGCTCGGCGAGGAGCCGGCGCGCCACTGGCTCTCGCACCGCTACTCCGTCAGCTACCGGCAGGCCCCGGTGTTCATGGCCGGCGCCTTCAGCGACACGATGGAGGTGGCCGCGCCGTGGTCGCGCCTGGGCGATCTCTACGACGGCGTGCGCGCCGCGCTCGGCCAGCACGTGTTCGTGATGGCGCACCTCTCTCATGCGTATCCGGACGGGTGCAGCATCTACTTCACCTTCGCGGGCAGCGCGCCCACCGTCGCCGAGGCCGAGGCCAAGTACGACGCCGCGTGGCGCGCCGCGCTCGACGCCGCGGTCGCCGCGGGCGGCTCGCTCTCGCACCACCACGGCGTCGGCCGGAGCAAGGCGCCCAAGCTCGGCGCCGAGCTCGGCCTCGGCGTCGACGTGGTCCAGGCGCTGCAAAAAGTGCTCGATCCCGCGGCGATCATGAACCCGGGCAACCTGATGCCGCGCGATCCGCCGGCGCGAAGAGCGATCACGCCGGCGCCCGCGTCGCCGCAGATCGACGCGGCCTCGCAGCTCGTCCACGCGAGCGGCAGCGCCACGCTCGGCGAGGTCGAGCGCGCCCTTCAGGCGGCCGGCCTCTCGCTCGCGCTCGGCCCCGACGCGCCCGCGCTCGACACCACCGTCGACGCCTGGATCGCCGGCGGAGCCCACGGCGCGCCGGATCCCTGGCTCGATCCCGTCGACCATTTGGTGGCAGGCTTCACGGCGACGCTCGCCTCGGGCGCCGAGCTCGAGGTCCGCAAGGCCCCGCGCCGCGCGGTCGGGCCCGATCTCTTCGCGCTGTTCCTCGGCCTGCGCCGCCGCGTCGGGAGCATCACCTCGGCCTGGCTCCGCGGGCACGCCTCGTCGCGCCCGCGCCCGCTCGCGACCACCATCGCGCGCGACCCGCCGATCGAGGCGGCAGAGCAAGCCTGGATCGATCGCGTGGTCGAGGCCGCGCGCGCCGTTCGCTGAGCGCCGCTACGCCAGCGCGTCGCTCGCGCTCTCGTCGCGGCGGTAGATCGCGCTCTCGGCCCGCGCCAGCGCGCGCACCACCGTGACGCCGTCGCCGAAGCCGCTCCGAGGCGGCGTCCGATCCTCCACGCAGCGCAGGAAATGATCGACCTCGAGCGCCAGCGGCTCGTGCCACGCGACGGTGGCCTCGCCGGTGATCGCGATCTCCGTCGGCGCACCGCGTCGCCGCGAAGGGCGGCCGAGGAGCACGCGATCCGGGGCGCGCACGTCGTCGAAGATCGCCGCGTGATCGCGCCCGATCACCGCGAACCGCCGCTCCTTCGCGGCGCTCGCGCGCGAGAGCGACACCCGCGCCGTGAGCCCCGACTCCAGCGTGAGCTGCACGATCGCCTCGGCGCCGCTCGCCGGCCCGCTCGCCGAGAGCGCGGCGATAGCGGTCTCGTCGATCGCCTGGATCACCGACAAATCGTGCGGTCCCAGGGTCCACAGCGCCGAGGCCGAGCGGTCGCCGTTCACCGATCGCCGCGCCGCCTCGACGTGCTCGAGCGGACCGAGCGCGCCGCCGCGGCAGATCTCGACGAGCCGGGTGACGGCCGGGTGATAGCGCAGCAGGTGCCCGACCATGCCGATGCGACCGCGCGCCTCGGCCCGCGCGGCGCAGCGCTCGGCGTCGGCGACCGTCATCGCCAGCGGCTTCTCGACGAAGACATCGGTGCCCTCGTCGAGCGCCGCGAGCGCCAGCGTGGCGTGGGTGTGCGCGGGCGTGGCGATCACCACGGCGTCGACGCCGAGCGCGAGCGCCTCGTCGAGCGAGGCCACCACCTCGGCGCCGGGCGAGAGATCGCGCGCGTGGCGTCGCTGGAGCGCGCGAGGGTCGGCGACGGCGATCACCGCGGCGCGCGGGCTCTGCTCGAGCACCCGGAGCAGGTTCGATCCCCAGGCGCCGCAGCCGATCAACGCCACGCGGATCGTCACGGCGCGCCCGTCGCCGCGGGAGCGCTCGCGCTGCTCGCGGGCCGCGCCTCGTCGAGGCCGGCGATCACCGCCTCTGCGGCTTTATTTCCCGGGTGAATCGACGGCCCGTTGATGTCGACCGCGAAGTCGAACGGCTCGCCCGCGACCACGGCGCGCACCCGCTCGTGCTGCTCGCAGCCCGACTGCGTCACGACCGACCACGTGGGCGCGGCGCCGGGGTGCTGCCGATCGAGGATCTCCGGGATCGTCGAGCCCTGCTTCGAGCGGTACTCCTGCACGATGGCCAGGGCCGCCTTGCGATCGGCGCCGTCGAACTTGGACTGCACCCAGAGGATGATCGCGATGGCCGCCATGGCCGACGAGAGGGCGAGCGCGGCCCGCGAGAGCTTGGCCTGATCCATGGTCGAGGCCCGGCTATAGCTTCCCGCGGGAGGCCGGTCGAGGCCGCGCGCAATGGTGGCAGGTGCTCATGCCACGAACGTACCGAGGGCGCGGAAGCGCTGGTAGCGATCCTCGACCAGGTCGTCGGGCGAGAGCCCGTCGAGGGCCGTGAGCTGGGCCCAGAGCGCGTGATCGAGGCGGACCGCGGCGTCGTCGTGATCTTGATGCGCGCCGCCGGTGGGCTCGTCGACGACCAGATCGACGACGCCGAGCTGGAGCAGATCGGGCGCGGTGATCTTCAGCCGCGCCGCGGCCTCGTCGGCGCGCGAGCCGTCTTTCCAGAGGATCGCCGCGCAGCCTTCGGGCGTGATCACCGAGTAGCAGCCGAACTCGAGCACCAGCACGCGGTTGGCCACGCCGAGCGCGAGCGCGCCGCCGGATCCGCCTTCGCCGATGATCGTGGCGATGATCGGCACGCGCGCGCGCGCCATCGCCGCGAGCGACGCGCCGATGGCCTCGCTCTGGCCGCGCTCTTCCGCGCCGATGCCGGGGTACGCGCCGGGGGTGTCGATGAAGGTGAGGATCGGCAGGCCGAACTTGTCGGCGAGCTCGTACATGCGGATCGCCTTCCGGTAGCCCTCGGGGTTGGGCATGCCGAAGTTGCGCTTCATGTTCTCCTTCGTTCCCCGGCCTTTCTGGTGGCCCACGAGGACGACGCTGCGCCCGTGGAAGGTCGCGAGGCCGGCGACGATGGCCGCGTCCTCGGCGAAGCGACGGTCGCCCTTGAGCTCGTCGAAGTCGGTGAACAGGCGCTTCACGTAGTCGAGCGTGTACGGCCGGCTCGCGTGCCGCGAGAGCTGGACCTTCTGCATCGGCGTGAGGTCGGCGAAGATCTCGCGGGCCAGGCGCGAGGTCTTCTCTTCGAGCCGCGCGAGCTCGGGCTCGAAGCGCTGATCGGACGCGGCGAGCGCGCGGAGCTCCCGGACCTTCTCGACGAGATCGACGACGGGCCTTTCGAACGGGAGGACGAACGCTGCCACTGCGAGCGGCTATAGCCCCGCGAGGCGCCGCGGGAAAGGCGCGCGGGGTGATCCGCAGCGCGAAGCGTCCTTCGCTCTACGTGACGCTCGTCGGCTCGGTCCCGAAGATCCCCGCGGGGACCTGCACCGAGAGGCGCGGGCGGAGGACATTGAAGATGCGCAGCGGCTTCTCCTTGCCCTTCACCTTCGCGGGCTGCAGCTCTTCGAGCTCGAAGCGACCGCCGAGCCGCTCTTGCGTCGTCTCGCTGATCACGATCTCGCCGGCCTTGGCCACCGAGCAGAGGCGCGCCGAGGTGTTCGCGACGTCGCCGATCACGGTGTAGCTCAGCGCCTTCGAGCTGCCGATGTAGCCCGCGACGAGCGGCCCGGTGTGGATGCCGATGCCGACCGCGAGCGGCAGGAGATCTTTCTCCAATCGTCGGCGGTTGAAGTGGCCGAGCACCTCGCCCATCTCCAGCGCGCACATGACCGATCGGACCACGTCGTCGGGGTGCGCCACGGGAGCTCCCCAGATGGCCATGATCCCGTCGCCCATGAACTTGTCGAGGGTGCCCTCGTACTTGAACAGGGTGTCGACCATCTCTTCGAAGTACTCGTTGAGGATCTCGACGAGCTCTTCCGGGCTGGTGTTCTCGCTCATCGCGGTGAAGCCGCGGATGTCGCTGTTGAACACCGTGCACTGCTCGACGCGCTGACCGCCGGGCTTGACCTCGAGCAGGCCCTGCATGACGCGCTCGGCGATGTTCGGCGCCACCATGCGGCTGAAGCGCTCGCGCGTGAGGATCTCGTTCTCGACCTTCTTCGCGAGGATGTTGATCTCGATGAACATCGCCGCCTGATTGGCGATGGCGGTGACGAGCTCGAGATCTTTCGCCTGGAACTGCGCGAGGGTCTCCGAGTCGAGCCACAGCACGCCCAGCACCTCGTTGTTGTGCAAGAGCGGCGCGACCATGGCCGAGCTGATCCGGTTCAGGATCATGCTCTTGCCCTTGGAGTTGGCGAAATCCATGGCCGCGTCGTGGGTGAGCACGGCGGCGCGCTCTTTCACGACGTGGTTCAAGATCGTCGACGAGACGCTGATCGGCGCGGTGGTGCCGTCGCGGCGCTGCATGGCGCGGGGCGTGTACTCGCCATGATCGTCTTGCAGGAAGATCACGCCGCGGTCGGCGCGGATGAACTTGAAGACGCTGATGAGGATCCGCTCGAGCAGCTTGGTGGTGTCGCGCTCGGCGGCGATTTCGCGCGAGAGCTCGTGCGAGAGGCGGAGCCGCTCGTAGTCGGCGCGGAGCTGCGTGGCGTCGCTCGAGATGCGCTCGTAGGGCAGGAAACCCTTGTCGCCGGCGGCGATTTGCCCGGCGATGTGCCGCGTCTGATCGTTGAGATCGATCCGCGTGCCGTGCGCGACGTAGTGCCCCGGCGGGCCCTGGCGCACCGGGACGATCGGCGCGGTCGCCGGCCGGAGCGGCATGGTCCCGCCGCCCGGGTTCTGCCCGCCGTACGGTTGCTGCGGGGGCTGCTGCGCGTACTGCGGCGGGCGCTGCTGCTGGTTCGGTGGCTGCTGCCCGGGCTGCCCCGGCCCGACCATCGGCGGCCGGTTGTACGGCTGGTACGGCGGCTGTTGCTGCTGCGGCGCGGCCACGGTGGGAGGCATCGCCGAAGGAGGAGGCGGCGCCTGCGACTGCGGCGGCTGCTGTCGCGCGTATTGCGGCGCCGGCATCACATGCGCGGACTGAGCCATCGGCGAGGCCGACGGGGTCGGCGGCGCTTGCTGGGGCCACGCGGGCTGCACGTTGGCGACGCCGGGGCTCATCGCGGGCAGCGGCATCGGCGGGCCGCCGTCGCTGAAGCTGCCCTTCGTCGCGCCAAGCGAGATCTCGTCGCCGTGCTTCAGCGGCGCTTCGCCTCGGACCCGCTCGGCGTTCACGAACGTCCCGTTGAGGCTGCCGAGATCGCGCAGGACCCAGTGGTCGGTGCGGTGCTCGATGATGCAGTGCTCTTTCGAGACGATCTTATCGAGCAGCTGGATTGAATTGTTCGGGTGCCTCCCGAGCGAATTCACCGGTCGCAGATCGATCGCCTGCTGGCCTTCGGCGGTCTGCAGGATCAGGCGAGCCATCGGTTTTGGGAGCGTACCCATACCCGCGCTTCAGGACAATCGTTCGCCCGTGAATTGCCGGCTGTTGAGGTTGAGGCGCCCACTTTCCTCCAGGTTGCCCGGGCTTACAACGTCGAATTTCCGTCGCTGTGCCAGATCGCCCCTTTCGCGGTCCGCCGTCCCGGGCCCCCTTTTGCGCAGGAACGGCGCGCCGCGGCCTCTTCCCGCGTCGCCGCGACCGCGGTACCCACGGCCCTCATGGCGGCTGACCTGCTCCTCGCGATCGATCAAGGAACCACCGGAACGACCTCGCTGGTCATGGATACCCGGGGGACCACCCTCGGGCGGGCCACGCGCGAGTTTCGCCAGCACTTCCCTGAGCCAGGCCTCGTCGAGCACGACGCCGAGGAGATCTGGCAGAGCGTGATCGACGCGGTGAAGGGCGCTCTCGCGGCCGCAAAGGTCGACGGCGCGCGCATCGCGGCCATCGGGATCACCAACCAGCGCGAGACGACGCTGGTGTGGGATCGCGCTACGGGCAAACCGATCCATCGCGCCATCGTCTGGCAAGATCGTCGCACCTCCGCGCGCTGCGCCGAGCTCCGCGCCGCGGGCCACGAAGACCTGGTCGAGGTCACCACGGGCCTGGTGCTCGATCCCTATTTCAGCGGGACCAAGGTCGCGTGGATCCTCGATCACGTCGAGGGCGCGCGCGCCCGCGCCGAGCGCGGCGAGCTCTGCTTCGGCACCATCGACAGCTTCCTCGT
>JBDTXR010000487.1:0-6625 GCA_040006075.1 Byssovorax sp. | reverse complement strand
CCGACGACGCCTCCGATCAGATGATCTTCAGCAGATCGCCCGCGGCGCGCTCCCCTTCCGAGGCGCCGCCTTCCATGAAGCCCTGGAAGTCCTGCGAGGTGTGCTCGCCGCAGAACAGCACCCCTCCCTGCCTCGCGCCCTCGTAGCCGGCGAAGCCGGTGTATTGCCCGACGCGGAAGTACGAGTACGACGCCCCGAAGAACGAGCTCTTGTGGGGCAGGCTCTGCGTCGCCTTGCCGTTGTAGAGCGCCGAGATCCCCGGGAAAACAGCGTTGATCTGGCTCCGGCCCGCGGTGATGTCGGCGGCCACGCCCGCCGAGGTCGCCGTCCCGAAGGCGCCGCTGGCCTTCATGGAATCCGTCACCGATCCTCCCGAGTACAGGCAGAGGATGCCAGTCGCGCCGGCCTGCGCGCGGCTCACCTCCCACGAGGCCTGATAGCCGGTGTCCGCATAGGTCGAGCCGTTGCCCACGCCCGGCCAGGGCCCCGTCTGGTTCCAGAGCCGGCTCGAGAGCTGGAGCTGGAGCTTGCCGTTGTGACCGCGGCCGAGATCCTGGATCGCCTCGTCTTTCAGGGAATCGAAGCCGGCCTGGGCGTAGTCCAGCCCGCGGAGCACCGCGAACGGGAGCGCCATCACCACGTAGTCCGCGGTCACGTCGGTGGTGCAATTGCCAGTCTCGAACGTCACCACGTAGCGCCCCGCCGGGGTCTGCTTGATCTTCGTCATCCGATGGCCGAGCTTCACCGACCCGGGAGCGAGCGAGTCGGCGATGGCCTGCGGGAGCTGCTGGTTGCCGCCGCGGATGTGAAAGCGCTCGTCCGACTCGCCGAAGACGGCCAGCTTGTTCGGCTTGGGCTGATAGCCCAGCAGGTAAATCAGGCTGAGCGCCGACTGATCGGTGGTGTCCGCGCCGAACTCGATAGCATAGGCCAGATCGAGCAGCTTGCCCAGCGGCGAGGTGTGCCCGCCCGGGACCCGGGTGTTGATCCAGTGGCGCACGGTCATGGCGTCGAGCTGCGCGCCGGCCGCGGTGAACGAGTCGAACGTGGTCGGGTAGCCGGCGGCGTTGAGATCGGTGGTCACCGCGTCGAAGACCGGCGCAAAGTCAGCCGAGGCCTGCGCGGCGGAGTAGTAGGCGCCGCCGAGACGATAGGTATCCTGCGCTCCGGCCGGCTGCGCCGCGAGGAGGTTGTCGAGCGGGAGACCAAAGCGCTTCGCGAGCTTGCGGATCGTGGCGTGGCCAGTGTCGATGAGCTCACCGCACCACTCGCTCACCTGCCCGTTCTGCCAGGTGCCGCTGGTGTTCGAGAACATCCGGCCTCCGATGCGGCCCGAGGCCTCGTACACCGTCGACGCGACGTTCTTGTCGGCGAGCGAGAGCGCGCACGAGACGCCGGCGATACCGCCTCCAACGATGGCGATCGTCGGCGCGGGGCCGGCGGCGCGCACCACGCGCGGCGCCCCGAGGAGGACCGCGCCCGCGCCGAGCCCGGCGACGAAGCCGCGGCGAGAGATCCTGGCGGCGGCGTCGCCCGAGGCTCGCTCTCTTGCTCGACCGCGAAGCTCCTCCGCGGCGCTCGGCGGTAGCCCCACTGCACGGAGCGCGCGGTGTTCGAGGAAGCGGCGTCGGATCTCGGCGAACAGGGGAGTTTTGGCCATTATCTCGCGATGCTAAAGCCGAGTCCGCGTCCTCGCCAAGCAGTATTTCGACGTCCGCTGGAAAGCGCTACTTCACCTCGACCGGCACCGCGCGGGTGAGCGCGCCGGCCGTCACGTTGACCACCGTCGCCCCCGCGGCCCGCGCGACCAGCGTGCCGGACGACGCCGCGAGCACATCGCTCTTGGCCGGATCTTCGAGGGCGTCGAACCAGTCCAGGGCCGGGCGCAGCACGCTCACCGCGGGATCGCCGATCGCCAGCGTGAAGCCGTCGTCGGTCGCGCGGAGCGCCTGCCCGGCGGCGTCGCGCGCCTCGACGGAGAGATCGCAGCGAGCGCCCTTGCCGAGCTGGATCGTGTCGAGCGGCGCATCGCTCCCCCCGCCTGCCTCCGGGGAGCAGCTCACCGCGAGCGACGCCGGATCCCTGGCCTCGATGATCACGAAGTCAATGAGCTCGCCCTGGGCGTCGAAGACCTGGAGCGGCGCCTTCCCCGCCTTTTGCAGGTGCACCGTGAGGGTGAACGTGGTCTCCAGCGTCGCCGTGCACCGGTCGCCGTCGCCGATCGGCGAGCACGAAGAGCTGTGGCTCTCGTTCGTGCAACAGCTCCGCGTGCGAGCGAGGCTGGTAGCCAGGACGCCGGTGGGATCGGCGTGCACCCGCAGCTCGTCGGGGAGCCGGTCGCCCGCGACGACGAAGGTGCCAGTCGAGCCCACCATCATCGGAGGATCGACCGGGCAGCCGAGCAGGCAAGCGCCGCTGACGTAGGCGAAGCTGGCCTGGTGGAGCACTCCAGTGGTCGGATTGCCGAGGTTGAAGTCGAAGCTACAGCCCAGGACGAGCGTGGAGAGAAGGGGAAGAGCGGAAGCAATAAGATAACGAGCGTTCATGTCGAGTCCTCTCGCGGGCGCGGTCCGTCGCGCCGGCCACGGCCCGCGAGAGCAAGCACGGGACCGGGCGGGCGTCGAAGATTCGGCGCCGAAGCGCGCTATTTTCCGGGAGTGTTGCTCGAATTCACGCGCCAGGCGGCGCGCGCGCGAAGCTCCCGTGGCGCTGGCCGCGCGTCGGCGGGTTCGCGTTGTGGGCCTGGAGTCACAGGCCGAGTCGCTCCATCCAGGCGCAAAGCGCCCGCTCGTCCGGCGTCCCCGCCCCGTAGATCTCCTTCATCTTCGCGTGCGCCTCGGGCCGCGCCTGGTTCAGCTTGAACTTGCTCTCGAGGCGGACGACCTCGATCTCGAAGGCCACGATCGCCGAGAGGAGCGAGTCGCGAAAATCCGCCGGGAGCCCGCGCCACTGCTCGGCGTACGGCGGCTCGTGCTCGCCAATCAACCGCTTCAAGAGCTGGTCCTTGGCCTCGGCCTCGGGGCGAAACCGGACCGTGCCATACGCGTGCACCGCGAGGTAATTCCAGGTCGGAACGTGGCTGGGATCCGGGTAGACCCGGGGCGACATGTACGCGTGAGGCCCGGTGAAGATCACCAGCGCTCCGGGAGACGCCTCCAGGTGGCGCCGGTGCGGGCTCCCCCTGGCAAAGTGCCCTTCGATCAGCACCCGCGACTCCCCGGCGACGTCGCGCTCCGAGATCAGCAGCGGCAGGTGGGTGGCGAACGGGGCGCCGTGCTCGTCGTCGCTGACCATCACCGCGAAGGCGTGGGCCCGCATGACCTCGAGGACGAGGGCGCGATCGTTCTGCGCAAAGTGCGTGGGGATGTACATCAATGCTCCGGTGAGGCGGAGAGCACGAGGAGCGCGCTCGCCCGTCGCCTCACCGGGCGGCGTGAGACCGGGCCCGGGATTCAGTGGCCCATGAAGCGCAGGAACGTGCGGTGCGAGCGGCCCGACCAGTACGGGTTGGTCTTGTAGTTCGCGGTGTCGACGCCGGTCGAGCTCTGCGAGCCGATGAAGGTGCCGGCCCCCGGATCGAGGACGATGGCGACGTGGCCCGGCCAGTGGACGAGATCTCCGGCCTCGGGCGCGTCGACCCGGTAGAACGAGGGGGACGAGAGGTACTCGTCGGCCCGGATGTACTTGAAGCCCGGCGCGTCGGACGCGTTGAGCACGGCGACGACGAAATGGGAGCAGTCGGTGACGTCGTGACTCACGTGGCCGTGCTGCCTCATCCAGCTCTCGGCGGCCGAAGCCATCAGCTTGCTCATGGAGATCTCCTGAAGTGGGAAGGTCGGCCCAGGCTATCACCGGTGCGTGGGCGCAGGAAGCGCGCGCGCGCCGCGCTCCATGATATATCCGCCGGCCCAGCAGGGGCGGGAGGCGTCATGGAGCGAGGGATCAGGGTCTTCACCGAGCATTTCGAGGGCTACCTCGATCGGGCCACCGATCGCGTCCTCGCGGCGGAGATCGGGGTCTATGCGAGCATCCCGCGCCCAGCGCTCCGGGCGCTGATCGGGCGCGCGTTCGCCACGGTGAAGCGCGACCTCGACGAGGGCACGACGTCGGCCTATCCGGAGTACCTGAGCCAGGTCGGCAAGGTGCGCGCGCAGAGCGGTATGCCGATCGGCGAGATGATCGCCGGCCTCGATATCGGCTTCCAGGTGGTCTCGGACCACTTCAAGTCGATCTTCGGCGACGATCTCGCGCCGCGCCTGTGGTGGGAAGAGCGCCGCCGGGAGATCGGCTACGCGGGCGCGCTCGCGGTGACCAACGCCTTCTATCAAGCGCGCGAGGCGATCATCGCCGGGCAGCACCGCGAGATCATGGAGCTCGCGGCGCCGATCATCCCGCTCCACGAGGGCGTGCTGCTGATGCCCATCGTCGGCGCGATCACCGCCGAGCGCGCCGCGCACATCATCGAGGCCCTGCTCGACGGCATCGCGCGGCAGCGATCGCACGTGGCGATCCTCGACGTGACCGGCCTCGGCGCGGCCGACGAGACCGCGACCGATCACCTGCTCCGCGCGGCCCGATCGGCGCGGCTCCTGGGCACGCGGGTGATCCTGGTGGGGATCAGCCCCGCGCTGGCGGTCACCTTCGCGAAGGCCGGCGCCGACCTCGGCGGGATCACGGTCCTGGCCGATCTCACCAGCGGCGTGGAGCACGCGCTCCGCCTGCGCGGGCGCGCGATCACACGGATCTGAGGCGCCTCCCCGACGAGCTCGCTCGGACGAAATCCGGCGCCAGCCGGGGGTTTTCGGATAGAGTCGCTCGATGACTCAATCGATGCGAGCGGCCAGGCCGAAGCGAGCTCCCCATGCCGGGTGAAACGTGTGGGATCTGCGGCGGCGACGGCCGGATCGGCAACGCCTTCGGCGGCAGCCACACCACCTGCCCCGGCTGCCACGGCTCCGGCAAGAAGGCCGACGACGACCACCTCTTTCACGACGTCACCAAGACCAAGCCGTCGCATTATCGCCAGGCGAACAAGGCCGAGGTCGTCGTCAAACAGACCTGGCCCACCACCTACGAAGGCATCCAGCTCGCCACCGAGGTCCGCGACTGCAAGACGATCTCGGTCGACACCAAGACCCGGCTCACGCGGGAGATCATGGACTACGAGGGCAGCCACGGGAAGTGTACGCAGACCTTCGTGAAGAAGGTCCGCAAGCAAATCCGCCCGGCTACGTAGGGAAAACCCGCTTCGGTCAGCGCCTCACGGAGCGAGGTAGACGACGCCGACGTACGAGCAGGCGTCCACCGTGACGGACTTTCCGGTCGGCGTCAGCGTGCCTGTCGCGGCGTCGATCCGGAAGGTCACCACGTTGCTGGAGGTCTGGTTGGCGACCAGCAAGATCTCGCCCGAGGCCTCGATCTGGAAGTGCCTCGGGGTCTGGCCCAGGGTCGATTGGTGGCCGACGAGGCCGAGCTTGCCCGCGGGGCCGATGCTGAAGATGGCAATGCTGTCGTGGCCGCGGTTCGAGGCGTAAACGAACTTGCCCGAGGGCGCCACCTGGATCTCGGCGCCGGTGTTGCTGCCCTGGAAGCCCGAGGGCAGCGTGGAGAGGGTCTGGATCGAGGTGAGCTTGCCCGCCGCCGCGTCGTACGAGAGCGCATCGACGGTGCTGTCGTTCTCGTTGATCAGGTACGCATGAGCGCCGCTCGGGGCGAAGCCCAGGTGACGCGGGCCCGCGCCGCCGGCGACGCTGAGCGTGGTGGCCGCCGTGAGCTTCCCGGTCGCCGCGTTGAAGGCATACTGGGTCACCGTGCTCAGGCCCTTGTTGGGCACGAAGGCGAAATCGTTGGCGGGCGAGACGACAGTCTGGTGGGGATTGGCGTTGCCGCCGCCGTGATCGTGGACGTCGACCGCGTCGCCGAGCACGCCGCCGGGGCCAATGGGCAGCACCGCCACCGTGCCTCCACCGTAGTTGGCCACGAGGGCGAACCCGCCTGTCTTGTCGGTGGCGACGTGCGCAGGGCCGTCCCCCTGCGAGCTGACGCGGCTGACGAAGGTGAGCAATCCGGTGGCGCCGTCGACGTGAAACGAGGCCACAGCCCCCTTGCCGCCGCCGTCCTCGTTGACCGCAAACAGGGTATGATGCGCCGGATCCACCGCGAGAAAGCTGGGGTTGACGCCGGCGTCGACGGGAGAGCCCACCGGGGTGAGCGACCCGTCGCCGACGTCGAGATGAAAGATGTGGATCTGGTTTCCATACCCGCCCACGTACACATAGGGCTCGCCCTTGGGCGCCCCGCCGCCCGCTCCGGTGGTGGCGCCGGTGCTCGCGCTCCCCGTGGTGCCCGCACCGCCCGTCCCCGCCGTGGTCGAGGCCCCGCCCGAGCCTCCAGCGCCGCTGGATCCCTCGCTGGTCGTGGCGCTGGACGAGCCCCCCACGCCGCCGGTCGCTCCGCCGCCGCACGCGGGTACGGCGGCGAGGAGGACCGCCGCGAGAGAGACCTTGCCAAGACCGCTGTGCATCGAGCGACGATATCCCAGGGTGAGCCGGAGTTACAAGCTGCAGCCGATCCGATCCTTGTCGATGGCGATCTCGTCGATCCAGACATCGAAGTGATCGGGCAC
>JBDTXR010000486.1:0-6630 GCA_040006075.1 Byssovorax sp. | reverse complement strand
AGGTGGCGACGTCGTGCCCCACGCCGAGGTTGCCGGAGTACATGACGACGAAGCGGTCAGAGAGCGCGTGCTCGCGCCGAAATGGGTTCATTTCCGGCGCCAGCGGGCGAATTGTCCGGCCGTCGGACCAGTTGGGGATGACGCGGAGCCGCTCTTTCGGGGCGCCCTGCGCGGCGAGGCGATCGCGCATGCCGGGCGAGAGGACCACGACCCGGCTCGCGGCGCGGTAGGTGAGGCGCATCAGCGCACTGAGGCCAATTGCCGCAGGGCTGGTCGCGCTGATCAGACCGAAGGCCACCGCGATGTCGGGATAGACATCTTGCGCCCACATCACGAGCGGGACGCGGCGCGCGGCGGCCACGGCGAGCGCGCCGCTGGCGATCATCGGCGGGGCGGTGACGGCGAGCATCACGTCGGGGCGCGCTTCGGCCGCCGCTCGCGCCACGGCCGTGCCCCAGAACGTGAGGTAGTCGGTGAGGCGGCCGGCGAGCCTGGCCTTGCCGAAGCTCGTGGCCCACGGGCGCACCACGCGGACGCCGCGGATCGTCTCGCTCGGGGGGAGCTTCTCGCCGCCGAGGTAGCGACCGCGGCTGGCGATCACGGTCACCTCGTCGCCTTGCTCGACGAGATCTTCGCAGAGCTCCGTGAGGAGCTGCGACGTGGCCGCGTGATCGGGCGCGTAGAACTGGTTTACCGCGAGGAGGCGCATTCCGCTGGCTACCTTGGCCGCGCGGAGGGCGCGGAGCTGCGATCGGGGAGAGGGAGCGACGCCGCGGGCGAAGGCCGCGCGCCGGAGGGGAAATAGCGCTTTAGCTTGAGGAACTGCTTCTCGTACAGGTGGTACGAGAGCCACGCGACGCCGACCGCGGCGGCGCTGGCGAGCACGTAAAAAATCAGCTGCCCGGGGAGCTCCGAGCCGAACATCGTCAGGAAATGAAAGCGCGGACCGGGCCCCGCGGGGCCGTAGATCCGATCGCGGAAGAGGGCCCGGATCGGCAGGTGCACCAGGTAGATCCCGTACGAGTACTTGCCGAACGTACCCAGGAAGCTCGACGTGAAGACGCGGTGCAGCCGGGATCCAGGCTCGGCGCTCACGACGAGGATCAGCAGGCCGCCGAAGAGCACCGCCAGCAGCGTGAAGCCGACCACGTTGAAGATCGCGCTCATGCCCAGCGCGATGTGGTTCGGCGGCCCGAAGGTCTCCTCGGCGATCGGGAGGAGGATCACCACCGGCAGCGTGACGAAGAACGCGACGCGCGCCCTGGACTGGAAGCGCGCGAGGCCGCCCGGCTCGCGCGCCCAGACCGCGAGGATCGCCCCGACCACGAGCGAGTCGAGGTGACACGGGGTGAGCACGTAAATCGAGTACGCGTTGTAGCTGGAGAGCAGGTGGAGCCCGAGCCGCAGCGCGAGCGACGTCGCCGCGAGGGCGCCCGCGATCCGCACCAGCGCGCGCCGCGAGCAGAGGAACACCACCGCGGGCCACACCAGGTAGAACTGCTCCTCGATCGCCAGCGACCAGGTGACGTCGAGCACGCCGTGGCGCGTCCCGCCGACGCGGGCCATCGCGAAGTTCGAGAGGTACGTCCAGTAGTAGATCTCGTCGCCGGCGATGGTCCCGAAGCGCGCCGCCTTCACCGCCGGGAGCACCCGCGGGAGCACGTAGAGCGAGCCGATGAGGACAGCGTAGTAGAGCGGGAAAATCCGCAAAACGCGCCGCAAATAGAAGTTCCGGAAGTAGTGATCGGCGCCCCGCGCGTCGAGCAGGATGCCGGTGATCAGGTAGCCCGAGAGCGCGAAGAACAGATCGACGCCGAACCACCCGAGGTTGGTGATCAGGAACGCGACGCGATCGACCGTGCCCACCGACCGCATGGTCCAGAGATGGAGGAACATCACGAGCACGATCGCCAGGCCGCGGACGCCGTCGAGCGCCGGGAAATGAGCCGGCTCGGCGGGGGCGAGGTCGCGCGACATCAGCGCGCCGTATCAGCGAGGCGGCGGAACGACAAGCGGCGCCGTGGCCGCCGCGCGACGGGATCGTGCGCGCGACGACGTCGATCGATCATGGCGCCCTTGGTTGCGCCGCGGGGCGCTGGCATTGAATCCCTCCGCGCCTTGACGCAACGAAACCCGGCCCGTAGCCTTCGCGGCCTTCCGGCGCAGCGGCTCGGGTTCTGCGCATAAAGAACGGGCTGGAGAGAGCTGGATGTCGAGACTCGTGCTGGGGATCAACTCGGCCCACGGAGACGCCGCGGCGGCGCTGGTGGGCGAGCAAGGGCTGATCGCGGCGATCGCCGAGGAGCGGATCAACCGCAAGAAGCACTGCGGCGGCTTCCCCGCGCTCGCGATCGACGAGGTGCTCCGCATCGGCGGCGCGCGCCCGGAAGACTTGACCGACATCGCCGTCGCGCGCGATCCCGGCGCGAACCTCGGCGCCAAGATGGCGTTCATGGCCCGCAACCCGAGCATCGGCGTCGCGCGCGCCCTCTCGCGGCTCAAGGTCCACCGCGAGGTCCGCGCCACCAAAGACCTCTTCGCCGAGGCCATGGGCGCGCGGGTCGACCGCATCGGCGCGCGGTTCCACCAGATCGAGCACCACCTGGCGCACGTGGCCAGCTCGTACTTCTGCTCGCCGTTCGAGCGGGCCACCGGCCTGAGCATCGACGGCTCGGGCGACTTCGCCTCGTCGCTCCTGGCCACCTGCGAGGGCCCGCGGATCAAGGTGCATCGCCGCGTGCTGCTCCCGCACTCGCTCGGCGTGTTCTACACCGCGCTCTGCCAGTTCATCGGCTTCGATCGCTTCGGCGAAGAGTACAAGGTCATGGGCCTCTCGGCCTACGGGGTGAACCGCTTCGCCCCGGAAATGAAGCAGATCGTGCGCGTCGATCCGGTGGCCGGCCTCGAGCTCAACCTCCGCTTCTTTCGCCACCACACCATCGCCTCGAGCATGGACATGACGCCCGACGGCGAGGCGGTGATCCCCCAGCTCTGGAGCGATCAGCTGATCCCGCTGTTCGGGCCGCCGCGTCGCCGCAAGGATCCGCTCACCGAGCGCGACAACGATCTCGCCGCGTCGATGCAGGTGCGCTTCGAAGAGGTCTACCTGGAGATGCTCGCGCACGCGGTGGAGAAGACCGGGATCCGCGACGTGGCGCTGGCCGGCGGCTCGGTGCTGAACTCGGTCGGCAACGGGCGAATGATCACCGAGCGCGCGGTGGATCGGGCCTATTTCCACCCGGCCGCGAGCGACGACGGCACGGCCGCGGGCGCCGCCTTGCAGGTGATGTTCGGGGTCCACGAGGTGCCGCGCCGGAGCGGGCTCACGCATGCTTACCTGGGCACCGAGTGGGACGACGCGGCGATCGAGGCCGCCCTCCGCGGCTCGAAGCTGCCGTTCCGCCGGCTCAGCCGCGACGAGATCCTGGCGACGGCGGCCAGCGCGCTTTCGCAGGGCAAGATCGTCGGCTGGTTTCAGGGACGTGAAGAGTGGGGCCCGCGCGCGCTGGGGAACCGGAGCATCCTTTGCCACCCGGGCTGGCCGGGAATGAAGGCCACCCTCAACGCGCGGATCAAGAACCGCGAGCCCTTCCGCCCCTTCGCGCCTGCCGTGCGAATCGAGAAGCTCTCCACCTGCTTTCACGGGAGCCACGAGGTGCCCTTCATGAACGTGGTCTATCGCGTGCGCGCCGAGTGGAAAGAGCGCTTGGCCGCGGTGACCCACGAGGACGGGACTGGCCGCGTGCAGAGCGTGCGGCGCGAGGACAACGCGCTGTATTACGATCTGATCTCGTCGTTCGAGGCCAAGACCGGGATACCGGTGCTCCTCAACACGTCGTTCAACGAGAACGAGCCGGTGGTGCACCGGCCCGAAGAGGCGATTGCCTGTTACTCGCGGACCCGGATGGATGCCCTGGGGATCGGCGGGTTCTGGCTGGAGAAGCCGGCAGACGGGGTGGGCTGAGGGAGCGCCCGGGCGCCTCAAGCCGCGGGCAGCCTCGGCAGCTCGATGAAGAACACGCACCCCGTGCCGGGGAGGTCCCTGACACCGAGCGTGCCGCCCATGGCCTCGATGCCCCTCCGGCTGATGGTGAGCCCGAGACCCAGCCCTTCGCGCTTCGCATTCCGCTGCGAGAAGGGCAGGAAGAGATCCTCGGCCTTGCCCGGGGGGAGGCCGCCGCACTCGTCCTGGACCTCGACCAGCACGCGATCCGCGGTCGCGCTCGTTCGCAGCGCCACATGGCCGTGAACGTGGCTGAACTTGAACGCGTTCTGAAGCAGGTTGCTGATGGCGGCCGAGAGGATCTGCGCATCGGCGTCGACATCGATGCCCGGTGCGACGGGAGAGACCGAGAGCAGGAAGCCGCGGCGATCGGCTTCCATGAAGGCCTCGACCTCCGCTTCGCTGATGATCTCGGACATCGAGACGCGCTGGCGGTGCCCCAGCCCGGATTCGATGCGTACGCCGGTGAGCGCGGTGTTGATCAGATCGCGCATTCCCCGCAGGTTGCGGCCGAGCACGGCGCCGGTGCTGCCGCCGATCGCCACGGTCCCCTCCTGGAGGATGGAGAACGAGAGCATCGCGGCGCCGAGACGGTTGCGCAGCTCGTGCGCGAGGACCCCCAGGCGCTCCGTCTCCCCGAAGGTGGCAGACTCGTCACGACGACGCTCGTATTCGGTGACCGCGTTGGCGATGGCTTCATCGAGACAGCGGTTGAACGTGTGGAACTCTGCGGCGGAGATCGATGCGTTGGTGTCGTCCGCCAGCTGCGTGACGACCTTGCAAATGTCGCCATAACTGCTGACGACCTGGCGCACGGTGAAGCCCATCGCGAGCATTTCGCCGCCGTGCAGGGTGGAGCTTTCGTTCATGGCCACGCTGTCGGTCGTCGTGAGGCGCAGGCGGTCGATGAGCTGGTTCAGAAAGAGCGGCACGCCGTTCTTCAGCTCGGCCTCGGTCGGCGCCGGGTTCGTCCGCTCGGCGACCATCGCCCGGGTGCGGTCGATGATCTTTTGAGCATTCGTGCTGAGAAACTCGTGGAGCATTGCGTCAGCATACTCTTGGCGCCAGGCCGAACTAGGAAGTTCGTCGGCGAAATGCGGCTCGTCTCATCTCTCGCGGATTGCTCGCGATGCGCCGTCGGGCTAAATCAGCGAGCACGATCCTCGCATGCACTCTCGCATCGCGAGTGATGTGCCGCCTCGGCGCGCGCCTGCTCGAGCGTAGACGGGATCCGTCGACCGTGCTACCCAACGCCGCCATGCAGGATTCGAGCATCGATGCCATCTTGCCGCGAGGCGGAGAAATGGGGGCGCTCGCGCGCCAGACCGACTGGAGCCGGACCCCGCTCGGGCCGGTCACGGCGTGGCCGCAGAGCCTCCGGAGCGTGGCCGGGCTCGTTCTCGTATCCGAGTTCCCCATGTACCTCGCCTGGGGCCCCGACTACATTCAGCTCTACAACGACGGTTACCGGCCAATTCTCGGGTCCAGCAAGCATCCAGCGGCCATGGGGGCGCGCGCCTCGGAGACGTTCGCGGAGAGCTGGCACATCATCGGTCCGATGTTCGACGACGTCCGCCGGGGCATCGCTTGCGGCTCGAAGGACTGGATGCTTCCGCTCGATCGGAACGGCTATCTGGAGGAGTGTTTCTTCACGTTCTCCTATAGCCCCATCCTGGACGAAGGCGGCGTTGTCGGGGGCGTCCACGTCACCGTGGTGGAGACGACCGAGAGCGTCCTCGAGGCGCGGCGCCTGCGCGCGCTGAAGGCCCTGTCCGACCAGCTCGCGCGAGCGACGACCCCGGAGCGCATCGGCGCGACGGCGATGACCGTCCTCCAGGACTACCGAGAAGATGTCCCGTTTGCCCTGGTTTACCTCTTCTCCCCGGGCGAGCAGGCGGCCCGGCTGGTGGGCGCCATGGGGCTTCCTGAGGGCCCCTCGGAGAGCGCTCCGTTGATTCCAATGCACGACGGAGGCGAGGGCTGGCCGCTGCACAAAGTCCTGAAGAGCGGAGTGCCGGAGACGGTGACGGATCTCCAGGCGCGCTTTGGCCCTCTTCGCGCCGGACCGTGGCCCGAGGCGATCAGCACCGCTGTGGTTCTCCCGCTCCTGGATCAAGAGCACGAGTCCCCGTTCGGGATGCTGGTCGTCGGCGTCAGCCCGAGGCGCGAGATCGATCCGCGGTACCAGGATTTCTTCTCCCGCGTCGCCGCCCAGATCGCGGTGGCGATGGTCCGCGCGCGCAGCGTCGAGAACGAGCGCCGCCGCGCCACCGAGGCCCGAGCCGTCGCGGAGGCCGAACGAGCCCGGCTTTACAACCATTTCATGCAGGCCCCGTTCTCCATCGCCGTCACGCGCGGTCCCGAGCACACCATCGAGCTTGCCAATCGCTCCGCCCTCGAGCTCTGGGGCAAGACGTCGGCGGTCGTCGGCAAGGCGCTCCTGGCGGCGTTCCCCGAGCTCGTCGGGCAGCCTTTCCTGGGCTATCTGGACGGCGTTTTGAAGACCGGGATTGCGTACGAGGGAAAAGAGGAGCTGGCTCGGCTGGCGCGGGGCGCGGACGGCGGTCTGGAAGACGTCTTCTTGAACTTCGTCTACTCGCCCCTTCGATCGCACCAAGGCGGGATCG
>JBDTXR010000485.1:0-6637 GCA_040006075.1 Byssovorax sp. | reverse complement strand
AGCAGGAAGCCGTCGTCGCCCTCGTTGCGGAAGCCGCCGGCCGCGGTGAGGGTGACCTCCACGTCGTCGATCTCGCTCACCGGGAGCCGCTCGGTCACCAGCACCCGCCGCGCCTCGCCCGAGAGGTTCGAGACGAAGACCTTCACCACGCGCTTGATCTTCTGCGTCCCGGTCACCGGCGTCGTCTCGCGTTGATCGGTCTGCGATCGGCGCACGCGCACCGCCTCGTCGGTGCCGAGGCCGACCTCGAAGGGCTCGCCCTTGCCCACGAAATTCAGGCGCGCGCGGCCCACCAGGCTCTGCCCGCGGGCGATGCGCACCGGCCCCGCGAGGAGCGGACCGCCGCGCGTCAACGTCGCCGTCGCGCGCAGGTGCGCCACCCGCGCGACCTCGGGGAACAGGACTCGATCGATCGTCGCCTCGACGGTGAGGCGTCCGACCTCGATCCGGAGCGGGCGCCCGTCGGAGGCCATCGAGACCTTCTCGCTCGGCGAAAGCAGCAGCGGCTCGCCGCCGTCGTCGACGCCGGGCATCTCGTCAACAGCGTTGACGCCGCGATCCAGGCCGGCCACGGCGACGACCTGCTCGCGCAGATCGACCTCGATTCGCCGGCGTTCCTGATCGCTCTTGCGGCGCTGCGTCAGCACGTCGTCGGTGATCGCCGGCGGCGTCGCGTCGCGGGCCGGGCGCGCCGTGGAGAAGCGGAGCTCCACGTCGTCCCAGGCCTCGCCGGTGCGCTGCCACGCGGTCGCGAAGGTGACGATCTCGATCGGCGCCTTGGCTCCGCTCGCGGGCGCGGCCGACGCGAGGCGCACCAGATGCTCGGGTCGCCAGAGCGCGCAGGGCACGCGGTACGTCAGCTCGAGCGAGACCGTGCGCGCCTCGGCGGCGCCGAGCTGCACCTCGATCTGGGCTTCGTGGCGCGGGTGGGTCGCGCGGCCCGCGCGGAGGCGGGTCTGCGCGCGCTCGAGATCGTCGGTCGCGGTGAGCGCGGCCTCCTGCGCCGCGGCGTCGTCGGCGAGCGCGGCGACGGCGCTGTGATCGATCGCCGCGAGCGCTTCGCGGAGCGAGGTGATCGTCGCCTCGGCGGCGGCACCCCGCGGCGCTGCGGCCACCAGCCGGCTCCAGCTCGCCGCGAGCGCGTGGGCCCGGGCGAGGGCGAGCTGGGCGCGATCGCGCGCGTCGCCGAGCTCGTACCGGCGTCGCAACGCCGCGCGCTCCTCGGCCTCCAGCGCGGCGATTTCGTCGTGCCCCAGCGCGGCTTCGAGGCGCGTGTGAAAGCGGACGCGCGCCGAGATCACCCGCGCGCCCTCGCCCGCGACCTTGATCTGCACGCTCCGCTCGTCGACGAACGGCGACACGCCGCCGACGGCGATCCAGCCCGCGCCCGCGGCGACCTCGACCTCGGCGGCGCGCGTCACCTCGGCGCGATCTTCGAACAGCGTCACCCGCAGCGCGCGGCTCGGCGAGGGCACCAGCACGTCCTTGCTACTCACGACGGTTGCCTCCGACGAGCTCGTTCTTCGCGGGGATCGTCACCCGGTACGTGAGCTCGATTCGCTGCTTTTCCCCGGGTGAAACCGTGATGTTCCACGAGAGCCCGCCGCGCACCGGCTCCCGGTGATCGCTCGGCGGCAGCTTCGCCGCCGCCGGCTTGAACGACACCAGCTTGATCTCCAGATCCTTGTCGTTGGTCACCGGCACGCGGTCGATCACCTCGATCGCCGCGGGGTGCCCGAGCGACGACGCCACGTCGATGGTCACGTGGTGATCGATGGTCGTCGAGCCGCCGAGCAGGCCGGCGCTCCCCTCCTCCACGCGCGCGTTGCGGGCCACGCGGAGGCGCTCTTCCACGCCGAGCCCGAGGCGCAGCACCTTGCCGCGGTCCACGAAATCGAGGCTCGACGTGGTGAGCAGCGCGCCGTCGACGAACACCTCGACCGGACCCGAGAGCAGCGGCGCCGCGAAGGGGTTGGGGATCTCCGCCTCGCGGTACACCTCGGCCGCCTCGCGCGGCACGGCGACGAACCGCGGCCGCGCCTCGCCCTCGGCTGAGCCGATCGTCACCCGGTGCGGCGTCGCGCTCGACGGCACGTCGGCGGTCCCCTCGGCGTCGTAGCGATGATCGAAGCGACCGCGCGTTTCCAGGGGATCGCGCGCGTCGGGCGGGGATCCGAGCGCGTCGATCGTGGCTCGCGCGACGGCGGCGCGGGAGCCGTACGCGCTCGCCGGATCGCGCGCGAGGCGACCGCGTCGACCGCGGTTCTGCGCGTCGAGCGGATCGCCGATCGTCAGCGCGTCGAAGTCGAGCCAGGCCTCGTCGGGCTCGATCGGCAAGGGCGCGGCGGGCTCGGGGGGAGGGGCTACGGCTCCGAACGAGCGCGCCCCCTCGGCCCGCGCGGGCATGTCGTTCGACTCGCTCATCGCCCGCCGCATCATCCCGCCGAGGCCGCCCGACTTGGTGCGCGCCGGCGCGAACGCGCTCGCGGACGACGGGATCGCTTGCGGCATCGGCGCCGCCATCACCGCCGAGAGCGACATCAGCATCGACGACGACGAGCCGCCGGGCGCCGCCATCGGCGGTGGCGCGCCGTAGCCTTGCTGCTGCGGAAAGCCCCCGCCGCCGTCCGGCACATCGATGCACTGGGCCATCACGGCGTCCTCGTCCTCCTCTTCTTCGTGCTCCAGATCGCCTTGATTTACCGCGCGATCGTGCCCTTCGAACATCGCCTCCAGGCCCGCGGGCGGAGGCCGGTAGCCCTTGCGCGGCGCCGCCTGCGCGCGGCCGATCCGCAGCGACCGCAGCTCGGGCAAGCGCACGTCGCTCGCGAGATCGGCCGTGGAGATCCCGAGCTTCACGCCCGACCACGCCTCGCCCGAGGCCTGCGCCACGAAGGCGTCGAGGCCCAGGCTCACCCGCGTCGCCGCCGCCGAGAGGCGCGCCGTGTACGACGGCCACCAGCGCGCCGCCGTCACCACGTAGTCGATCTCCAGCAGCGAAAGCGCGCCCGATCCGCCGCCGATCCGCACCCGCACCCCGAGCTCGGCGCGCGGCTCGCCGTCGAGCTCGGCGGTCGTGCCTTGCCGCGCCGCGATCGACGCCGCGCTCAGTCGACGCTGGTTCTCCTCGCGGGCCGCGTCGAGATCGCGCGAGCGCTCGTGCAGCGCTCGCACCTCGGCGCCGATCAGGCCGCCGAGCGCGAGCGCGTCGTGGAACCGCGCCGCCGGATCGGCGTGAGCCGACCACCGCGCGAACTGCGGCTCGGGGGACACGCCGATCAACGCCTGGCGTCGCCGCAGCACGTACGCTGCCTCGGCGTCGATCCGTGCTCGTTCGAGCTCCAGGGCGCGCACCTGCTCGCGCAGCCGTCCCGGCTTCGTCGACGCGCCGGGGATCGCCACCTGCGCCTTGATCGCCGTCACCTCGCGCTCACCGCGGGCCAGCGCGCGCACGCTCCCGGCCTCCGCGAGCGCGGTGATCCCCGCCAGGCAGAGCTCCACCGGCCCGTCCGGCAGCGCCTCGGGCAACGTCACATGGCGCGTCACCACCGCCCCGCGCGCGTACACGACCACGCGCTCAATCCGGCTCTCGCACTCGATTTGCAGCATCGGCTGCGAGCGAGCCTATCACTCCGCCCCGCGCTTCTACACGCCTCCACCATTGTCGGCCACGCCGCGGAGAAGTAGACGCCGCCGATGCCGCCGTACGGTCCCCCGCGCGATCTCGCCCAGTGGATCGCGCTCGTCCTCGCCGCGATGGCGATGGCGATGGGCCCGCGGCTGGTGCGCCCCGCGGCGCGACGCGGCGTCTTCGTGGCGATCGCCGCCCTCGCGTCGGCGGCGCTCTCGGCGATCTACATCCACCTGTACCTCCGCGGCGGCCCGCGGATCATCGACGCCACCAGCTACTGGCTCGAAGCGCGCGCGCTCTCTCACGGCGCGTTCGCCTGGCCGATCGCCTCGCCCGAGGCGGCGACGATGGGCCGCTTCCTCGTGCGCTCCACCGGGCCCGACGGCCCCCACGCCGCGGTGATCTTCCCCCCGGGCTACCCGCTCTTGCTCGCGCTGGGCTTCATTTTACGGGCTCCCCTCGCGATAGGGCCTCTCCTCGCGGCGGCGATCACCGTCGCCACGTACGACCTCGCCGATCGCGTCACGCCGGCCGGCGCGATCCCCGCTCGCCTCGGGGTCCCGGAGATCGCCACGATCTTCTCGGTGATCTGCGCCGCGCTCCGCTACCACACGGCCGACACCATGTCGCACGGGCTCGCGGCTCTCTGCGCCACGACCGCGCTCGCCCTGGGATTTCGAGCCGTTGACGCCGTCAACGACGGTGCCCATCGTCGCGCCGCCGCGCTCGCCGCGGGCGCGGGCCTTTCGCTGGGCTGGCTCGCGGCGACGCGACCCGTCAGCGTTTTTGCCATCGCCCTCACGCTCGCTCTCGCTCTCGTCACCTCGTCGCCGCCGCTCGATCGCCGCGCGCGGCTTCACCTCCTCGGCCTCGCGGCGCTCGGCGCGCTCCCCGGGCTACTGCTCCTCTTCGCTCATCAGCACGCGGCCACCGGCGCGTGGGGACTCTCCTCGCAGCGGGCGTACTACGCCGTCGCCGACGGCCCACCGGGCTGCTTTCGCTATGGATTCGGCGCGGGGATTGGCTGCCTCGGCGAGCACGGCGACTTCGTCGCGGCGCACCTCGCGCGGGGCTATGGCGCCCTCGAAGCGATCGGCACCACCCTGCGTCGCCTCGAGCAGCACCTCGTCGATCCGCTCAACTGCGAGCCGCTGGCGCTCCTCGTGGTGATTGGCGCTCTCGTCGCGGCGCGCGCCAAAGGCTCGCGCGCGCGCCTCCTAGCGCTCGCGCTGATCGCCCAGATCGCGGCCTATTCGCCCTTCTATTTCGACGGCAACTACCCCGGCGGCGGCGCCCGCTTCTTCGCGGACCTGCTCCCGGTCGAGCACCTCCTCGCGGCGCTCGCCGTGGTCGCGCTGGCCTCGCGCGCGCGCTCGCCCGAGCGCTGGGCGGCCCTCGCTCCGGCGCTCGCGCTCGTCGGCTTCGCGGTGCGCGCGGGCTTCGATCATGCGCAGCTCCGCGATCGCGAGGGCGGGAGGCCGATGTTCGAACCGCGCGTCCTCGCCGCTGCCGGCGTCGATCATGGGCTGGTCTTCGTCGACACCGATCATGGGTTCAACCTGGCCTTCGATCCCGCGGCTTCCCTGCGCGGGATCGCGATCGCGCGCTTCCACGGCGACGGCGTCGATCGCCTGCTGTGGGCCGCGCGCGGGCGCCCTCCCGCGTACCGCTATCGCTACGACTTCCAGCCCGACAACGCCCCGGCGATGGTGACGATAGAGCCGCTCTCCTTCGCGCCCGTCGATCCCGATCGGCTTCAAATCGAGGGCGAATCGCTCTGGCCTCCGCACGCGCAGCAGGGCGGGTGGGCCTTCGCCGAGCACGCCTCTGGCACCTGCGCGTCGGCCGGCCGATGGCTCGCGCTTCACCCGGCGAGCGGCGCGACGACGGCGTCCGCGCGCATCGGAGTGCCCGTGCTCCCCGCGGGAGGCACGCTCTCGCCCCGCGTCGCGCTGGGGCCCGGCGCCCGCGGCGAGCTGACGCTGGAGGCCGACGGAGCCACGATTCACCGCTGGAAGCTCGGTGATCTCGACTTCGCCGCCGGCCCCGCGCGCTGCGTCGAGCTGCCCGCCGCAGCGTTTCCAGGCAGCGTTCGAGCCCTGGAGCTGATCCTCACGGGCGATTCGTCGTCGTCCGGCGCCACCACGTCACCGGTGCTCGCCCTCGACCGAGTCGATCTGACCGGCGCGAAAACAATTGACCACTGACGACGCAACATGCGAGCTTCACACAGGATTCATGGAAATGCTCATGAGTCCACGTCGCTGCGGGGGACGCATCGACGCATCCAGCTAGGGGGCAGTAGCTGCCATGACGAAGAGCGAGCTCATCGACGCAATCTCCGGCCGCGGAGAGCTGACGAAGGCCCGGGCCGAGCTGGTGGTGAACTGTGTCTTCGACGCGATGACCGAGGCCCTCCAGCAGGGCGAGGGCATCGAGATCCGCGGATTCGGGAGCTTCACCGTTCGCCCCTACAAGCCCTACAACGGCCGCAATCCCCGCACGGGACAGCCGGTCCCCGTCCCGGCCAAGCGCCTGCCGTTCTTCAAGGTGGGCAAGGATCTGAAAGATCTCGTCAACAGCAGCCGCGGCTTCGCCATCTCGGGCGGGGACGACGACGACGACGACGACGATTGAGCTTGCAGAGCTTGCGATCGCGGCCGGTTCGCGGTTAGGGCAAGAGCATGCGCTCCGCCGAAGAACAGCTCGAGATCCTCTGCCGCGGCGTCGTCGATCTCCACGTGCGCGCCGAGCTCGAAGAGCGGCTCCGGACCGGACGGCCCCTCCGGGTCAAGGCCGGCTTCGATCCGACGCGCCCCGATCTCCACCTCGGCCACACCGTCTTGATGCAGAAAATGCGTCAATTCCAGGACCTCGGGCACCAGGTCATCTTCCTCGTCGGCGACTTCACGGCCATGGTCGGCGATCCGACGGGGCGCAACGATCAGCGGCCGCGCCTCACCCGCGAAGAGGTCCTCGCCGCGGCGGAGACGTACCAGACCCAGG
>JBDTXR010000484.1:0-6639 GCA_040006075.1 Byssovorax sp. | reverse complement strand
CCACCCCGCATCGAGTCTGGCCGATTAACGGCCAGACTCTCAGTCCTCGAGCGCCGAGAAGAAATCCCAGATCGCCCCGGCCGCAAAGTCCGGGATCACGTGGCCGCCCAGCCCGGTGTGGGCGCAGAACGTCACCGGCGTGGCCGGCTTGCAGCCCGCGTACGACTCGCACGGCATCGGATCGACGGGCGCGGAGGTGATCCCGCAGCCGTCGACCGTCAACCAGTGATCGCGGCTGGGGAGCGCGAACTTGGCGAAGCCGATGGTGACGTCGTCCTTCCCGTGGGCGATCCACGCGGCCGGCGTGCCCTTGCACGCCTCGTCGTGGAAGACGTCGCCGCCGGCGATCGGCGCGATGCCCCGGACCACGTTGCCCCGGTAGCAGCCCAGGGTGTCGACGAACTCGCCGCCGTAGCCGAAGCCGGCGGCGAACACGCGCTTGGTGTCAAGGCAGTAGTCGTCCGAGATCGAGCTCACCAGCGCGTCGACGAGCAGGAGATCGTTGCCCTCGGCGGCGCCGGCCATGCTCTGCAGCTCCCAGCCGGTGTCGTTGTTGGCGATGAACTGCGGCTGGCCGTCGGGGTAGACGAAGATGGCCTTTTCCCCGGCCTTGGCCTCGATCGGGAGATCGACCTTGATCTTCGCGCCGGCGCTCGCGCGCTCGTGGAACACGATCACCAGCGAGAGCGGATCCTTGCCGGTGTAGCCGGGCGGCACGCTGAGCAGGTAGGTCCGCTTCTGGCCCATGACGTCGATGGTGAGCTTCTGCTCGCCCTTCACGCCCGTCATCGTGCCGCAGCCTTTTGAAGGGTTGAAGTTGGTCATCGCGCCTCCGGCGCCGCCGCCTCCACCGGT
Source organism: Byssovorax sp. (assembly GCA_040006075.1). Taxonomy (GTDB): domain Bacteria; phylum Myxococcota_A; class Polyangia; order Polyangiales; family Polyangiaceae; genus JANYGI01. The sequence continues at coordinate 5,784 of JBDTXR010000484.1, read as the reverse complement.
GCTGCTGCTGGTGCTGGTCGCGTCGGAGCTCGCGCCGCCGGTCCCCGGCTTGGTGTCGCCGGAAGAGCAGGCGGAGGCGAGCAGCGACGCCGCGGCGGCGGTGAGGAGCATCGTGACGTGGCGTCGATCGAGCATCATGGTCGTCCTCCTCGCGCGCGGCGCGATCAGCCGATCGTACGGTAGGTCGCGGCGAACGGGGAGCCCCCGGCGGCGAGCTCGCGGGCGATCCCGCGGTCGGGGTTCGCGGCCAGGTGCCGCGCGATCCAGAACACCGTCTCCGCGTCCTTGGTCCCGGCGGCGCGCGCGATCTCGTCGACGGTGAGCGGTCGCCCCTGCGCCTCGCGCAGCGCCGCGAAGACCTTCTGCTCGAGCGCGAGGATCTCCACCGCGGCCTTCTTCCCGGCCTCGACGCCGGGCTGGTGGTACGCGTTGATGTTCACCAGGGACGCGTAGAAGCCGACCGCGCGCTCGTAGAGCGCGATCAGCAGGCCCAGCGTCCGCGGGCTCACCTCGTCGATCGCCAGCGTCACCGACTCGCGGCCCGACTCGGTCAGCGCGCGCCGCGTGCCGAGGAAGAAGCCCGCGAGGTAGTCGCCCGAGGTGAACCCCGGATCGACCTCGAGCCCCACGCGCTCGGGCGCGCGATCGCGGAGCACGTCGATGAAGGTCACGAAGAAATTGTCGAGCCCGTCGCGGAGCTGCTGCACGTACGCGTGCTGATCGGTCGACCCCTTGTTGCCGTAGACGGCGATGCCCTGGTGGACCTCCTTGCCGTCGAGATCGTCCTTTTTTCCAAGCGATTCCATCACCAGCTGCTGGAGGTAGCGCGAGAAGAGCTCGAGCCGGTCCTTGTACGGCAAGAGCACCATGTCCTTCTTGCCGGTGCCGCCCGTCGCCGCGTACCAGGCCAGCGCCAGCAGCGCCGCGGGGTTCTTCAGCGTGGTGCGCGAGCGCGTCGCCGCGTCGCAGTCACGCGCGCCGGCGAGCATCGCGTCGATGTCGAGGCCTTGCAGCGCGGCCGGGAGCAGCCCCACCGCCGAGAGCTCGCTGGTGCGCCCGCCGACCCAGTCCCACATCGGGAAGCGCGCGAGAAAGCCTTCTTTCACCGCGTATTTATCGAGCTCGCTCCCGTCCCCGGTCACCGCGACGGCGTGCTTCGCGAAGCAGAGCCCGACGCGCTCGTACTGCGCGCGGGCCTCGAGCATCCCGTTGCGCGTCTCCTTCGTGCCGCCGCTCTTGGAGATCACCACCGTGAGCGTCCGCGGCAGGCCCGCGCCGATGGCGTCGAACACGCGATCGATCCCGTCGGGATCGGTGTTGTCGAGGAAGTACGGGCGGAGCCGATCGGCCGGCGTTCCCAGGGCTTCCGCGACGAGGCGAGGGCCCAGGGCCGAGCCGCCGATCCCGATCACCAGCACGTTCTCGAACCTCGCCGCCCGCTCCGGCCGCACGCGCGCGGCGTGCACGCTGGCCGCGAAGGCGTGGATGCGCGCGAGCGTGGTCTCGATCGCCGCGCGCGTCGCGAGGTCGGGCGCGAGCGCGGGCGCGCGGAGCCAGTAGTGGCCGACCATGCGCTTCTCATCGGGGTTGGCGACGGCGCCGGCCTCGAGCTCGGCCATCGCCGCGTAGGCCTTCTGGATCCGCGGTTCCATCTCCGCGAAGAACCCGTCCGCGAAGCGGATCCGGCTGATGTCGACCGCGAGCCCCAGGCTCGGATCGTCGTAGAAGTAGCTCTGGAAACGCGTGTAGAGGTCCATGCGCGACCTTTTACGCCCCCTTCCGGCCGACGGAAAGATGGGCTCGCACGAGCCCCACTCGCGAAAAATCCGCGCCCATCGGGTTCGCTCGTTCGGACCTGCTGGCATACCGGGCGCTCCCGGGGTATCTCCGGTGCCGATCCGATGGCCCTTGATTTCGGCATCAATACCGGTTTCGTCGAAGAGCTCTACGCCCAGTACCTGGAGAATCCAGAGTCCGTCGAGGCGAGCTGGCGCTCGTACTTCGACGATCGACTCGGCTCCACGAACGGAAGCGGTGAGCTCCTGCGCCGCGCGCCCGCCTTCCCGCTCACCAACGGGCACCTGGCGCGCAGCCTCGACCTCGCGTTTCAACCGCACCCGACGGCCTCGCCGCTCGCCGGGCCCTCACCCCACGAGCTAGAGACCGAGCTGCTGGCCGAGGCCGCCATCCGCGGCCGCGTCTACAAGCTGCTCAACGCCTACCGCGTGCGCGGGCACCTCTTCGCGCACATCGATCCGCTCGGCGTCCCGCCGGCGGCGCCGCCCGAGCTCGAGCTCAGCCGCTTCGATCTCGTGCCGGAAGACTTCGACAAGCCCTTCCCCACCATCGATCTCGCGGGCGCCGCCCCGGTCGAGACCCTGCGCGAGATCATCCAGCGCCTCGAAGAGACGTACTGCCGCAGCATCGGCGTCGAGTACATGCACATCGACGATCCCGAGCAGCGCGCCTGGATCCAGCAGCGGATGGAGGCCACGAAGAACCGCCTCACGCTCGGCCACGAAGAGCAGCTCCGGATCCTCACCAAGCTCTCCGACGCGGAGATCTTCGAGCAGTTCATCCAGCGCAGCTACGGCGCGGGCACCAAGCGCTTCTCGCTCGAAGGCGCCGAGAGCCTGATCCCGCTGCTCGATCTCCTGATCGAGCGCTCGGGCGCCGAGGGCGTGGAAGAGATCGTCTTCGGCATGGCCCACCGCGGCCGGCTCAACGTCCTCGTCAACATCATGGACAAGAGCCTCCGCGAGATCTTCGCGGCGTTCGAGGACAAGGACGCGCAGCGCTACCTCGGCGGCGGCGACGTGAAGTACCACCTCGGCTACTCCACCGATCGCACCATCGAGTCGGGCAAGAGCGTGCACCTCACGCTCAGCTTCAACCCCAGCCACCTCGAGTTCGTCAACCCGGTGGCCGAGGGCCGCGTCCGCGCCAAGCAAGACCGGATCGGCGATCCGGCCGCGGCGCGCCGCCGGGTCATGCCGCTGCTCATCCACGGCGACGCCGCGTTCATCGGACAGGGCATCTGCGCCGAGACGCTGAACCTCACCGGCCTCGAGGGCTACTCCACCGGCGGCACCGTCCACGTCATCGTCAACAACCAGATCGGCTTCACCACCGATCCGAGCGACAGCCGATCCACGCGCTACGCGTCGGACATCGTGCGGATGATCAAGGTCCCCGTCTTCCACGTCAACGGCGAGGACCCGGAGGCCGTCGCCCAGGTGACGCACCTGGCGATCGAGTACCGCCAGAGCTTCGGCAAAGACGTCGTCATCGACATGTACTGCTACCGTCGCTACGGCCACAACGAGGGCGACGAGCCGCGGTACACCCAGCCGCGGATGTACGCGGCGATCGACAAGAAGCCCACCGTCCGGCAAATGTACGTCTCCCGGCTCATCGAGATGGGCAACGTCACCGAGGCCAAGGCCGACGAGATCGTGTTGCGCCGACGCGAAGCCCTGGCGGCGGCCCTCGAAGAGGTGAAGCAGAAGGGCTTTGCCCCGGTCACCTACGCCATGGGCGGCGTGTGGAACAACTACCGCGGAGGCCCCGACTCGGCCACACCCGAGGTCTCCACGGCGGTGCCGGAAGAGCGGCTACGCGAGCTCGCGGGCCGGCTCCTGGAGCTGCCGCACGGCTTCAAGCCGCATCCCAAGGTCGTGCCCATGCTCAAGGCCCGTCACGACGCGATCATGTCGGGCGAGCCCTTCGACTGGGGCACGGGCGAGATGATGGCTTATGCCACCTTGCTCCACGACAAGACGCCGATCCGCTTCAGCGGCCAGGACGTGAAGCGCGGCACCTTCAGCCACCGTCACGCCGTGCTCATGGACACCGACACCGGGAGCGAGTTTGCGCCGCTCTCCACGGTGGCTGTCGCGCCGGGTCGCTTCCAGATCTACAACAGCCCTCTGAGCGAGCAGGGCGTGCTCGGCTTCGACTTCGGCTACAGCCTCGACTCGCCCGCGGCGCTGGTGATCTGGGAGGCCCAGTTCGGCGACTTCCTCAACGGCGCTCAGGTCATCGTCGATCAATTCCTCACGTCGAGCGAGGACAAGTGGCACCGCCTCTCGGGGATCGTGCTCTATCTCCCCCACGGCTACGAGGGTCAGGGGCCCGAGCACTCCAGCGCTCGACTGGAGCGCTTCCTTCAGAACAGCGCCGAGGACAACATCCAGGTCTGCAACCTGACCACGCCGGCCCAGCTCTTCCACGCCCTGCGCCGCCAGGTGCTCCGGCCGTGGCGCAAGCCCATGGTGATCATGACGCCGAAGAGCCTGCTCCGCGTCGCGGCCGCCTCGAAGGGCCCGCACCGGCCGGTCTCCACGATCAAGGATCTCTCCGAGGGCCGGTTCCAGCGGATCATCCCCGATCAGAGCGACATCGATCCCGGCGACGTGAAGAAGATCCTGCTCTGCACGGGCAAGGTCTACTACGATCTCGCCGTCGCCCGCGAAGAGCGGGGGATCCGCGACGTCGCCATCGTGCGGATGGAGCAGCTCTATCCCTGGAACGAGGAGCTCACCGCGGCGCTCGCCCCCTACAAGGACGGCACGAAGATGGTCTGGGTCCAGGAAGAGCCGCGAAATTACGGCGGTTGGTACTACATCACAGCCAACCTGCCCGACGCGCTCCACCATCGCTTCCCCATCACCTGCGTGGCCCGAGCGTCGAGCGCCAGCCCCGCCACCGGGTCGCGCGCCAGCCACCTTCTCGAGCAAAAGATGCTCATCGACGAGGCCTTCGCGTGAGCGGTTCAGACACGCAGTCTCTCCAGGACCGGTACGCGCCGAAGAGCATCTGCTTCGGCTGCGGACCGGCCAACGAGAAGGGCCTGCGGATCAAGAGCCGCGTCGAGGGCGACGTGGTCGTGGCGGACTTCACGCCCGAGCCGTTTCATCACGCCTTCCCCGGCGTGCTCAACGGCGGGATCATCGGCGCGCTGCTCGATTGCCACAGCAACTGGGCCGCGGCGCATCACCTGATGGTCGCCGCGGGCGAGAGCGCCCCTCCGTGCACCGTGACGGCTGACTTCCACGTGAAGCTGCGCAAGCCCACGCCGATGGGCCCGGTTCGCCTCCGGGCCAGGGTCGTCGAGTCCACGCCGGATCGCGCGACCGTCGAGGCCGAGCTGCTCTCGGGCGAAGACGTCACCGCGCGCTGCCGCGGGACCTTCGTCGCCGTCAAAGAGGGCCACCCGGCCCATCATCGCTGGTAGACAGGCACTCTCGGCATAAAATTCCGCCGCGATCGCCGTGTTAGTTCACACGGATGTAACATCGCAAACCGCGGCGATCCCCGCACAATCCTCGTTCATTCGAACGACGTGGAGGATTGAATGCGCTTGATGCTGCCACTCATGGGGATCGGGATCATCGCCGCCGGCTGCGGGGGCGAGAGCACCGGCGGGAGCACCTCCACGGGCGCCGGCGGGGCCTCGGGGACGACGAGCGCGACGGCCAGCGCCACCACCGGTGGAGGCGGTCAAGGCGGGAGCGGCGGCGCCGGATCGACGACCACTGCGGCGAGCACCACCGCGTCGTCGACGACCGGCGCCACCGGCAGCGCGACCAGCAGCACCGGCTCGGCGATGGGGGCGATCTTCGGCGCCACCTGCATGATGGACAGCGACTGTGCGAGCGGCCTTTGCGCCAGCTTCATGCAGAAAGGCATGCACTGCAGCGTGAAATGCACCACCAGCGCGGAGTGCCCGCCGGAGTCCGCCGGCTGCGGCGGACAGGGGGTCTGCAAGCCGCCGCCGTGAGC
>JBDTXR010000483.1:0-6680 GCA_040006075.1 Byssovorax sp. | reverse complement strand
TGCGCACGAAGGCCACGGGCAGGTGCCACTCCTTGGTCATGTCGACGCCGTGGAACGTCGAGCCCAGCGCCGGCTTGACCTTCGACGTGGGCACGAGGCGCGCGTCGGTGGTCATCGCGAAGCGCCGGCCCTCGCCCTCGAAGGTGCCGATCAGCGCGATGCCGGCGTGGCGCGCGATCCGGTTGGTGATGATCGCGTAGTCCGGCGCCTTGAAGCTCGAGATGTTCGGGATCTTGCGGCCGCCCTGGAAGAACCAGGGGATCGCGTCGTCGCCGTTGCCGCCGTAGATCTCGTTGTCGGTGCGCTCCGGCGGATCCGCGGGCGCCTCGCCGATGGCGTTGCCCTTCTCGTCGAGCGGAACGTCGTTGGATCCGACGGTGATCGCGTCCCACTTCTTCTTGAGCTTCTTGTAGCTCTTGAGGTGGGGCTTCAGGCTCATCTCGTACTGGAGCTGCTCCTTCATCGTCGGCGCGCGGTAGTAGTTCGGCGCGATCGCCCGCACGAAGGCGTACGGATACGGCATCGGCTTCGAGAGATCCGGCCGCTTCGTCAGCGCCCGCAAGATCGGGTGCTTGAGATCGATGGTGGCCTCTTCCGAGGCGCAGACGTAGCCCGCCGGGAGCACGCGGTAGTAGCCGCCCGCGCAGTCGTCGAGGGCCACGGGCTTCTCGCCGCGCACCACGGTGCCGCCGGCGCGCAGATACCCGATCTTCGGAGAGCGTCGATCCGGCTTCTGGTAGATGACGGCGTTCATCTGGATCGCGCCGAGCCGCGGCCCGCCCGCGTGGGGCTCCTTGGCCGGATCGAGCACGTCCTCGACCGGCGCCGGCGCCGAGAGGCTGACGATGCCTTCCTTCGAGGGCTCCGTCTTGCCGCCCTTGCACCCCGCCAGCGCGCCCGCGGCAGCGACCGCGCCCACCAGCGCCAGGGTGAGCCCGGCTGCGCGCGAGGCGCCCCCGAGGCCAAAAGAGCGCGGCGTCGTCTCCCGGTGCGGCTGAACGAGCATGCTCTGGCCATGCCGGAACCCCCGCCGCGGGGCCAAGTTTCGCGGCCGCCGCGCGCGATCGTCCGCCGGGCCGCAGCGCGGGGTTGCGCAGACGGCGCTTCGTCGGTAGGGTGCCCGCCGCATCAATCAGCGCCACTAGCTCAGCTGGATAGAGCGGCGGCCTCCGAAGCCGTAGGCCAGAGGTTCGAATCCTCTGTGGCGCGCCCGAGAATCAAAGGGGATTTCACTCCGAAGCCGGCTCGCCCGCGCTGCCCTCAGGGCAGCGCGGCGGCCCGACGCTTCACGAGATCGATGAGATCCCCTTGCGGGAGCTGGAAATCGAGGACGTGCGGCGTAGAGATCGCGGAAGAGCACGAACGGCGCCCTCACGCCCTCACGCCTTCGACGCGGTCGAGCTTGCCGCTCGTGGGAAAGTACGCGCACGAGAGGGCGTGGCGCTCGTTCCGGTCCGCGCTCGCGGGTTTCACGCCCACCGACTCGCTCCCTCGCGAGCGCCCTGGCGCCGCCGCTCACCGTCCGCAAAGGGGTTGTTGCGGCGCCCGTCGTGTGATGTAAACCCCGCGATGGACTACCGAACAGCGTTGATCACCGGGGCCTCGAGCGGGATGGGCCGGAGCATGGCGAAGCGCCTCGCCCGCGGCGGCACCACCGTGGTGCTCTGCGCGCGGCGCGTCCCGGCGCTCGAAGCGCTCGCCGAGGAGATCAAGAGAGACGGCGGGCGCGCTCACGTCATCGCCATGGACGTCACCGACACCGAGCGATCGGTCGCCTCGATCCGGGCCATCGACGCCGAGCTCGGCGGCCTCGATCTGGTGATCGCCAACGCCGGAGTCGGCCTCGCCATCGACGGCAAGCGGCTTCGCTGGGAGCGGATCAGCAACCTGTGCCTCGTCAACTTCAACGGCGCCATCGCCACGCTCTGCGCCGTCCTGCCGGAGATGGTCAAGCGCGGCAAAGGTCACCTCGTCGGCGTCAGCTCGGTCGGCGCCCTGGCCCCGTTCCCGACCGTGGGTGCCTATGGCGCGAGCAAGGCGGGGCTCACCTTGTTCTTGCAATCACTCCGGCTCGACTTGCAAGGGACGGGCGTTGACGTCACCGCGGTTCATGCGGGCTTCGTGCACACCGAGATGACGGCCCGGATCACCAAGCCCATGCCCATGGCCCTGGAGTCCGACGAAGCCGCGGAGCTCATTCTCGGGAAGCTGCGGAGCGCGCCGGGGGAGATCAATTTTCCGGTGTCGATGACGGCGGCGGTGCGCGGGATCGCCGCGCTGCCTGCGCCGATCCGCGACGCGATGCTGCTGCGGTTTCCGACTCCCGACGAGGATATGGAGTGAGACGCAGAGAGCGCTGATCCCTCCTGTCTCCGGTGGCCTTCCGTTGCGAACCGCGCGCCAGCTGCGAGCGCGCAAAACGGAAGCGGGCAGCCTCGATCCGGGTGCGAGAAGTTGTCGCTGTAGCACGTCGTCAACGAGGGGTCGGGGCGAATGATGGCGCCGCGCAGCTTGGGGCAGCTGGCTGCCTTCCGGCGGTCGGTACCGAGTGGATCGGGGCAGCTGGCTGCCCGCCTCCCCTTGCTTCGCCTCCGGTGGTACGCTCACCGCATGATCGAGACGGTCGAACCCCTTCCTTCCCCGCCTTCCTTGATCTCCCCTACCGAAGACGAATGGCGGGCCATGTCCCCCGCCGCGCGCGAAACCTTCCTCGTCCGGGTCCTCGACGCCCTCTCCGACCCCGCCGTCGCCATGACCGAGGGGCGGCGCCACAAGAAGGCCAAGACCCGCGCCCTCGACGCCCTCGGTCTCCACTTTGGCGCGATCGGGCGGACGATGTACCTCGCCGAGGAGATGGCCGTCCTCTACCCCGGCGAGCCCGTGTTCTCGCCCGACCTGCTCGCTGTCGTCGGGGTGGAAGAGCCCGACGATGATCCGCGCATGGCGTGGGTGGTCGCCGACGAGGGAAAGGGGCTTGATCTGGTGATCGAAGTCCTCCATCACGGCAGCCGGAGCAAGGATCTCGTCGACAACGTGGAGCGCTATGCCCACCTCGGCATCCCCGAGTATTTCGTCTACGACCGGCTGCACCAGCGGATCCTGGGCTACCGCCTCCCGGAGTTGGGCGCCCGCCGCTACCACCGAATCGTGCCTCAAGGTGGCCGTTATGCGTCGACGGTGCTGGGCCTGGATCTGGCCATCGAGGGGGACAAGCTGCGGTTCTTCTACGGCCTCGCGGAGCTGCCCGGGACCAGCGATCTCATCGGCCGGCTCAACCGGATGATGGCCGGCCTCGAGACGCGGGCGGGCGAGGCCGAGGCGCGGGCGGGCGAGGCCGAGGCGCGGGCGGGCGAGGCCGAGGCGCGGGCCCAGGCGCAAGTCCAGGAGGCGCAGGCCCAGAGCCTACGAGCCCTCACGGCGTTGCGAGAGGGCATTGCGGCGTTCCTCGGCGCGCGGGGCCTCGCGTGCTCGGACGCGGATCGAGCGCGCCTCGCCGCCTGCACCGACGTGAGCACGCTCCAGCGCTGGCTCCTGCGGGCGACGAGCGCCGCCGCGGCGGAAGAGGTCTTTTCAAGCTGATCCGCTCTTCTCCTTTCGAGGTCACCGCGGTTCGTGCGACAGCCGCAATCGAGCCCGCTCAGCGCTTCTTCGGTGGCGTCACCGGCTTCGCGGGGACCACGCCCTTCGGGGGCGCGGGAGCCATCCAGCGCCGGCGGGCACGAGCGGCCGGCCACGCAGGTCTTCGCGCTGATCCGCGCCGCCGACGGCCGTATTCTCGCGCCCGTGGTCCTCGACATGCCGCGTCCGATCATGACCTTCGCCTCGGTCTACGGTGGGACCGCCTGGGCCGATGCCACCGTCTCCAGCGAGATTGCCACTCTCGATCCCGCGACCGAGCGGGTCCACCTCACCCCGAAGGGACAGTTCGGCGCGCAGGATTGCCTGCTACCGCGCGGCGCCGCGCTCGACGAGGCGCGCGGCGAGCTCCTGGTGGCCTGCCTCGGTCGCGACGAGATCGTGGCCTACGACGCCCGCCCCACGGCTCCTCGGGCGAGCGTGCTCCGCCGCTGGAAGGTGGCGCCGGGGCCGCGCGGCGTGGCGATTGACAGCGAGGCCGGCCGCGCCGCGGCGTGGTCGCAGTTCGACGGCGTGCTCAGCCTCTTCCCGCTCGGCGGCGTGAAGGGCGAGGCGCCGCCACCGGCTATCACGATCCCGATAGCCGCGCACCAGGCGCTCCCGCCCGAGCTCGATCGCGGGCGCAAGCTCTTCCACGACGCCGCCGGCGGTCGCATCTCCTCCGACGGTCGCGCCTGCGCGAGCTGCCATGTCGACGGGCGCGACGACGGCCTCTCGTGGGTGTTCCTCTCGGGCGCGCGCCAGACACCCATGCTCCTCGGCCGCCTCGCGGACACCGCCCCCTACGGCTGGGACGGCAGCGACAAGGATCTCCAGCACCACTTCACCGGGACCCTGGCTCGCCTCGGCGGACATGGCATCTCGGCCCCGGAGCGAGACGCCCTCTTCGCCTGGGTAGAGAGCCTCACGCCGCCGGGAGAGCCGACGCGGGCCGTCGATCCGCGGATCGCCCGCGGGGACGCGATCTTCCACGACGACGCCGCCGGCTGCTCCAACTGCCACCTCGGCGACGAGACCACCGATCACGCCCGCCACGACGTGAAATCTGGATTCGATACCTGGGCGGGAGGCTTCGATACGCCGTCGCTCCGCTTCCTCTCCCGCTCGGCTCCCGACCTCCACGACGGGCGCTATCCGACCCTCTCCGCGCTGCTCGTCGGCATGGACGGCAAGATGGGTCACACCCGCCAGCTCTCGGCGGCCGACCGCGACGCGCTGCTCGCTTATGTGGCCTCGTTGTGAGCCACCATGACGCTCGTGTCGCGGTCGCGCGACTCGGTATGATCCCCCGGTCGCGGTCGCCGGGGACGACAGGATCGATCGCGGATCGTCGGCGAAATGGCTTGAATGCGAGGCCTGCGGTTGCTACGACGTTGTTCATGAAACTTAATCTTCTTCTTCTCTCGTTCGTCTCTCTTCTTGGGTATGGTGCCTCGGGGTGCAGCTTCGGCTGTACGCTGGTGGGTTGCCGCAGCGGCGCCGACGCCAGCGTCACCGCGGTGCTCACGGGCCTCGCGACCAAGGCCGCCGGGGCCATGCCGCTCTCGATCAAGGTCTGCGTCGACACCGCCACCTGCGCCACCGCCGAGCTCACCGAGTCCGGCGGCGTCGTCTCGTGCGACATCAAGAGCGGTGGAAGCTTCGCGAGCTGCTTCGCTCTGGACAGCGACGTCCAGTTCGTCGTCATCCTCGATGAAGCCACCGGCGGAAAGGCCTCGGTCATGGTGTCTGCCACCGTCACCGACAGCGCCAGCGCCAAGGTGATCGACGCCAGCAAGAGCGCGCCGCTCCAGACGAGCGCCCCCAACGGCGAAAGCTGCGGCCCCACGTGCCACGACGGCACGGTGAGCTTCAGCTCCTGACAGGCACTCTGCGCCGCCTCACCTCGCGTCGGCGCGAGGGAGCGTCGGATCCGCTTGAGCTGGCCCGCGCGCCCGCCTAGTCTCTCGCCATCGTGAGGAGAACTTCGTGAGCGTCAAAGGCTGGCTCGTCCATTTACCGTCCCCTAGCTACAGCACCCCTGCGCGCTGCGCGAGCTGTCTCGGCCCGAAAGAGACCGAGATCGCGGTGCAAGCCACGTCGAAGAGCGGCAACATCCGCACGACGCTGACGATGCGCTTCCCCTACTGCACGGCGTGCGCGCAGCGGGCTGGCAAGGAGAAGATCCGCGGGGTCGGCGTCTTCTTCGGGGCCATGCTCATCGGCGCCGCGTTCGCGCTGGCCTTCGCCTTCGCCAACGTCTTCGTCGGCCTCTACGTTCGCACGGCGATCGCCGCCATTCTGGCCATTCCCGCGGGCTTCGCGCTCGCCCGTCTCACTCGCCCGCCCATGCCACCTTTGCCGGCCACCTCGCGCGGCGAGGCCATCTTCCTCCGCAACACCAGCGGCACCGTCCTCTGCACCAACGAGCAGTTTGCCAACGCGCTCGCGCAGGCCAACGGGCGCGGCGCCACGCCCGGCTCGAAATGGATGGACACCGAAGGCTGGTCGGTCTTCGCGGTGATCCTCGGCGGCGGCCTCGCCATCGCCGGCTTCGCGGCCTGGGCGCCCGGATCGATGTTCGAGCCGGACCGCCCGTTCGATCCGAGCAGCTACTCGCCAGGTTCACCGATGCCGCGCCCGCCGGTCGCGCCGCTGCGCCCGCGGCGCTGATACTGCGGCCTCGACCTCATTTCGAGGCCTCGGAGCGCCGGGCGGAGTATCAGGAAGATCATGTCGAGCCGAGAGGTGATCATCCTGGGCACCGCGAGCCAGGTCCCCACGCGGGCGCGCAACCACCACGGCGCGTTCCTGCGCTGGGACGAGCTTGGCATTCTCATCGATCCGGGCGAGGGCACGCAGCGGCAAATGACGCACGTCGGCCTCGCCGCGAGCCAGATCACCCACATCTTCGTCACCCATTTTCACGGCGACCACTGCCTCGGCCTCGCGAGCGTGATCCAGCGCATCTCGCTCGATCGCGTCGCCCACCCGATCGAGATCTTCTACCCGGCGAGCGGCCAGCATTTCTTCGAACGCCTGCGCTACGCGTCGATTTACCACGA
>JBDTXR010000482.1:0-6716 GCA_040006075.1 Byssovorax sp. | reverse complement strand
ACGTTGAGGTGGCGCGTGTAGCCGCCCTGCGCGTTCTCGCCGAGGATCCGGTAGCGCCGACAGAGGTTGTCGTGACCCGACAGGCACGCTCGGCAAATGCCGCACGAGAGGCCGGGCTGGATCATCACCCGATCGCCGGGCAGCACGCCGCGCGCGCGCGCGCCCAGCTCTTCGACGGTGCCGGCGATGTCGCAGCCGAGGCGGTGCGGGTACTCGAGCTTGAACGCCGGCCCGCCGCGCCTCACCCACAGATCCATGTGGTTCATCGCCACGGCGTGCACGCGCACGCGCACCTCGTGAGGACCCGGCGGAGCGAGCTCGATCGTGCGCTGCTCCAGCACCTCGGGCCCGCCGTGACGCTCCAACACCATCGCTTCGGTCTGCATGCGCAGATCCCTACTCGCTCAGGTGTTGGGGAGCCACATCCGGAAGGACGTCCCCGTGCAGCGCGTCGACGCCTCGGTGATCTCTCCACCGTGGGCCTCGATGATCGTCCGGCTCAGCGCCAGGCCGAGCCCCGTGCCCTTGGCCTTGGCCGACATCAGCGGCTCGAACACATGATCGACGATCGCCGGATCGAGCCCGGGCCCGTCGTCCTCGACCTCGAGGTACGTGCGATCGTCGCCGTGCCACGCGCGGGTGACGATCGTCCCGTGCCCGCGCTCGTCGAGCGCCTCGATCGCGTTGAGGTAGAGGTTCGAGAACACCCGCTCGAGCAGGATCGGATCGCAGAGCACCGACAGATCGGCGGGCTCGATCGCGATCTCGAACTTCACCCCCGCGGGCAGCGAGAGCGCGTGCCGGGCCGTGGCGATCAGCCGACCCACCGGCGCCGGCTCGCGCCGCACCGGCTCGCCGCGCGCGAGGCCGAGCACGCTGCTGATCACGTCGTGCGCCTTCCGGATCTCCGACGCCACCTGATCGAGGTGACGCGTAAGGCGCGGGCGATCGTCGATGTCGCGCTGCGCGAGGAACAGCGCCGACTCCGCCACCGCCAGCGCGTTGCGCAGCTCGTGCGCCACGCTCGCGCCAACGGCCCCCGCCGCGGCGAGCCGCCCGGCGCGCGCTTCGCTGTCGTCCTCAGCCACGACGCCCCGTCACGACGCCTTCTTCGACGCCTTCTTGGCTGCGGGCTTCTTCGCAGCGCTCTTCTTCGCGGCGCTCTTCTTCGCCGCGGGCTTCTTCGCCGCGGGCTTCTTCGCCGCGCTCTTCTTCGCCACCGCCTTCTTCGCCGCGCTCTTCTTCGCGACTGCCTTCTTCGCTGCGGCCTTGCGCGCGGGCGCTTTCTTCTTCTTCGCGTCGGCGCCGCCGGTCTCGAAGTACGCCATCATCGGCGTGAAGTAGTGCACGTGCCAGCCGCTCTCGAAGCTCGCGCCCATGCCCTCGGGCAGCTCGCTGTGGGTGACGGTGACCCGGGCGCTCTCGCCCTGATCCTCGATCGTCACCACCACCAGCGACGGCGGGCTCTCGTCCGGAAAGTCGCTCGCGCGCCACGTCTGCTCGATGCGTCGCCCGGCCTCGAGCGCGCGCGTCTCGCCGGTGATGTAGCCGCCCCACGCGCTGTGCGCGCCGCCGACGACGGGATCGATCTCCGCCGCTCCGCCGGTCATCGCCGTGTGCCCCTCGGAGTCGAGCCACGCCGCGTACACGCGCGCCGCGCTCGCCGGAATCACCGCAGTCACTTCGATCGATTCGGTTCCCATGGGCGTGATCCTCCGCAGCGCCGCCGGCTCGGCTCGATCGGCGTGTGCCCGGCGATGGTAACCGAATCGCCGCGGCCTTCAGCGGTTGAACTGGGTCGCTTCGCGGATGGCGCGCAGGGTCGGCTCTTCGGTCGCCGCCAGGGTCGAGGGCACCGAGTAAGCGATCGAATACCCGTGCCCGTTATCGAGGAAATGACAGCCTTTTCGCAGGTAAGTCAGCGTGCCCTTCTCCGACCGCCAGGTGCCCGTGGTCTCGATGCCGGGCTTGCCCGCGCACGTCGCGGGGAGCGACGACGACTCCACGTAGCCGTGCAGCTCCTTCACCTCGGCGTTGCCGATCACCCGCGCAAACTCCTTCAAATCGTTGGAGATCGGCTTCTCGATCGGCACCAGCGCCAGCGCCTCGTCGAGGCCGCCGGGCAGGTTGCGCGTCACCACGATCGAGCTCGTCCCCACGGTCGACGCGGCGAAGCTCGCCGGGTAATGCGCGGTGATCAGGCCGTTCTTCGAGGCGAAGCTCTCGGTCATGGCCGACGATCCGCTCGTCGATCCCACGCCCGCTCCCGAGCCGGAGCCGCTCGGCGCCCCCTTTTTGCAGGCCAGGAGAGCGAGGACCAGGATCGCGAGGAACGAGAGCGGCTTACGCATGATTTCTTCTACCACGGCTCGCGGTCTTGACGGGCCTCGCGGCGCGGTGTTTGGTGGGAGGAATGCGGCCCGCCCTCTTGCTTCTCCTCGCGATGACGGCCCTCACGGCGTGCGAGCCCACGCCCCGGGCCGCCGCGCCCGAGCAGCCGTGCAACTGCGCCGCCTCGCGCGGCGAGGTCCATCACGCGAGCGGGCGCACCGAGATCTCGCGCTAACGTCTCGCCCCACCCCGAAAGCCCCCGCCCATGACTCTGCGTTCTTCGCGCGCGACCCTCGCGATCCTCGTCCTCACGCTCGGCGGCGCGGCTGCGGCCGCGTGCGGATCGAGCGGGACGACCATGACGACGGGCTCCACCGGCCCCACCGGCACGGGCGGCAACGCGTCGGGCACCGGCATGGGCGGCTCGGGCGGCATGCTCTTCAACACCGTCGCGTCGACCTCGACCGGCGACACGAGCAGCTCCGGCGTCACGGGCAGCACCGGCACGGGGACGATGGCCAACTGCGATCCCGCGCCGACCACGGGGCCGCACACCTGGAGCAAGATCTACGGGGACCCGAGCAGCCAGTTCGGCCTCGCCGTCACCCACGACGCCACCGGCAACGTGATCATCGCCGGCGCGTTCTCGGGCTCGGTGGTCTTCGGGGTGAACACCCTCACCAGCGCCGGCGCGAGCGACATCTTCGTCGCCAAATTCGCGCCGGACGGCGCTCCGATCTGGGCCAAGAGCTTCGGCGACGGCAAGGATCAATCGGCCCGCGGCATCGCCGCCGACGCCCAGGGCAACGTGGTCGTCGTCGGCCAGTTCGTCGGCTCGGTCAACTTCGGCGGAAGCACCTTCACCAGCGTCGGGCCCAACTTCGACGACGCCTTCATCGTCAAGCTCGGCCCGCAGGGCAACCACATCTGGAGCAAGAAGTTCGGCGACATCAACTCGCAGGTCCCGCATGGCGTCGCCGTCAGCGCCGCCGGTGACATCGCGATGGTCGGCGATTTCCAGACCAACATGACGTTCGACGCCATCGCCATCGACAGCACCGGCGACACCGACGCCTTCGTCGCGGTCTTCGACGCCGCGGGCAACGCCAAGTGGGCCAAGGCCTTTGGCGACATCGCAGCGCAGTCGGCGCACGCCGTCGCCTTCGACGCTACGGGCAACGTGCTCGTCACCGGCGACACCGCCGGAGCCATCGACTTCGGCGCGGGCGCCCTCCCGCTCGCGGGCACCAACGACGCGTGGGCGGCCAAGCTCAGCGGGGCCGGCGCGGTCACCTGGGGCAAGCTCTATGGCGCCGGCAAATCCAGCGGCGAGGGCGTCGGCGCCGACGCCACGGGCAACATCTACCTCGCCGGCGACCACGCCGGGAAAATCGACTTCGGCGGCGGGGCCCTCGACAACTCCTTTGGCCCCAACGTCTATGTCGCCAAGCTCGATCCGCTCGGCAAAGAGATCTGGAGTCACACCTACGGAGACAGCATGTCGCAGCACGCCAAGGGGTTGAGCGTCGATGGCAAAGGCCACGCCATCGTCGTTGGCAGCTTCACGGGAGCGATCGACTTTGGCAAGGGCAAGCTCCCGAACGGCGGCGGCGTTGACGGCTTCGTCGCCAAGCTCGACACGCAGGGGTGCGGTATCTGGCAAAAGAGCTTCGGCGACGCCTCGTTCCAGAGCGCCTCCGGCGTCTCTGCCGACGCCATGGGCAACGTGCTCATCACCGGTAGCATCACCGGCACGGCCGACTTCGGCGGCGGCCCGCTCGCGGCCAGCGGCGACGACGTCTTCGTCGCCAAGCTCGCTCCGTGATTGCCAGTCACCGATCGCGATGACGCGCGCTGCGCTCCCCGCAAACGACGCTCCCGACGAGGCGGCCCCCACCGCGCCGCCTCCGCCGGATCGCTCGTTTCTCCGGCTCCTCCGCGACGACTACCTCACCTTCGATCGCCGCACGCTGGGCTTCGCCCGGTGGATGCTCGGCTTCTTCCTCATCACCGACCTCTTCCACCGCGGCCGATCCTGGGCCGATCTCTACTCCTCCGAGGGCGTCCTCCCCACCACGCTCGGGCTCTCGCGCCCGCAGTCGCCCGGATCGTTCACCGTCTTCCTCGGCTTCTCCTCGCCGGGCGAGCTCCGCGTCCTCTGGGCGCTGATGCTCGTGGCCTTCGTCGGCCTCCTGATCGGCTACAAAACGCGGCTCATGCAGATCCTGGCCGTCGTCCTCGTCACGGGGATGAACGGGCGCGTCCTCCTCACGGAGAACGGCGGGTACACCGTCCAGAACCTCCTCGTCCTCTGGACGTGCTTCCTCCCGCTCGGCGACCGCTTCTCGCTCGACGCCCTCCTCGCCTCGATGAAGCGACGGCGCGAAGCCTCCGCGGCCGAGCTCAACGATCGCTCGGACCTCGTCCTCCCCGGGCACGACCAGCCGCTCATCACCCTCCTCGGCCCGATCGTGCTCATTCAGCTCTCGGCCATCTACTTCTTCAACGTCGTCCACAAGACCGGGATCGAATGGAAGGACGGCACCGCGGTCCACTACGTTCTCTACATCGATCGCATCGCGACGCCGCTCGTCGCCCTGGTGCGCGATCACCTCCCGCTCCCGGTGCTCAAATTCATGACGCACTCGGCGATGGCCATGGAGGCGAGCATCCCGATCGCGCTGCTCGCGCCGCTCGCCCGCACCTGGTCGCGCCGGATCGCCATCGCGCTGATCAACGCCCTCCACATCGCCTTCGGGGCCACGTTCGTCCTCGGTCCCTTCGCGTGGGCGTGCTGCGTCTTCTCCACGCTGCTCTTCACGGCCGACGACTGGGAGCTCGCCCACCGCACCATGCGCCGCGCTTCGCGGGCTCGCACCGTGGTCTTCGACGCCCGCTCACCGGCGGCCCTGCTCGTCTGTCGCCTGCTCAAGCGCCTCGACGGCTTCGAGCTCCTCACGTTCCGGGAAGGCCAGCCCGGCCCGCTCGGCATCGAGATCGAGATCGAGATCCGGAGCAAGCGTGGCCGCGCGATCACCCGATCCGCTCCCTTGACCGATGCGATCGCCGCGCTCCCGCTCGGCCCGCTCGTCGCGCTCCCGCTCCGCGCCCCGATCCTCCGCGACGGCGTGGGCGCCCTCCTCGCCGCGATCGAGCGCCGCGACGTCTCGGCCTGGCTCGGCCTCGCGCCGCGCCCCAGCTTCACGGCGGCGGGACCCTCGCCGCTCCGCCTCCGTGGCCGCGCGGCGCTCCGGATCTTCGGTCAGGTCCTCGCGCTCGTGTTCTTCGCGGGCGCGGTCAACATCGCCATGGTCCAGCTCTGGGTCATCAAGAAGATGATCCGCGTCCACCAGGCGCCCGTCCTCATGACGTTCACCGGCAAGCTCCGCTTCCTCCAGGGCTGGTACATGTTCTCGCCGGGCCCGGCGATGGACGACGGGACCCTGGTCGTCGACGCGATCACCGTCGACGGCCGCCACGTCGATCCGCTCACCGTCCACGTCGAGCCGTACACGCTGCGCGCGCCCGACTTCGACCTCATCCATGCCCGCAGCCTCCGCACCAACCAGCTCTGGGGCGACTACTTCAAGGGCATCGCGATGCCCGGCTACTACAGCTACCGCGAGGCGCTGAAGGACTACCTCCTCGCGCTCCCGCAGCGCACCGGCCACCCCGACGACGCGATCGTCTCGGGCGAGGTCTTCTGGGTCAGCGACAACAACCCGCGCTGGGGCGAGACGCAGTCGTACGGCCTCGAGAAAAAGTTGCTGTTCACCTTCGACGGCGCCGGCGGGTTCGTCTCCGGTCCCACCGCGCTCCCCGGCATGCAGCGTTGAATTTGCGCGCTCGCCAACCGGCGAAAACCCCTGCTTTCACCGGGAAATCGAGCGGTCGGCGAAGAACTTCGCCGACCGCTCGGAAAGCCTTTGACAGAACCCTGACCGGAGCTTAAAAAGCGCGCCCTCCCGACGAACCGCCGCCCCCGAGCGACGGGCCGACGAGAGGGTCGACGCAAGGTGCGAGGGCGCACCGGTCTCCGAAGGGAGACCAAAAAGAAGTTGACGGTCTCCGCGGCCTTGAAGTAAAAGGCCGCCCTCCCTGAAGACGGCTCTGGAAGTTGCAGAGCCGGGCAGCGTGCTCCGGCACAAAGCCCTTCGTTCGCCGGCAAGCAGTACGCGCCGGTGACGAATTCAAGAAAAAGGGTTGACGATACGAAGACGGAAGCGTAGGTTTCCGCCCCCCGCAGTCTGAAGCAGGGCGCCGCAAGGTGCCGCTTCGGAGTCGGGGAACACGAGCACTGAACGGACCTTCGGGTCCCAGTTCACCTGCTCGGCTCGGTCCTTGAAAACTGGATTGTATGCATACGATCACGGAAGTGACGTGGG
>JBDTXR010000481.1:0-6781 GCA_040006075.1 Byssovorax sp. | reverse complement strand
CGCTCCAGGCCCTCGGGCGCGATCAGGCCGCCTTCGCGCGCGGGGACGCCGTCGTCGCCGGCGCTGCGGCCGAGCAGGCGGGCGCCCATCTGGAGCACGCCGCGCACGTCGGGGCGCACCAGCTCGGTCACGTCGAGGCTGGTCCACACGTCGACGAGGCGGCTCGCGCGGGTGCGCCCGAGATCGGCGAACGCCGCGAGCCCGCAGGCGTTGAGCGCGCCCACCGAGGTGCCCGAGAGGATGTCGAGATCGACGTCGCGCCCGAGATCCTTCGCGACCTCGGTGAGCACGTGCTGGACGACGCCGACCTCGTACGCGCCGCGCGCGGCGCCGCCGGCGAGCACCAGCGCGGTGCGATCGTGATCGAGGGCGCGGGGCATGATCAGGATCTCCTTGGCGCGCCGACGATCCGGCGACGGCGGGGGGACGAGGAGGCGCTCATGAGGGCAGGGTAGCGAGCGATCGACGGCTTTGTCAGCGGCGTCGTCGCGGGATCGGGAGATCGTCGGATCCAGCGCTCGCCGGAGCGCCGTTGCGGCCGCCGGGCCCGCGGAGTACGGCTCGCGGCATGGATCACGACCCGGCTGCTCCGACTCTCACCCTCCTCGGCGCCGTGGGCTGCGGCTCGGCCATCGTCGAGGCCGCGCTCGAGCTCGCGCAGGTGCCCTATCGGCTCGAGATGCTGGACGAGCCCTGGAACGAGGGTGACGCCCGCGAGCGCCTCCGCGCGGTGAACCCGCTGCTCCAGGTGCCGACGCTGCTCTTGCCGGGCGGCGCGGTGATGACCGAGACCGCGGCGATGGTGCTGTATCTCGCGGATCTCGCGCCCGAGGCCGGCCTCGTCCCCGCCGCAGGCGAAGCGGCGCGGCCGGCCTTCCTGCGCTGGCTCGTGTACCTCGTGGCCTCGCTCTATCCCTCGTTCACCTACGGCGACGTCCCCTCGCGCTACGTGAGCGAGAAGGCCGCGCAAGACCAGCTCCGCGCCAGCACCGACGCCCAGCGAGAGGCCATGTGGCGTCAGGTGGAGGGCGCCGCGGCGGGCCCGTGGTTCCTCGGAGAGCGGCTGTCGGCGATTGACCTCTATCTCTGGGCCATGGTGCGCTGGCGCCCGCGGCGACCGTGGTTCACCGCCGAGGCGCCGAAGATCGCGGCGATCGCCGCCGCGCTCGACGCCGATCCGCGCCTGGCCGGCGTGAAAGCGCGGAATTTCCCGTAGACCGTGCGCTACCCGCGGCCGAGCGCGAGCGGCAAGACCTTGTAGCCGAGGCTGACCTGGGCGATGGCCTGACGCTCGGCCGGCGCCGCGCCTCGCGTCAGCGTGGGATAGCGATCGAGGAGCGCGTTGAGGGCGATCGTCGCTTCCAGCCGCGCCAGCGGCGCGCCCAGGCAATGATGGATACCCATCCCGAAGGCCACGCTCTCGCCGGCGCCCCGGTCGGGAAGGAAGGTATCGGGATCGGCGAACACCGCTGGATCGCGGAGGGCGGCGCCAAAGAACACATCGACCAGCTCGCCCGCGCCGATCTCCACGCCTCCGATCTCCACGGCGCGGGTGGTGAGCCGGGGAAAGCGCTGCACCGGGCTCTCGAAGCGCAGCGCTTCGTGGACCAGGGGCTCCACGAGAGACCGGTCGTCGCGGGCGCGCTGCCAGAGCTCCGGTCGGTCGGCCAGGAGGGCGGTCAGGTTGCCAATCAGGTTGGTTGTGGTCTCGTTGCCGGCGACCAGGAGCACCACGACCAGGCGCCTGACCTCCAGATCGTCGAGGAGCACGCCGTCGACCTCGGCGTCGAGGAACGCCGAGATCATGTCGTCGGTCCGCGCGCCGCGGCGCTCGGCGATCATTCGATCGACGTAGGCCATCATCTGCTGGAGCTTCGGGCCGCGCTCGGCCGCGGGCATGCCGTTGTACGACACCAGCGCTCCGGACCATCCCTTGAGCGCGGCCTGGTCCGCCGCGGGGACGCCGAGCATCGATCCGATGACCTGCACCGGGAGCGGGACCGCGAAGCGCGCCATGAAGTCCACCTCGCCGGCTCCGGCCGAGTCGAGCAAACCGCGGGCGATCGCGGTGATCCACGGCGCGAGCGCGGCCACCCGGCTCGCCGTGAAGGCCTTGCTGGCGAGGCGCCGGAGCTGGGTGTGGTGCGGCGGATCGTCGTGCAAGAGGGCCATCTGCGGGATGCCCTTGAACATCGTGTAGCTGGCCGACGAGAAGGTGGCGGGATCGCGCAGCGCGGTGAGCACGTCGGCGTGGCGGAGGAGCGCGAAGCCGTACAACGGCTGGCTCATCCCCGTAACCGGGCTGGCCGGGATGCGGAGGTAGCGCACCGGCGAGCGGTCGCGGAGCGCGCGATAGGCCGGGTACGGGTCGGCGATTCCTTCGGGAGTACCGAGGATGTCGGGCGAAGCGGGTGCGGTGGTGCTCATGGGGTCGCGAGGCTTCGCACCATAGGAGTCCTCGCGGCGTTTTGGAAGCCTCAAATTTGACGACGGTGGAGGGTGGATCCGATCGCATGTGCTACTGTCGGGCGGCCTTCCATGCAAAGCTTCTACCGCCGCCCTCTCCCCACCTCGCTCGTCCCGTTCTCCTCCGCCGAGGGCCGCGCGATCTTCCGTGAAGCCCTCGTAGATGGCACGATGGAAGGGTATTTCCCGCTCGCCGAGCAGTTTCACACCCAGGGCGAGCCCGCCTTTTGCGGGCTCGGCGCGCTGGTCGTGGTGCTCAACGCGCTCGCCATCGATCCCGGGCGCTCCTGGAAGGGGCCCTGGCGCTGGTACAGCGAAGAGCTCCTCGACTGCTGCCGTCCGCTCGAGATGGTGAAGCGAGAGGGCCTGACGATGTCGCAGCTCCGGTGTCTGGCGCGTTGCAACGGGGCCGAGGTGGAGTCGTTCTCGGCCGATCGGAGCACCCTGGGCGAGCTGCGGGAGCACGTGCTCACCGCGAGCCGCGCCGCCGACGGGCCGCACCTCATCGCCGGGTATTCTCGGGGCGCGCTCGATCAGACCGGGGACGGGCATTTCTCGCCGCTCGGCGGGTATCACCGCGGGCGCGATCTCGTGCTCGTGCTCGACGTGGCCCGCTTCAAGTACCCTCCGCACTGGGCGCCTCTCTCGCTGCTCTGGGAGGCCATGCAACCTCCGGATCCGGTCACCGGGCGGCCTCGCGGCTACCTGGTGCTTCGAAGGGGCGAGCAGCCCGACACGTCGATTTGCCGGCTCACCTCGGAGCCCGAGGCGTTTCGCGCTGTCGCCTCGGAGCTCGGCGCTGCGCTGCCCGAGGCCATCGCCGCCGAGCAGCCGAGCACCGTGGAAGCGGTGATGGAAGCCTTCTTTGCCGGCGTCTCTCCGGCGGTGGCCACCCTCTTGACGACCCGCGCCGAGCCGGCCTCGGGGGAAGACGCGGTCGAGCAGCGAGCGCGGCTTTCCGCCATGATGGCCGAGGTCCGGCGAGCGCCCCTGTTCGAGGCGGTCCGCTGCGCGCTCGAAGGGCGAGCGTGGAGCGAAACCTCGGCGGTTCAAGGCTTTCTCACCGATCAACAGCACCCGTTCGAGCTGGCGACGCTGCTGGTGCTGGCCTGTCCGCGGGAGATCTTCACCCGCCTGCCACCGACGCTCCGCGCCCGCCTCGAAGCGCTGCGCGCGCCGGGGGAGCTGCCACCGCAGGTGCGGTCCGAGGTGCTCCAGCTCGCCGCGCAGATGACGGCGATGCGGGAGAGCTGCTGCGAGCCGGGGTAGCGGCCTGGTCAGAAGACCGACGTCTGGGCGCAGTGCGGAGGAGCGTAGTTGCCGCAGACGAGGAAGACCTCGTCGACGCCGGCGATTGGCGCGGCCGGCTCGGCCACGCACGACGTGGCGTGCGCCGCATCGGAGCTGTAGCGGTGGCGCTCTTCGGCCTTTTCGCAAAGGGTCCTGCACACCCGGAGCTCGATCTCCCCGTTCGGTCCTACCGGCGTCGCGATCTCCTCGTCGGCGAGCAGCTCGATCGTGTGATTGGGCGGCTTGACGATGCTGGGATAGGGCGTATCGAGCGCCATCGTGCACTCGACCTTGCGCGGCGGGTGGGTGAAATCGAGGGCGCGGACGGTGGTGGGGTAGCACGTCGGCGCGCCGCTGCAGGCCACGCGGCACGCGTCGGCGTCGAAGAACCCGCGCGCGTCCACCGGCGGAGCGCCGAAATTCGGAGGGGCCTTGACCACCTGGAACGACCAGCCGCCCGGGCTCCGCACCTCGAACATCGGCGAGCAGCACCCGGCGCTCCCGACGGCGAGGAGCGCGCCTTCGAGCAGGCGCCGGAGGATCTTCGCGTGCATCAGCGCCTCGCTTTCGCGTCGATCGAAGGGGCAGCGGAAGGGGGAGGCGCCATCGCGCAGTCGAGCATCTCGAACGATCGCACCCGGAGGAGGAGAGTGTCGACTGTCTGGGAGAAGCAGCCGAGGACGCGCTCGTCGGGCCGCGCGACGACCGCGCAGACCCGAGCGCACCAGGCGAGATCGGGTTTGCCGTCCTGGGAGGTGCTGTCGTCGAGGGCAGTCCCGTCGTGGTGGTCGACGAGCTTCGGGTGCTCGTCGAGCGGGGGGATCAGGAGGACGTGGCGACTCCGGGGGAGATCGGCGCGAAAGGACGGGGCGGGCGCCGCGGGGCCGCAGGCGAGGTGGAGGAGTGAGAAGAGCGGAAGGACGAGAAGTGACGCGCGTCGCCCGGGAGATCGAGAGTGGTGAGCGCGATCGGTGAGCATGCGTCAACAGCCAATCACGTGGATCCGCTTGCCTGCCGTCTTGCTGATCTTCGACGTCAATCGCTGCTTCCAGGATCGCCTGGCGCGGAGATCGAACATCACCAGCCACCCTTCGTCGAGGCCGATCGTGTCGAGATACCCGGCGGCCTGCTCCAGGGCGCGCTTCTCGGTCTGGGTGTCGCGCCGGAGCTTGACCTCGATGGCGTGTCGCGTGCCGTGCCAGTGGATCACCAGATCGAGGGCGCCGCGGCCGAGGCCATACTCGCGCTCGATCTTGCCACCGCCGTTGACGATGCGCTGGAGGAAGGCCATCAGCATCAGGTGAGGGCCGGACTCGCGGTAGCTGAAGCCCTCCGCGGCGAGGTGGCCGTTCTCGCGCCAGAAGATCTGCCAGTCGGCCATGATCTTGGCGCGATCGAGCGCACCATCCGCGCGCACGTAGTCGGCTGGTTCGTGGTGGATCTGCTGTTGTCCTGGATGCATGAGCGACTGGAGAATGACCTCGGCGCAGATGGGATTGGCGATCTCGAAACGGCCGCGCCGAACGCGGAGGAGACCGTGATCGATCGCGTAGGCGAAGTCTTCCTCGAACGCGTTCTTCCGGGTCCGCTCGCCGGCGATCATCGGATCGAGGATCCGGCGCACCCGCGGCTCATCGAGCTTCGCCCGGAGCAAGTCGAGGTGCGTGGACGGCTCGCGGAGGATGGCCTCTTTGGCGGCTTCGACGTGCGCCAACGTGACAGGCACCGTGCGGTCAGGCAGATCGTGATCGACGACGCGGCCGGCCAGGGCGTTGGCGATCCAGGGGTGCCCCTGCGACAGATCGTGGATTGCAGCAATGGCCTCGGGCTCGAAGCGCTGGCCCGTCGCGGCGGTGTGCTCGACCGGGAGCTGCTCGACCTCGTCGCGAGTGAACGGGTCGAGCGATGCGGCTTCGGTGATGAGCTCGAACGCGGACGAGGTTGCGGGCCAGGAGACTCTGCGGCGATGGTCCGATTCGACGACGTCGTCGTGCACGGCACGGCTGCTGATCAGCACGACGCTGTGAGGAAACGGAGTCGTCTCGCGATCGACGTAGCCATCGCGAAGCTGGGTCAGGAACGAGACCATCGAAGGGCCGACCAGTCCATCGGCCTCGTCGATGAGCACGACGAGCGGGCGAGGACACCGAGCCGCGAGGTCCTGGAGGTAGCGCTGCACTGCGGTCTTCGGATCGTCACGAAGCTCCGCCGACGCGGAGGGGATCGCGACGTCGCCGAGCCAGGTCTTCACGGCATGGTCGAGCTTGCCGAGGACGGTGCGGAAGGCGGCCACGGGGTCCGGCTCTTCCCGCGCGGTCTGGATGTCGACCCAGATCGCGCAGTAGCGGTCGCCCTGGTTGTAGTGCCGGGCGAGCCACTTGGCCGAGGTCGTCTTGCCCGTTTGCCGGCCGGATTGCAGCGTGAAGAACTTCCGCTCTTCGATGAGCTGCATCACGCGGCCGAGGCGCCGCTCGGGCGGGAGCATGTAGTGCTCGCCGGGGACGCACGGGCCGGCGGTGTTGAAGGAGGGGAGCACGGGCGAGACTATGGCACGAGTCGGGGGCGATCCGGGCGGCGGTGTGCTTGACAGAGCCGCGAGCGTCCGGTCTCCTCGGCCGGCGAGCGCGCGCCTCGTGCGCTTGCGGGGTTGTATCCACGAAAGGGACATCATGCCTGAGCTTCCCGGTCAAACCGTGCTCGACGAGAGCCCGACTCGCACGCTGGCGTTCGGCAAACGCTGCTCCAGCGGCTCGATGGGCTGGAGAGCGGGACCGATCGGCCGAAGGCGAGCCACAAGCAGGATGCCGCGGCCCTCGCGCGGCTGGCGGAGCGGGGGATTGACAAGGTGATCCTCTCCCGGACGAGGTTGGATGCTCGCCGGAGCGCGGGGGCAACGTTCCGGCGCGGCGAATCAAGCCTTTTTCGAAGGCGTCGGCGCGAGGTCGGGGCGGGCTCGGGAGAGCGGTTCGTGGGCTCCGGGCCTGGCGGGCGAAAAAGCGGAGTGATTTCGCGATCCGGGAAGGAA
>JBDTXR010000480.1:0-6811 GCA_040006075.1 Byssovorax sp. | reverse complement strand
ATTCGGCGGTTGGATTCGGCGGTTGGAAATGGTTGGAGGCGAATGATCGGGGGCGGTGACGATCAGGTCTTGCGGGTCTCTTCGAGGGCCACGGCGAGCTCGGCGGCCAGCTCGGGCGAGTCGGCCACGCGCTTGGTCCAGACGCGCTGGAGGCGCATCAGATCGCTGAGCTGGAGCTCGAGGGCGGCGAGCACGCGGCCGACCTCGCCGCGCTCGAGGCCGATGAGGATCCGCGCGTACTCGCGCACGCCGACGGGGCGGTGGAGCTCGCCCTGGGCGGTGACGTAGGCGACGTCGAAGGCCTGGAGCAGCGCCTTCTCGCCGCGGTCGGTCTGCTCGGCGAGGGCGCGCTTCCAGTGGCGATCGATGGCGCCCCAGCCGGCGATGGTGAGCTTCTCGGCGCGGAGGACCGAGCCGCGGTCGACTCCCTTGCGCGAGAGGGCCGCGGAGATGCCGGCGTAGCGCTCGATCGGCACCGTCTCCGGCGCGGGATCCGCGTCCATCGGCGCGGTCTTCTGCGGCCGGGCGGCGCCCGCATCGGCGCTGGCCACGAGGGGCTTGGCCGCGGGCGGGGCGATCCCGCGGATCGTGGTCGGGACCTCGACGTCGGGCTCGGTGGAGATGATTGCAGCAGCAACCATCGGCGGGGAGGGCAGCGCGGGGATCGCCGGCGTGAAATTGGTTGCAGCAGCAACCATCGGCGGCGGCGGCTGGGTCTCGATCTTGATCCGGATCTCCTTCGGCGCGAGCAGGGTCGGGGCCGAGGCGAGGGCGCCGAGGTCGGGCGCGGCGGGCGGGCCCTGGAACGGGAGGGGCGCGCGGCGCGGGAGCTGGGAGATGTCGCGGGTGTGATCGCGGATCGCCTCCTCGTTGCGCGGGAGCTCGGGCGGGGCCTCGTCGCCTGCGAAGCCGGTCTGCCAGTCGAAGCGCTGGGTCGGCTCGTGCTTCGGCGCCGCCTCGGCGGCGGCGGTCGCCGGCGCGGCGCCCGAGCGCGAGGACTTCACCGCGTCGTAGCGGAGGCCGAGCGGATCGTTCTCGGCGGTCGCGGTCGACGCGCGCGCGGGGCCGAGCGCGCCCGGGCTCTGCTCGCGCGCCATCTGCTCGACGCGATCGCCGCGGAGCTTCTTTCCCTGCGGATCGGCGGCGATGAGGAGGGTGCCAATCGCCTCGTCGGTGCCCGCTCCCACGTCGTGGAGGCCGCGGAAGGTGAGCACCGCGACGCCGCGATCGGCGTCGATCCAGAGGGTGTCGCAGCGGAGGATGATCTCCTCGGTGCGCCCGGTGCGCGGATCGATCCGGAAGACCTGCGGGCGGATCGCCGGGAGCTGGGTGGTGAGGTGCGGGTGCTTGCGGCTGAGGTTGTCGAGCTCGATCACCGCCCCGGCGCGGAGGAGATCGATCTGCTGATCGCGCGGGGCGGCGTTGAAGAACTCGAAGTTGAAGCCCGCGGGCGCGGGCCCCGCGGTGCCGTTCTCCGACGCCACGCCGTAGGCCCAGAACAGGCCCGCTTCGTCGAGCAGCTTGCGACGCGGTCGCCACGTGGGCGCGATCGGGCCGAAGCCCACGGCCGGCGCGGGCGGCGGCGGAGCGGCCGCGCCGGCGCGACCAGGAGGGGCGCTGCCGCGCGCCGGCGCGGGCATCGACGCGCGAGGGGCCTCGACCCGCTCGAGGTTGGCCCGCGCCGGAGCGCCGAGCGAAGGCTGCGCGTCGGCGTCGACGCCGACGGGGTTGTCGGGGCTGAGCGGCGCGCGCTCGTAGCGGATCGGCATCCGCACGAAGGGGATCGGGGCGCCCACGCACAGCCCCGACGCGCCGGTGGTCCAGAGCCGATCGCCCTGGATTTCAAGCGTTTTGATGAAGTCGCCGACGCGGAGCCGCGCCGTGAGCTGCGCCACCGGCTCGCCCCCGGGCGCGTAGGCGTGACCGACGAGCGCGAGGTCGACGCGGCGCTTGAGGGGCGCGAGATCGGCCGGGCGGTGCAGGCTCCCGAGCGTGCTCTCTTCCCAGTGGCGATCGTCGCCGATCGGATCTTGCTCGGGCGCGGGGACGGCCTCGCCGTCGGGGACCAGGAGGAAGGTGGCCTTGACCATCACCGTGAGCGAGCGCTGGCCCGGCTGCGCCTCCCAGAGGAGCGTGCCGACACGGAACGGGCAGAGGACGATGGTTTCCAAGCGAGGTGAGGATAGCGGAGTCGGGGCGGGGCGACGCTACCGTGACTCGTACACGCGGAGGGAGGGCAGCTCGAGCCCGGTCAGCCAACCGCCCTTGCCCGCGCCGGTGTCGAGGCCAATCGTGCAGGGACCCGCCCAGATGTCGGTCGGATCTTCGGGGGTGTACGAGGAGAGCTCGGGCGGGAGCAGCTCGGTGGAGGTGTGGCCAAAGACCACGAGCTTGCCATGATAAAGCCGGAAGAAGGCCTCGTCTCGGCACCAGAGGAGGGCAGTCGGATTCTTGGCCTCGCTCGGGTGGGGAAACTCGGTGCCTTGTCGCGGCAGCCCGGCATGGACGTAGATCGCGCGCTCGTCCTCGTAGAAATGCGGGAGCTCGCGCATCCAGGCGACGACGTCTTCGGGGAAGAAGCTGCCCGTGAGGAGGGCCTTTACCTCGTCGACCCCCATGCCCTCTCCCTCGACCGGCGGCTCTTCGCCCCGGAACGATCGGAGGGTGGCCAGGCAGCCGTTGCCGACGGGGAGGATGAACTCGGGCCATCCCTTGTCGATGACCCGGAGCCAGGCGTCTTCGTGGTTGCCGCGGAGCGCGACGACGCGGGCCTTGATCCTGGAGGGGAGCTCGCGCACGAAGGCCACGACCTCTTTCGATTGCGGGCCTCGATCGAGGTAGTCGCCGACGAAGACGACGGTGTCAGTCTCGTCGAGCTCGGGGAAGCACGCGAGCAGCCGATAGAGCGCCGCCGCGTCTCCGTGAATGTCCCCGATGGCAAACGTTCTGTTCACAGGTCCGGCGCCCTCCGGGCGCAGCAGCCGCCCCCGCTCTTAATCGTCGTGTCCCCACCGCCCTCGCGGCCGGGAGCCCGGTGATCCGACCGGCCACGGTAGCAGAGAGCGAGCGCTCTCCGCCAGCCGAACCGCGGCGCGCCGGGCGTTCGGATCAGTGCCCGGCGTCCGTCTTGGGGGCCTCGGCCCGGCGCGCGGCGGCGGCCTCTTCGGCCTGCGCCGGGTAGGCCTCGGCGGCGACCATCGCCAGCTCGATTTCCTCGTGAATTTCCGTGGAAATGAAGCGGGGCAGGTCGCCTTGCTTGGCGTCCCACGAGAAGCCGCGCTGCGCCGTGGCGTCGGCCGTGGCGCCGCCCTCGCCTTCAGGGTGCCAGTGAACGCGGAGCTGAAAGCCGTGGAGGTCGGCGTGGTAGCCGCCGTGCTCTTCGCGTTGCCAGGCCGAAATTGTCGCGTGCTTGTGGGTGGACATGGGCTCCGAACCTCGAGAGGCGAGCCGCCGAGAAAGCTCCCGGCTCGCGCGCTTTTTTCCTATCAGCGACGCGAACCGGGGACGAGAAAAAAGGCCTGGCGCTCCCTCGGAGCCTCTCAGGCGAGGTCGAAGACCAGGAGCTCGGCCGCCTCGACGCCCTCGATCGCGAGCTCGGCCTCGTCGGTCACCGCCGCGCCGTCGCCGGTCGCCATCGCTTGCCCGTTGACGGTGATCGCGCCGCGGATGACCTGGATCCACGCGTGGCCCCGCTCGACCTTGTGGACGACGCGATCTTTCGGGGCGAGCAGGGCCGCGTAGAGCGCCATGTCCTGGTGGACGGTGACCGCGCCGTCGCGCCCGCCGGGGGCCACGACGAGGCGGAGCTTGCCCTGCTTCTCCTCGGCGGAGAACGTCTTCTGCTCGTAGCTCGGCTGGAGCCGGGCGCGCTCGGGCACGATCCAGATCTGGAGGAAGTGCACCGGCTCTTGCTTTGAATGGTTCTGCTCGCTGTGCTGCACGCCGGTGCCCGCCGTCATCCGCTGGACGTCGCCCGGCTTGATGACCGAGCCCGTTCCCATGCTGTCCTTGTGCTCGAGCGAGCCTTCGAGGACATAGGAGATAATCTCCATGTCGCGGTGCGAGTGCGCGCCGAAGCCGCGGCCGGGCGCGACGCGATCTTCGTTGATGACCCGCAGCGAGCGAAAGCCCATGTGCGCGGGATCGTGGTAGTCGGCGAAGGAGAAGGTGTGCTGGCTGTGGAGCCAGCCGTGGTCGGCGTCGCCGCGCTGAGACGAAGGGCGGATGGAGATCATGCTCGGGGCCTCCGGACCGACGGGATAGCGCCGGTCTCGACACCGATATTGGCAAGGCCCGGGCCAGGCGCGAGGCGAAGCCGCCGCGGCGGCGACGCCGGAGAAAATCGCAGAATTGCCCGTCGTTCAGCGAGCGATCATATCATAACGATATGGCACTGCATCGTTTTGATGCGCGTCAGTCGCAGGAGCGCAGCGGGTGGAGCAAGCTCTCGGTCAGGTCGTCGGAGCCGGGCACCTCGGGATCGGCGTAGGCGAGGACGCGAGTGACGTACTCGCGCAGGACCCCGAGCGCGCTGTCGCGCTGCGTGTTGAGCTCGCGGGAGGCCTGGGCTTGATCGAACGCGGCGAAGGCGGCGTCGAGGCGGCGGCGCGAGCGCTCGATGAGTGGAGGGAGCTCACCGAGCTCGGAGGCCTGCTCGTCGGCCTTCGTCAGGGTGCGTTCAATGAGCTCGAGAGCGTCAGTCACGTTCATGCGGGGAAGCCGGATCAAGCGACCGGCAGAGTACGGGCGTGGCATCCGGCGTTCCTTTCGGGTGCAAGCCGCGTCGGCGGACGACGACGAGGCCCTGGGCTCGCTCGGCGCTGCCCTCGGAGGGGTGTGCGCCACGGAGCAGCCCGTGATTCGAGGAGGTGTAATCGCCTGCCGGTGAGCAAACTGAAGGGGCGCAGTTCGCGGTCGCAGGGAGGATCACAACCCCGCTACGCCTCGTGGCCCTGCGGGGTGACGCGCCGTCAACGCTGGTCACCGCTGGATGCGCGTGGTGACCGTCGTTCTCCAGGGGCCGCGCTCAAGTCGCCGCGGGGGCCGCCGATCCGCCAAGGATGGTGTCGCAAACCGGGTTGAACGGGTCCGCCTCTGCGGGGATGGAGGCGATCCGTCGACCTCCGTTGCCCGTGGAGGTCGCGCCCGTGACGCCGGCCTTCCGGGTTCAGCAGATCGCGCTGCCCCGCTATCAGGTGGAGTACGCCGAGCCGTACCCGGCGCTGGGCGTGGCCGCGAGGCTTCGCGAGAAGCGGATCCTGATCCTGGAGCACGTGATCCCCGGCGACGTGGGCGGCGAGCTGGTGCTCGATCTGGCGCTGGTCGGCGAGGCGCTGCAGGTGGCGCTGTTCTTCCGGATCTTGAAGCGATCGAGCACGGCGACCGCGCTGGAGTGGGTGGCGCGGCGCGTGACCGACGCCGATCTGCTCGAGCTGTGGATCCAGGCGGTGGAGCTGCGGATCCGGCCCACTTCGCGCCCCGCCGCCACGAGGATGGCGATCTCCGACGCGGACCTGCCCCGGGTGCTCGAGACCTGTCGTCGGGCCTTGCAGCGGAACCCATTCACCGCGCTCAAGGTGCACTGGACGGCAGGAGAGCAAGAGATCACCGCGTCGGCCAGGGTGCTGTTGACGGAGCTGTCCGCCGTGCAACGTTGTCGTGGGCTGTTGCCCAGCGTGGCCGATCTAGTGCGCAGGGCCATCGAGGAGGTGGCGAAGACGCGCGAGATGGTGTCGACGGCCGAGGGGCGGCGGAAGGCCCGCGCGACGTTCGTGCCCGTGGATCAGCTGCGGCAGGCGATCGAGCTGGCGATCTCGAAGGCCGATCTGGCGCGGCTGCGGGGCGATCAGGGGGAGCTTTTGCGGGCGCGGGCGGAGCTGGTGGAGCTCGGGGTACCGGTGCCGCGGTGAAGTGTCTCAGCGGCGCGGGGCGCCCGGGGCGCTCTTGCGCTTGGCGAGGAAGTCCATCACCCGGCGGTTGAGGTCGAAGAGCTGGCGAATGCGGGCGATCCGCGCTTCGTTTTCCGGCTTTCTGGTGTCCCACGAGAGGAAGATCTGGGCGAGGTCGCGGGCCTCGTGCGCCATGGCAGCGGCCTCGGCTGTGGGGATTTCAGCGAGCTTGGCGGCGAGGTCGACGGCGCTCTCGCGGAAGAGCGGCCAGGAGGTGCTGCGATCTTCGGACATGGCGATCCTGGAGCGTCTACGCGGCGTGGGGGTACGCGCGGGCGCCGCCGTCCCGGAGGATGGCGTGCACGGCGTCGACGTCGGAGACGTGGTGGAGGACGGGCTGGAGCCCCTGGCCACGGTCTTCACCGAAGGCGCCGCTGGCCGCGAGGGCTCGGGCGCGGGGGCCGTCGAGGACCAGGAAGATGTCGTGGCGGCCCAGATCGGCGGGCGTGTCGATGATGTCGACGATGCGCGAGCGGTCGAGGTGCAGCTCCTGGTCGCCGCGCTGGATGAGCACGCGTCGGTCCGTGATCAGGTACCTGGTGCGGGCTTCGAGCCGCGCCGGCCGGACGATGGCTGCGTATAAAATGCCCACGGATACCGAGAATAACAGGACGAGCGCCAGGGACAAGAAAGCGACGAGCGTGATGAAGGGCGGCGATTTCGGATCGAGGCCGCCGGCGACGACGGTGCGGAGGATGCTGACCGTGTGGAGCGACATGACGGCCCCGGCGGCGCCGACCGCGACGGCGATCGCCACCGAGCCGACCGATCGCACGGTGCGCGGGATCCAGTCGCGCAGGCGGACGATCGGGTGCGCCGACCAGAGGACGCGCTCGCCGTCGTCGAGGCGCTGCGCGAGGAGG
>JBDTXR010000479.1:0-6814 GCA_040006075.1 Byssovorax sp. | reverse complement strand
GGGATCGTCAGGATCCACGCGTAGAAGATCCGCGTCGTCACTCCCCAGCGCACCGCGCTCACGCGCTGGCTCGCGCCGGCGCCCATGATGCAGCCGGTGATCACGTGGGTCGTCGACACGGGCATGCCCAGGAACGAGGCCGTGAGGATCGTCACCGCGGCGCTCGTCTCGGCGGCGAAGCCGTGGATCGGCTTCAGATCGATGATCTTGGTGCCCATCGTCTTGATGATCCGCACGCCGCCGGCGGCGGTGCCGAGGGCCATCGCGGTCGCGCAGGCGATCACCACCCAGAGCGGGACGGCGAACTTCTCCTGGCCGCCGGGGATCGCGCCGTAGGCGACCAGGCTCATCGTGATGATGCCCATGGTCTTCTGCGCGTCGTTGCTCCCGTGCGAGAGGGCCATGAAGCCCGCCGAGACCATCTGGAGCTTGCGAAAGAGCCGGTTCATGCGCGCGGGCTGCTGGCGCCGCGCGATCCAGAGGATGGCGATCATCACGAGGAAGGCGATGACGAAGCCCACGAGCGGGCTCACGATCAGGCTCTTGACGATCTTGAGCAGGCCCGCGCCCTGCACCGCGGCGAGGTGCGCGCGCGCGATCCCCGCGCCGACGAGCCCACCCACGAGCGCGTGCGACGACGACGACGGGATCCCGAAATACCAGGTGATCAGGTTCCACGTCGTCGCGCCGAGCAGCGCGCTCAGCACCACGACCTGGGTCACGGCGCTCGGGTAGAGCAGGCCTTTGCCGATGGTCCCGGCGACCGCGGTGCCGAGGAGCGCGCCGCCGAAGTTGAGCGTCGCCGAGAGCAGCACCGCGGTCCGGATCGGGAGCACGCCGGTGCTGACCACGGTGGCGATGGCGTTGGCGGTGTCGTGGAAGCCGTTGATGTAGTCGAAGATCAACGCCATCACGACGACGAGGATCAGCGGGAGAAGGAGCCCGTGCATGCGCGCCTACCCGTTCTTGATGACCAGCGTCTCGAGCGCGTTGCCCACGTCGTCGCAGGCGTCGAGGGTCCACTCGAGCCCCTCGAGGAACTCCTTGTTCTTGAGGAGCCGGATCGCGTCCTTCTCGTTCTTGAACATCTCGGCGACGGTCGATCGGAACACCTGATCCCCGTCGTGCTCGAGCTGGTTGATCTTCTTGCAGTGCGTGCGGATCACGTCGAGCTGCTTCATCCCGCGGAGCAGCTTCACCGCCGCGTCGATCTCCACGCAGGCGAGATGGACCTTCTCGGCGAGCTCCAGGCTCCCGTCGGGGAACTCCTCGATCGCGTGCACCGAGATCTGCATCACCGTCCCGTGGACGCAGTCGGTGATGTTCTCGAGATCGGTGGCGAGCTTGTAGATGTCGGAGCGATCCATCGGGGTCACGAACGTGCGGTTGAGCGCGTCGTAGACCTCCTGGATCACCTTGTCGCCGACGTGCTCTTCGTCGGTGACGCGGGTGACGATCACCGCGCGCTCGTCGGCGTTGGACGCCTTGCAGCACTCCACGAGCATGGCGCTGCTCTTCAGCGCGCTCTGGGCGCCGCGCTCCAGCAAATCGAAAAAATGCTCTTCACGCGGGAGAAGCCACTTCACTGCTCGATCGAGCCACATCGCCTGCCTCCGTGATCGCGTCCGTCGAGGAGAGGCCGCGCGCCAGGGGGCATAGCCGCACCTTCTCCGCGCGTCACCTCCGGGCCGCGCCCCCGTCGCGGCGATGCCGTTTGCGTCCGCGGGGGCGCCGGGCTCTACTCGGTACGAAGCGTCGCAAACCATGGAAATCACGGCTCCCCTCGCCCGCTCCGCCGGTCTTCGAACCTGGCGTTCCGCCCCGATCCCGATCCTCCTCGCCCTCGGCGTCGTCGTCACCAGCGTCGGCCTCGGCGCGGTGTCATGCGGCGGCGGCGACTCGCCCACGGGCGCGTCGTCGAGCGGCGGCGACAGCACGTCGAGCAGCGGGAGCGGCGGGGGTGCGGCGAGCTCGTTCACGCCGCAGGGCTGCGCGTTCTCGATCGCGGGACGCCTTGAATACAAGGGTTTCACGACCAGCCAGCCCACCGTCGGCGCGCTCCCGGATCTCCGCCGCGTGCGCCTCGGCCTCGGCGGCAACGTCGTCCCCGGCGCCAAGGGACACGCCGATCCCGCGACGTCGATCGCCTTCGCGTGGCAGTCGGGCGAGGACACCCTCGCCAGCGAAGCGCAGTGGGGCAGCGATCCCGATCCCACGAAATGGCCCGCCGCAAACCGCGTCTCGGGGGTGACCTGGGCGACCCCGGCGAGCACCCTCAACGCGCCCGCCGACGAGCGGATGCACGAGGTCTACCTCTGCGGCCTCGCGCCCGCGACGACCTACTACTACCGCGTCGGCGGCGGCCCCGCGGGCGGCGAGGTGTGGAGCGACGTCTACAGCTTCACCACCACGCCCAGCGCGCCCAGCGCGCCGGTGACGTTCGGGATCACCGGCGACTCGCGCGGCGAAGAGAAAGACGCCTGGAGGCTGATCCAGCGAAGGCTCAAGCTCGCGGGCGTCGGGATGCAGCTCTTCTCCGGCGACGTCATCAACCTCGCTCCCGATCAGGGGGAGTGGGAGCAATGGCTCGACTCGGCCTGGAAAGACACCGATCAAACGCCGCTCACCCTCGCCAGCGTCCTCACGCTCTCGGCCCACGGCAACCACGAGAACCACACCAGCCTCTTCTTCGGCAACCTGGTCCTCCCCCAAGATCTCGCGAAATACCCGAAATACGCCGAGCTTTTTTACTCGGTCGACGTCGGCCCCGTCCACGTGGTGGTCCTCGACGACGCCTGGATCGTCAACCCTCCTGACGATCCCGACTACCAGCCTGCCCTGACCGAGTGGCTCACCGCCGACCTCGACGCCGCGACGAAGAACCGGGCCAACGTGCCCTGGATCGTGACCGTCAATCACCACTCGGCCTTCTCTTCGGCCAACCACGGGAACGACCCCGACGTGCTCCTGGGCCGCGCCTATTTCGTGCCGATCTGGGACAAATACCACGTCGATCTGGCCCTCGGCGGCCACGATCACAACTACGAGCGGTCCAAGCCCCTCACCGGCCCGGCGTCGGCTCCGACGATCCACGCCGAGGCCAAGGACGGTACGGTCTACGTGGTTTGCGCCGGCGCGGGCGCCGACAGCTACGGGCCGTCGACCAGCAGCTTCACCGAGCTCAGCCACGGGTACGACAACAAGACCGTGCTCGGACTCTATGGCATCCTCTCGGTCACGAAGACCACGCTGAAGCTGGAAGCCCACGATCTCCGGCCCGACACGACCGATCCCATCTTCGATACGCTGACGATCACCAAATAACCTTTCACCGTTCGCCGGTGCCCCCATGAAGCTCTCCCACGCGCTCTCGTCGCTCGCGCTCACGCTCACCGCGGCGGCGGCCTTCGAGGCTTGCTCGGCCGGCGGCGGGACCACGGGGACCAGCGGCGACGCCACCACGACCACCGGCGCGGGCGGCGGCGGCGGGACCACGTCGGCGAGCAGCGCCACGACGGGCAGCGGCGGCTCGGGAGGCTCGCTCTTCGACGCGGGGCACGGCGGCGGCTCGCAGGGCGGCAGCGCCCCTTACCTGATCTACGCGCACACCAACACCACGCTCTACTCGCTCGATCCCGTCGCGGCCAATCTCCCGATCACCCAGATTGGCGACTTCGACTGCGTCCTCAAGCCCGGCGAGATGGCGACTCCGGGCAAGGTCGCCTCGATGACCGATCTGGCCATCGACGAGAACCTCTCGATCTGGAGCGTGAGCTCGTTTGCCGTGCACCCGATCACCGTCACCGGCAGCACCGTGCACTGCGGGACGCCGATCCCGCTCACCGATCCCATCCTCATGGACAAGAACAAGCGCTTTTACTCGCTCAGCTTCGCTCCCACGGGCGTGCTCGATCCGGCGAAAGAGGTGCTCGTCGCCGGCAACACCGCAGGAGAGCTCTGGTCGATCGACGCGGCCGGGAAGATCACCCAGCATGGCTCGCTCGGGAACATCCCCGCCACCGACGGTCACGGCCACGCCTACGCCAACTACGACGCCAACGTGCCCAAGGCCTGGGAGATCTCGGGAGACATCGTGTTTCTCTCGAACAACGGCAAACCCGTGGGCTTCGCGACGGTGCGCGACTGCCCGAACCCGCCGAGCCCCACCGGCTGCGCCAAGGTCGACACGCTGATCGAGATCGACATGGCCAAGATGGCCATGGCCGGCGCCCAGAACGTGCAAAAATCGCTGCGTGGCCAGGTGGTGAAGCGCGCCGGCTGCGCCGACAACGTCAACGTGGCGTATGGATTCCTGTACGGGATCGCCACCTGGAACGACAAGGTCTATGGCTTTGGCCACGAGGGCAACCTGGTCGACATCAGCCTCCTCGACGGCTCGGCGTGCCTGGTGAAGAACTACCCCTCCAACATGTTCTCGGGCGCCGCGGTCACGACGGTCGCTCCGGTGACGCCGCCTCCGAGCTGATCGTCAGCCCGCGAGCGATCGCGGGCTCGCACCGGAGCCAGCTTCGATCCAGCCGCGGTGGAGGCAGTGTTCCAGTCCATGGCGAAGAGCATCGCCGACGCCCTTGGCAGCCGGGCGTCGGCGCCGTCGATCTCCGCCGAAACCGGCGCGTCGGCCCGGCCACACGTCGGCGTCGAAGCTGCCATCCCACATCTCGCTCGGCCGCGCCTACGAGCCGCGCGCGCGGCGAGAGCGCGCCGCGAAGGCGCTGGCGGCCTCGAAGCTCGGCGGCGCCGATCACCTCGTGGTGACGGGCGATCTGACCGAGGACGGGATCGAGGCCCAGCTCGCGATCCTGGCCGAGCTGCTCGACGCGAGCGACGCCACCCGGTGTTGCCGCTGCAATGGATCGACGGCTTCCGCGATCACGCCGCGGCCACCACCCTCCTCGGCCAGCACGACCACGTCCACGTGCTCCACGGCCACACCCACGCCGCGACCGACCACGCGGTCCGCCCCGGCGCGGTCGCCCGCATTTTCTCGACCGAAGCCGTGGTCGACGGCGCCTCGCCGCTGCGCCTCTACCGCGCGCGCCACGCCCGCCTGTGGCCCGAGGCCCGCGCCGAGCTGGCGCGGCTGGCCCTGGTGCC
Source organism: Byssovorax sp. (assembly GCA_040006075.1). Lineage (GTDB taxonomy): Bacteria > Myxococcota_A > Polyangia > Polyangiales > Polyangiaceae > JANYGI01. Next base: position 1,699 of record JBDTXR010000479.1, on the reverse strand, counting down.
GGCGTAAATCAGCTTCGCTCAGGGAGTGAGCAGCTTGCCGAGAAACACGTCGTAAGCAGCAGGACTTGCGACGCTCGTCAGCGGCCCGCCGCCGAGATCGATCGTCCCCTGAAATGCGCCGAGCACATTCACGCTCTTCCCGTCCGACACATCCACGTCGACCCCGCTCTGGGGCTGTACATCGCCAAATCGTTTACTCCAGAGGTGTTTACCGAGCGAATCCAGCTTGGCCACGAACACATCGGATCCTGCGGCTCCCGAGTCAACGAGCGGACCGCCGCCAAAATCGATGCTCCCGAAGAGATCTCCCGTGATGCCGATATTACCTGCCGGATCAATGGTCACGCCGTTCGCGCCTTGCGAGGCTTTGTCACCGAACTGCTTGCTCCACACATGCCCGCCAGACGGGTCGAGCTTGACGATGAAGACATCCGATTGACCACCCACGCCCCCGGTGCTCGTGAGCTTGCCTCCACCGAAGTCTGCGTCGCCGGTGAACTGCCCCACCACGACGACGTTACCCGAGCTGTCAAGCGCCAGGGCGGCTGCCGTGCTCGTGTCCGTGGCTGCATAGGTCTTGGCCCACAGATACTTGCCCGCGGCGTCATATTTGACGACAAACGCGGTCTCGTTGTCGCCGACATCGGTAAGCAGTCCGCCCCCGAGGTCGACAGGACCGTTGACATATCCGCAGAGGACGAGGTTCCCTGCCGCATCAATCGCGATGTTGTAAGGAATAACGCTGATGGAGTTGCCCCACAGCGGCTTGCCCAGCGAGTCGAGCTCACCGACGAAGGTCGTTGGAGTGACGCTCGAGAGTGTATTGCCACCGAGAACAATCGACCCAGAAAAGCTGCCGACGAGCCCGACCTTGCCTGCTGCGTTGACAGCAACCTTGGTTCCGCCCTGGGAGCCCGCGGCGTCTCCCATCTGGGTGCTCCAGAGAAAGCCACCTGCGGGATCGAGCGCGAAGACGAAAGCATCGAAGCCATTCGGACTGAACCCGTACGGAGCAAGATTGCCGACAAAGGTACCGGTCGCGATCACGATTCCCGCGGGAGTCACAGCCACGCCGCCCGCGCGCTGCTTCGCGCCATCTCCGAGCCGCTTGCTCCAGACATGGTTCCCCGACGCGTCAATCTTGGCGAGCACGACATCATCGTCGCCGAGCGGCGCTAGCGCTCCTCCCCCGAAGTCCACGGCTCCTTGCGCGGTGCCGATCAGGATTGAATTGCCTGCGCTGTCGACCGCGAGATCCGTGGAGCTCATCACACCATAGCGCTTCGCCCATTGATACGACTTCACGCACACGCTGGCCAGACAGACCTCGCTCTCACAGTCCTCAGCGACTTTGCACGCTTTTTGATCGCCACAAGGCAAGCAGCCAGAAATGGCGCCGCCGCCGCAATCGATGTCGCTCTCCGCTCCGCCTCGCTCACCGTCGCTGCACGTGGATTCACAAGTCTCACCCGAACAGGAAGCACTCTTGCAGTCGCCGCCGACCTTGCAGTGCCGTCCTGGACCACACTTCGCGCAATCGCCTCCGCAGTCCAGATCGGTCTCGCCGCCATTCAGCGCTCCGTCGTCACAGGCCGCCGCAGCGCACGTGCCGCCCTTCCCACAGACGTGGCTCGTGCAGTCGGCCCCGGTGGCGCAACCTTTCCCGTCCGCGCAGGTGAGGTCCGGAGCGCAAATGCCA
>JBDTXR010000478.1:0-6899 GCA_040006075.1 Byssovorax sp. | reverse complement strand
CCAGAAGATCATCGCGGCTTGCACCAGGGCCCAGCAGCGCGGCTCGGGCTCGCGCGGATCGCGCCCCGCGTCGATGGCGAGGCGCGCGCTCTCCTTGGCGGCCTTCACGTCGCCGCGGAGCCATTGCAGGTACGAAGCGCGGATGTACGACGGCAGGTTGGGCTTGAGCTGCCCCATCTTGTCTGCGGCCTTGATCGCCTCGTCGTAGCGGCCGAGCTCGAGCGACGCGTCGCTGAGCGTGCCGAGCGCCATCAGGTCTTCAGGTGACTTCGCCAGGAGCTGCGACGCGAGATCGCGCGCGTCGTCGAACTTGTGATCGTTGAGGAGCACCAGGCCGAGGAGGTTCGTCGCGGGACGATCGCCGGGCGCCGCGTCGAGCGCGAGATCGGCGCAGGCCTTCGCGCCGAGGTAGAAGCCCGGATCCGAGGCCTCGCGCGCCTTGCGCACCCAGACGCGACCGAGCTGCACCCACGGATCGGGCTGGCCCGCTTGCTTCTCCGCGAGCGGCTGGAGGCGGGCGATCTCGCGATCGATCGCCGTGGTCCCGGTCGGCTTCGCGAGGGCGAGGCGGCGCGCGATCCCGAGCGGCGTGCTGTGCTCGTCGGCCGCGATCGACGTCGACGCGGCGGGGCTCGGGCTCGGGCTCGATCCCGCAGGCGGCGGGGCGTTCTGGCAAGCGGAGAGCAGCACGCCGACGACGAGCAGCGCGGTTCGGTGGAAGGACGACATCGGACCGCTCTACGCGTCGCGCGGCGTCTCGGTTGCCCGCGCCGAGAATCGACGCTGGGGTAGGATGCGCGCCACGCATGATGTCCTTCCCCTCTCGTTCCCGCTCTCGATCTCGATCGTCTCGCCGCGCGCTGCGGCTAGGCGTGGCGGCGATGCTCGCGCTCGCCGCGCCGCTCGGTCTGCTCGCCGGTGGCTGCACCTGCTCGAAGACCGACGGCGGCTCCGCGGCGGATCCCGGCGCGTCGTCTGCGGCCCTCGCGGCACCCTCCGGCGAGGCGGCTCCGCGGTCGAGGCCCGACGACGAGGTGCGCCCGGTGTACCCGGCCGATGCGGGCCCTCCGGATCCGATCGCCACGCGCTATTGCGAGGCCGTGCAGGCGCTGCCCGAGAAGCGCAAGGCCGCGTGCTGCACGACCGCGCGCACCGGCGTCGCGCCGACCGTGGCCTGCGTGCGGACGCTGACGTACGCGCTCGGGCAGCACGCCGTCACCGTCGACGCGGCCGCGCTCGATCGCTGCGTCGAGGCCATGACCAGGGCCACCCTCGGGTGCGACTGGGTGACCCCCTTCTCGATCGCGATCCCGCTGGTTTGCCAGGAGATCGTGACCGGAAAGCTCGCCGAGAAAGAGCGGTGTCGCTCCTCGCTCGAGTGCGTCGCGGGGCTGCGCTGCCAGGGCCTCTCGTCGACCGACCTCGGCGCGTGCGGTCCTCCACGCCCCGCGCGCATGCAGTGCGGCGTCGGCGCCGACATGCTCGCCACCTACACCCGACAAGACGGCGTCGATCGCGATCACCCGGAGTGCGCGGGCCGCTGCGCGCGCGGGCAATGCGAGGACGCGGCGGCGCTGGGCGCCGAGTGCAAGAGCGACGCGCAGTGCGGGAAGAGCCGCTGCGTCGCGGGCAAATGCGCGGACAGTGCGCTGCCGGCGCTCGGCGCCGCGTGCCCCGCGGGAGCGTGCGCGCCGGGTGCGGGATGCGTCGCCGGCGTGTGCGTCGCGCCGAAGGCCGAGGGCGCCGCGTGCGGCTCGCACGCCGAGTGCCGCGGCGAGTGCGTGACCGAGGACGGCGGCGCCGCGGGGACCTGCGCGAAGCGGTGCCCGGCGTTCGCGCTGCCGCCGCGCGTCGCGCCGCAGCGATACCCGATCTCGCCCGAGCTCTTGCAGAGAAAATAGAGCGAAGCGGAGCGCCTGGAGGAGCGGCGCTCCGCTTCGAAAGTGGAGCGATCGGCTTGAAATAGCGGCCGATCAGCTCGCGCGAACGATCAGCTCACGGGAGCGAGTTGACGGGGCGCGGGTTGGCCGAGCGGCCCTCCCACGGCGCGGCGACGTACGGGAACGTGGCCTTGAACGGGGTCTCGTTGCCCGTCGGCCCGTCGGGGATCCCGGCGGGGAACGGGGTGCCGGCGTTGAGCGTGCAGAGCAGGAGCTTGAGCTCGACGTCGACCACGTCTTCCTGGAGCTGACGGCCGTTGGGGAAGCCCGACGGCTGCCCGAGATCGACGCGGATCACGTCGCCGATCGAGTTGATCTTCTCCGCGCCGACGTGGTCGGGCAGGTTGATGATCGGGACGATGTCGCCGAGGCGCCCCGACTCGAGCGCGGGGAGGCCGCCCGGCGGCACGCACGCGGCGAGCGGGCCGCCGGCGCCGTAGAACCCGATCGCCTCGGCGTCGCGCACGATGATCGGCTTGTCGAAGTACTGCGCGTAGTAGGTGGCGTCGTCGCTCGGGGTGCGGCGGTTCCAGCCGTCCTTGTCTTGCACGCCGATCACCGCTTCGTTGATCAGCGGTAGACCGAGGCGCGAGACCTGACGCCACGGGCCGTAGTGATCGTCGGTGCCGTCCTTGCGGAGGACGCTCACCGTCTGGCGGCTGGCCGAGGCCCACACGCCGACGGTCTGCGCCGCGTGCGGCCCGGCGATCGGCGCGGCGCCGCCGTTGGCGGTGACCAGCGGGATCTCGAGCACGATCGAGTGCACGTTCATGTACTTGATGCTGTCGCGCGCGGCCTCGGCCGGGTTGGCGACGGGGCGGATCTGGGCGAGGTCGAAGACGCCGCCGAGGTCGACGAAGAACGGATCGTCGCGCGGGCCGGCGAAGGCCGAGCCGCCGCCAGCCATCGCCACGACGCGGGTGGTCGCCGCGTCGTCGACGAAGAACTGCTCGTAGGTCTTTCCTGCGGGGATCTTGTACGCGACGTTGTTGGTCATCGGCCCGACGTTCGGCGGGGTGACGACGCCCTTGGGCACCACCAGGAGGGGCGCTTTGCCGGGCTGGATCAGCGTCACGCTGTAGGTCTGGTTGAAGGCGCCGCCACCGGAGAGCTGGCCGAAGAACTCGCGTCCACCGGCGGGCGCGGGCTCGTTCAGCATCGGATCGTGGCGGACGACGGGCGTCGTCGTGAACCGGATCTGGTAGGTGAGCGCGTCGGAGAGCTTGTCCGCGCCGCGCGCCATGTGGACCTCGTAGAGCACATCGTCCGAGAACGTCGCCCAGTTCGGCCCGCCCTCGGGGAGCTCGAGGCCGATGTAGTCGGCGACGACGACGAGGTTCGTGCCCTTCACCCAGGCGTAGGTGTCGGTGTTGTCGGCCGCGGGATCGTTGGAGATCGACGGGGCTTCACGGTGGCTGGAGGCGAGCGCGAGGCTCGGGGCTGCGAGTACGCCGAGCGCCGTCAAGGCGGCGCTCATCCACTGGATACGCTTCATCATGGGGAGAGCTCCTTCGGTACGGGTGCGGCGGTTCATTTGATCACGAAGACCTTGCCGGCCTTGGGGCCGGCGCTGCTGTCGACGAGGGCGAAGATGTCACTCGTCTTTGCGCGGTGAAGGCCGCCGGACTCGGTGAACGTGCCGAGCTCGGTCTTGAACGACTCGGTCGCCGTCTTCGCGGCGATGTCGACGACGAGCAGGCGATCGGTGAGCTCCTGGGGGTTGAAGCCGGAGACGTAAAGAGTCTTGTCGTCGGTGGAGATCGCGATTCCGGCGGGGTAGCCGACACGCACGTCGTCCACCAGCACCTTGGGGGATCCACCCTGGGGAATGACCAGGATCTGCGCCGCGCTGTTGCCTGAAGCGATGGTGTCGATCAGGTAGATGGCGCCGTCCTTCGCGACGGCGAGGCCGCTGGGGTCGTGCAGGGCCCCTCCGACGGTGACCGGCGTCACCGTGCCTCCGGCGGCAGGGACCGAGAAGATGCCCGGGAGGCCCTTCGCGTCCGTCCCGCTGAAGGTCAGGTTGTCGAGGCCGCCGACGACGACGACATCGATGCTTCGCGGCACGAAGCCGTCGGTGCCCGAGACCAGGGTCGGCGTGCCGCCGGCCGCCGAGACCGCGTAGATCGCGCCGCGATCGCTCGGACCTCCCGCCACGTCGGCGACGAAGATCGTCTTGCCATCGGTGCTGATCGCGATCCCGAACGGCCCCGCGAACGGGTTCGCGGGATCGATCGCCGCGGGATACACGGCCACCGGCGTCGGCGCGCTGCCGTCGGAGGGGGCCTTGTACACGCCGAGCCCGTTGGCTCCATCGGCGGTGAAGTAAACCTGGCTCCCGTCGGGGCTCGGCGTCGCGTCGAACGGCCGGTGCACGTCGGCGGCGCTGCCGATCGCGAGATCGTGCTGCCCTCCCGTGCCGCTGCTGCTCGTGGTGCCGGCTCCGCCGGTGCCCGCGGCGGCGGTGGCGGTGGCGCTGCTGCTGCTGGTGCTCGCGCCGCCGGTGCCACCGCTCATGGTGGTGGTCGACGACGTCACGTCGGTGTTGCCACCGGTCCCGCTGGTCGAGCTGCTGGTCGGCGAATCCGAGCTGCAGCCCATCATTGCGCCTCCGGTGACGAGGGCGCCTGCTGCTGCAAGCGGTCCGGCTCGGTACCAGAAGCGCTTCAGCCTTCTGTCCTTCATGGGTGTCTCCTGCTTCGAGGTTGCTGGTCCGCGCGATCACCACGAGCCGAGATGTGGGATCCCGCCCAGGAGCCGGCCGAGCGCCGGGCGCGGCAGCTCTCTACGTCGCGACGTTCGGTCTCGGTTGCAGGAATATAAAAATAGGTGGCCCGTGGCGGCCTTGCTGGGGAGCATTTGTACGGAGCGCCGGAACGCCACACAGCAGGTATTCAGCGCCAAGCGCTTGGGATCTCGATCCTGCCGGACGCGACGCTGCCGCTCATGGCCTCTCGCTGGAGCGTGTCAGTTGGCTCGCACAGGCGAGGTCACCGGAGCTGGCCGCGCCGGATTACCCGTCGTGATCACCCGAGCGCGGCCGAGCGGAGATCGCGACCTGGCCGGCGAGGCCCTCGTCGGACCAGGCCGGTCAGGAATACTGCTGGATCAACATTCCTCGCAGCGGGTTGTCGCTGTCGGCCGCGGCCTTTCGCAGCGCGCCCTTGTCGAGCGGCACCCGCTGCAACGTCACGCTCACGGCGCCGCCGGCCGACTCCACGATCGCATACTCGGCATGAGGCATGAGCGTCGGCGCCTTTCCGGCGACGTACTCCCGGAACGCGAGGCCGACGCTGCCCGGGTTCACCAGGAGCGCGCCGCGGTGCTGTCGCAGCATTTGAATGTGGGTGTGCCCGCCGGCCATCACCGCCGCGTTGCACCCGGCGAGGTGGCGATCGAGCTCGTCGGGGGGCGTCGTCGCCAGGAGATCGGTCAGGTGCGACGCGGGGGAGCCATGAAAGAGGAAGAGCTGATTCACCCCGTCGAGAGGGAGTGTCAGGGTGGGCTGGAAGGAGCGCACGAAGTCGAGATCGGCGGGGGAGAGCTGGTCGCGACACCAGTCGACGGCCTCGACGATCACCGGAGCTTCGGTGTACGAGCGGACCAGCCCTGGGTTCCAGAGGAACTCGTCGTGGTTGCCCAGGATCGTCGGACAGCCGCGCGCGCGCAGCGTGTCGAGGACGAACCCCGGGCGCGGACCGAGCGTGGCGACGTCGCCGAGGCACACCACCTGATCGACGCCGCGCCGATCGATCGAGGCGAGCACGGCGGAGAGGGCGACCTCGCTGCCGTGAAGATCCGAGATCAGCGCGACTCGCATGGTGGATGCCTCAGTCGATCAGGGACAATCGCTGTCCATGCCGGCGCACCCCGCGGGGCAGCACCCGTCGCCGCTGGTGCAAGCGGTGTTCGCCTCGCACGTCCCGTCGACGCAGTTGCCGGTGAAGCACTTGTTGCCGCTGGCGCCGCAGTCGGCGGGGCCGAGGCACGACTGGCAGTTGGCGGTCGCCTGGCACATCCCGTCGATGCAGTTGCCGGTGAAGCAGGCGTGACCCTGCGGATTGCACTCGATCTGCTTCACGCACGGCTGGCAGTTGGGGATCCGGATGCACTCGCCGTTGATGCAGTTGCCCGTCCTGCAGGGATCCTTCAGCGGATCGCAGTCCGCCTGGCCGGTGCACAGCGGGCCCGCGCCGGTGGAGCTCGACGAGCCCGAGCCGCAGGTGGCGCAGGCGCAGCCGGGTTGATACTTGCAGTCCTTGTCGGCGAAGGTCTTGCAGGCGTTCGCCGTGCCGGTGCACTCCGAGAGCCAGTTGCAGCCGATCTCCTTGTTGCAGTCTTCGGCGCCCATGAAGGTGGTGCACTCGGTCGGGGTGCCCTGGCAGGCGCTGGACTGGTTCGACATGCAGCCCTGCTGCGACAGGCAATTCTGGTTGGTGAGCTGCTGACAGGGCGTCGGCGAGCCGTTGCAGAAGAAGTTGTTGGGATCCCAGCTACAGCCCTTCTCCTGAGAGCACGAGGACTGGTTGCTGAAATTGAAGCACTGGAGCGGCGTGCCGAAGCAGTTGCCGGTGGACACCTGATTGCAGCCGGGCTGCTTCGCGCAGCCGGTGGCGGAGAGCGACGCGCAGTCGAGCGGTGTCCCCTGGCATTTGCCCACGTGCGAGCAGCCGTTGGTGGTCTGGCAATCGAAGTCGCCGAGGCCGACGCACGCCGGCGGGGTGCCAGTGCAGTGGACCTCGCCCGGGTCGCCCCCGGCGCCGGTGCTGGTGGCGCTGGTGGGGTCGGGGACGGCGGGCTGAGCGCAGCCTCCGCCGGCGGCGCCCGCGGAGAGGATGAATACGGAAGCGAGGATCAGGCCAAGATGAAGGGTACGCGAGACGGACATATCTGGATCTCCCCGCGCAGTCTCGCATTGTAACGCCGATCGACGCAAGCTCGACGCGGGCGGCGCCGACG
>JBDTXR010000477.1:0-7009 GCA_040006075.1 Byssovorax sp. | reverse complement strand
CGAAGGCGCAAAAGGCAGCCGACTCGAACCAGGCCACCCAGTCGAGCGCGAGCTCCGCAAAGGCGAAACCCACGTCTACGAAGTCCTCGTCCCCGAAGGCCGCGTGGTCAACGGCGTGGTCGATCAACGAGGCGTGGACGTGGTGGTCCGCGTCCTCGATCCGACCGGCGCCACGATCGCCACGGTGGACGGCCCCAACGGCGCGACCGGCCCCGAGCCCTGGTCGCTCGCGGGCAAGGCCGGCGCGTGGCACCTCGAGGTGGTCGCGCGCCCGGAGACGACCCGGCCGGGGCGCTACGAGGCGCACATCGACGAGATCATCACCACCGACGAGCGCGACACGCGGAGCGCCGCGCTCCGCTACCGCAGCCCGCGACTCCGGGCCTTGTGGAAGGCGTGGCGTGCCGACGGGGCCGCGGCCATCGAGCGCTTTGCCCTGGAAATGAAGGACCACGCGCCAATCGTGGAGCCTTTGGCGGACGATCCGGGGGGCGATGTGCTCCTCACGTTCGCGCGGCGGAGCGGGCCCGAGGTGCGCTATGTCGCGCTCGTCGGCGGGCCCGCGCTGGGCGACGAGGCTCCGCTCCTGCGCTTCGAGGAGACTGACCTGCTCTACCTCACGCTGCGGATCCCGAAGGACGCGCGCTTCACCTACATGTTTCGCGCGGGCGATCCGCCGAATACGGGCGCGACCCCGAAGCAGCGAGAGGCCCTGTTCGCCGGCGTGCAGCCCGACGCGTGGAATCCGCACCAGTTCCTGGATAGCTCGTTCGTCGAGCTGCCCGACGCGCCGCCGCATCCCGCCACCCGCCACGTCGCGGGCGTGCCGGAGGGGCGCGTTGTCACGAAGACACTCCACAGCGAGATCCTGGGCGAAGATCGGCGCGTCGCGGTGTATCTCCCGGCCGCGTTCGACCCCGCGGGAGGGCCCTATCCCTATCTGGTGGTGTTCGATGGCCAGGTGTACGGAGCCACCAGCGAGACCGTGGTGCCGACGCCAACCATCCTCGATAACCTCATCGCGCAAGGGAAGGTGCCGCCCATGCTGGCCGTGCTCGTGGACAGCCAGGCCACGCGCGAGCGCGATCTGACGATGTCGGCACCGTTCGGCGACTTCCTCGCCAGAGAGCTCGTGCCGTGGGTGCGCCGCGCCTACCGGGCCACGGAGGACCCCGCTCAGGTAACCCTCGTCGGATCGAGCTTCGGCGGCCTGTGCGCGGCCTACTGCGCGTTCCACCATCCAGAGGTCTTTGGCAATGCGCTCTCCCAGTCGGGCTCATTCTGGTTCTCGCCGGGGGCGCAGGCCGAGGATTCTCCCTACCGTGTCGAGCCCGGGGCGATGATCCGGGAGATCGTCGCATCCCCGCGGCAGCCGGTGCGATTCTGGATGGAAGTCGGCCGCTTCGAGGGGGGCGGGGGCGTCCCCGGGAGCAGCCAGGTGGCGCAGAGCCGCCATCTGCGCGATGTGCTGCTCGCGAAGGGCTACGACGTGGCCTATCGCGAGTTCTCGGGAGGCCACGACTACGCGTGCTGGCGAGCCAGCCTGGCAGACGGGCTCACGGCGCTGGCCGGCAGCGGCGCGGCTCGGGCGGCAAGAAGATGATCGAGATCTTCTATGTGCTCGAAGGAGTCGTGGAGGTCGCGTTCGACGACGAGACGGCCTCTGCGACGCCGGGCACCACGTTGAATGTTCCCCCCGATGTCTGGCACGAGGTCCGGAGCATCGAGGGCGCGACGCTGCTGACCATCTTCAGCCCCGGCGGCTTCGACACCTACCTCGACGAGCTCGTCGCGCTGACCGAAGGACAGTACGGAGACGCGGCGTTCATGCGAGATCTGTCCGAGAGGTACGATATTTTCGAGCGGTGAGGGGAGGGTCCACGAGCTGGAGCTCACCGCTGAGCTTCTGCCCGCGGAGCCCGCGGCGTGAAAGGGCAACGGCACGAAGCGGCGGTGCGGATCGCGGTCAAGTAGACTCGCGGGCAGGGCGGCCTCTCAATGGATGATGCCAAGGTAGAGCTCCGCGCACGGGTTGCAGGCCAAGGCGTTGAACATGTGCCAGGGCACGAGCTCTCTGGAGCAAATCGCGCAGACCCTGGCGTCCATGCGATCCGCCGCGCGCGCGGCGACCGCGAGCTCTGCTCCGACGACCGCCAGCACGGCTCCGTCGCTGGGGAACATGGCCCATGGAAACGACGCAAACGTGGCGCGCGATTCGACGAGGCTGTGCGGGCCCGTCCAGGCCCCCGATGCTCGCTGGATCTCGAGCGTACTCCAGCTCGCCACGACCGGGACGCCGCTCAGCGCGGCCTGGATCCGCGCCCGATGCTGCGACGCAGGGAGCCAGGAGGCGAGGCGCGCCCACGCTGCCGACCGCGCCATCCGCGCCGAAGCGCGCTCCAGTGAAGCGAGCATCGAGGCGAAGTGCTCGACGTTTCGCGGTCGCAACGCGCTCACCCTCCACGGCGCGCCGCGCGCTTCCACGTCGACGCGACCCGGCCGGAAGCGCGCCCGCGTGTGCCGCCCGAACGCGATCGTATCGGCAGAGGAGCGCTGGGCATCGATTGTCGTTGCGAGCGCCGCGGTGATCTGCTCCTCGACCGTCGCGTACGCGTCCGCGCGAGGATCGCGCTGGGCCTGCGCATACCGCTCCAGCGCCACGGCTCTGGCCTCGGCGGAGCAGGGATCGGGCGGGAGAAGCTCGAGCTCAGCGAGCATGGCCGCGCGGCGCGATAGAGTACGGGGTCGAATGCTCTGGCTTCATGCGGATCTCCGAACGCGAACGTCGCCATCGACAGGTAACACAACCCCAGGTGGCAGTCCGCATGCGTCGGACGCAGCAAGCCAGTGGATCCGACGCGCGCCCGCGGAGTCCGCGTGGTGCGACCGGAAGCCTGGACTCTATCGGATGATGCGGGTGCCGCCCTTCTGGCGCTCGAGTGGCGGCCAGAACTCGTGGTGCGATGGGAACGCCGGGTGGAGCAAGAGCCACAGGAGATCCCCGGGCCGGCGGTCGATCTGCCACAGGCTCGGCTCCACAAGCACCGTCCCTCGGTGGGGCGCGCCGCCCAGCGCGAACTCGTACTCGATCTGCCAGGGGTATTTCAGGTGGTCGGGCACGTCCTCTTCGAACACCGTCCTGTCCTCCACGATTGACACGATCCGCGCCGGCACGGCTTCGCCGCGCTCGAAGACCGCCCGCAGGGTCCGCAGCCGCGCCCGACCCGCGCGCAGCAGCAGGGCGGCGCTCGCGAGGGACACCGCCGCGATCGCGACGAAGCTCGCCGCCCAGGTCTCGCCGATCGCCACGAGCGGGACGCCCACCAGCAAGAACAGCCCCCCGGACCCGCCGAGAATGACGCCCCCAAGCTTGAAATCGTTCCAGTCGAGGCAGCGCGAAGCGAACGCCGCGGGGACGGCGCGCGGCGCGGGAGGCGGCGCCGGCGGCGGTCCCTGGCGCGGCGGCGGCGGGAACGCGCCGTGGCACGCCGCGCACTGCCCGTTCACGACCCGCTGGACGAGCTTGCACCAGGGACACGGGAGACCTGCGGGCGTCATTCTCTGCAGGATACATCTCCGCCGGTGCGTGGGAAACGCCAAACCCGTACAGGCGATCATGCATCGGGCATCCGACCGATAGCTGTCCGGACGAGCACCACCTCGAAGCGGCTTTGCCACGAGCCGGAAGCTCGACGGGCCGGCGTCTCCGCCATCACTCCGTGGCGCAGTTGGGCAGCGCGCTCGGATCGGCCACCCAGGTAGCCAGGCGCGCAGTCCCCGCGTCGCCCCACGCGTCGTGAGCGAGCTGGTTCAGCCGGCACCACTCGTGGCGCGTCTGCCGGATCGCCAGCGCTTTCGCGGCGAAATGCTGCGCCGTGCGCCCGGGGATCGTGCTCTTGTCCTTGTTGAGGTCCGCGTGGGTGATCGAGGCCCCGGCCGGGCAGTAGTCGCCGGGCTCGTAATCGACGGTGCCCGACACGAGGCCAGGGGCGGTCGCCTTCTGACGGTGGACCGTCACGATCGCATACTGCGGATAGGGCGCGTCGTCCTCGCGCGACAGGGCCGTGTGACTCGGCTTGTTCCCCTGCACCACGACGAAGCCCGACGAAGGGATGGTGGAGTACGGCGTGAGCGCGGGGAAGGCGGTGAGGGACTGGTCCACGAGCGCGTTGCTGCCGAGCTCGACCCAGTTGGTGTGAGCGTAGAAGTCCTGTACGCCGTGGAGCGAGCGGGAGAAGGCCAGGATGGCCTGCGCGTCGCCGACCAGCGGCGGCACGCTTGGATCCAGGGCCTGCACGGCCGCGGCCTGGTTGGCGGCGACGAGGGCCGAGCCGCCGCTGAAGTTACAGTCATCGAAGTGGGCCGTATTGAGGAGCGCGAACTGGACGTCGGTGGACACGTCGCCGGCGATCACGGCGTTGAGCACCGCGGGGCTCAAAAACGCCAGCGCCGTGCTGGTGATCTGTTCGTGGTTCGGCTCCGAGGGCGCCGTCGAGAACTCGTCGGCTCGCTCCCCGATCACCTCGTCTGGGGCGGTTTCACCGACGCACCCGAGCGTCAGCGCCAGACCCAGGACTCCCAATCCGAGCACAGCGTGGTTGTTCATGCCGGGCACGATTGCAAAGCGCGATCCACGCGTACGAGCTCCCCGTTTGCGGGGAAGAAGAGCACGCAGGGAGTCTGTACGATGCGGTGATGCCCGGCGAAGGCGCTTGATCACCCGCAGTTTTCCGCCGCGCGTGGCCCACACGCGTGCCCCGCTGCGGCGATCCGCCACGCGCGTCGGCGATCACCGATGCGCAGAAGCGCCCAGCTCCGAGGTACACTGCGGCCATGCGCCGGATCACCTCCGCTCCCCGATCGGCCGCGTGGCTGCTCGCCCTCGCCGCCTGCAGCGCCGAGACGCTCGCGCCCCGGCCCGTCGAGCTGCCCTCCGTCCCGTCCCTCCCCATCGCGCTCCCCGCGCAGATCCACCCGCGCCGCCCCGCCGAGCCCCTGGTCGTGGCGCTGTTCCCCGGCCCGCACTTCGTCACGTCGATCGACCCACCGCTCACCCTCGTGGGCTTCGGCCTCGCACCCCACGAAGAGACTGCGGTCCAGGGCCCCGCGGGCCGCACAAGCATCTTCCGGAACGTCGCGCCCTTCGACGACGACCACGCGCTCGTCACCCGAGCCGACGGCACCCGGGCGCTGCTCGATCGCAACGCGCTCACGCTGCTCCCCCTCGGCTCGCGCAACGCGTACGAACCCGCGGGTCCAGGCTTCCTGGTGGGGATTGGAGACAACACACTGGCCCTCGTCGATCGGACCACGGGCAAAGAGCTCGCGACCCACCCCGTGAGCAGCAATTCCCGGATCTCGCTCGCCGGCAACGACCGGCTCCTGGAGTACGAGACGAGCTTTCAAGGCGATGATGGCGAATTCATCCCGTCCGTCACCCGGCTCCTCGCGCTCCCGTCGCTCGCCGTGATCTTCGAGACGGACGCGCGCACCGTGCTCAGGCTCCCTTCGAGCTCGACCTACGTGCTGGACGCCTGGAAGAAGGGTGGAAGCAAGGCCGCGCCGCGGTGGACCCACGAGCTGCGCCTCTTCGACGCGAGCTCGGCGAAGGTGACAGAGACCATCCCGATCCCCCGCGAAGCCGGCGATTTGCCCTACTTCCCGGAGTTCACGTTCGTCATGCCGCGCCACGCCTTCGACGTCTCGCCCGACGGGCGCTCGATCGCCATGGCCTGGCGCGATGGACTCTGGTCCTACGAGCGGAAGACCAAGCGCTGGAAGATGCTCCGGCGCCCGCCGACGCAGGACCTGGACGACACGAGACAAGAGTCGTATTTCAACGTCTGGTTCACGCCCTCGGGCGAGAGCGTCTGCTCGCAGCGCTCCTCGGGCGCCGAGGTCTTCCCACCCCGGAAGACCGATCCGACGAAGACACTCCACGTCGAGCCCACGGCCCAGGGCTGCGTGATCTTCGAGACCCCGAAGCAGGAGGGCTTCGAGCCGCTGCTCGGCCACCTCCAGCGCTACTGCGAGCTCACCCCCCAGGCCGTCAGCCCCGACGGCAAGCTCGCCGTCGCGCTCTACCGGGAGAACGAGCCCGCGCATCCGACCGGCCATGGGCAGGAGTACCGGGCCACGGTGGTGGAGCGGGCCGACGGCCGGGTGCTCTCCACCTTCCCGGTGGGGAGGATCCTCGACCAGTGGGGCAACAATTGCACGCGCGTCAGCTTCACGAAGGAAGGCCACCTCTTCATCGGGGTGGCAGCAAGCGACGGGGGCATGCTGTACGACGCCCGCTCCGGTGGAGTGTTCGAGCCGCGCACCGGCGAGCGCCTCGGCCCCGCGGTGGTCGGCGCCGAGCCGCCGAGCTTCAATTTCAATACCGCCCTCGCGCGCATCGGGCTCAAGAAGACCGAGCAGCAGGGGGTGAGCCTCGAGGATTCAAAGGGCGCCCTCGTGCAGAGCGATCCTTCGGGAAAACACCTGCTCCCCCGCGCCGCAGCGGCGGAAGAAGAGCCGCCGCAGGTCGACGATTTCCTCTGGCTCGAGGGCCCGCGGGTCACCGTCGTGCGGCAAGGAAAGGCCCTCCTCGTCTACCACGTTCCACCCGGCCCCAGCGCCCCGGGCCTCCTCGCGGCCCTCGTGCTCCCTGGGCCCCACGGCGCCGTGACGCTGCTCGCAGGCGGTGGATTTCACCTGAGCGGCGAGGTGCCAGAGGGCACCCTCGGTTGCCTCGCAGGAGAGAGCCTGTCTCCCCTCGCGACCTGCAAAGAGCGCTTCTTCGTCGAAGATGGGCTGAGACGCGCGCTCTCGGGCAAGATCGACTGGCTGGCGGAGACCCCGTGAGCCTTCGCCCGGCGCCGGGGTCGGCGCTAAATCAGCGAGCACGATCCTCGAACAATAGCCGCGACCGGGAGGGAGCGGGCTCGGGGCTGCAGAGCGCTGGAAACAAGCGCCAGGCCCGCTCCCTCCCGAGGCTGTCTCAAAACTCTGGGTGCGGTGATCCACT
>JBDTXR010000476.1:0-7009 GCA_040006075.1 Byssovorax sp. | reverse complement strand
CGAAGTCGGGGTTGCTCGGCGCGGCCTTGATCAGCGCCTCGTACTCCTTGATCGCGGTGTCGAGCTCGCCCGCGGTCTGGAGCAGGTGCACGAGGCGCAGGCGCGTGTCGATGTGCTTCCCGTCGAGGGCGAGGGCCTTGCGGTAGGTGGCGATGGCCTTGTCGACGTCGCCCGTCTCTTCGTAAAGCGAGCCCATCATCGCCAGGCGCTGAAAGTCCTGGCCTTTCTCGGCCTCGAGGAGCGTGATCAGCTCGGGCAGCTTGCCCTCCGAGCGGAAGGCCTCGGTCATGATCAACAAGATCTCGGCGCGCACGCCGGCGGCCGGGCCGGCGACGGCGAGCGCGCGCTTCATCGTCGCCATCGCCTCGGGCATCTTCTTCTGCTTGGCCAGGGCCTGGCCGAGATCGCGCAGGGCCGGCGCGAGGGCGCGGTTGTCGCCCGAGGCGGCCTTGACCACGTCGCGGAACTCGGCCTCGGCGCGCTCGAGCTGGCCGCGCGAGAGCAGCTCGCGGCCGAGCTCGGCCTTGACGAAGAGCGAGCCGGAGGCGGCCTTCACCAGCGCCTCGTGGTAGCCCTTGGCGCCGTCGAAATCCTTTAAATCAAGGCAAATGGTGAGCAGCGTCCGCCGGGTCTGCTCGACGTCGGCGGGGAGCTTCAGGAGCGGGAGCGCGGTCTCGAGGTGGCCGCGCGCGGCGACCTTGTCGCCCTGATCGGCCTCGATCTGCGCCAGCGCGAGGAGCGCCGCGGGTTCGCCGGGGCGCTCGGCGACGGCGGCCCGGTAGGTCTTGATCGCCTCGTCGGGCCGCCCGTCTTGCTTGTAGATCCCGGCGAGCGCCACGCGCAGGCCCCAGGCGTCGGGCCCGCCCGCGGCGGCGCGCTTCTCGAAGTCGTCGACGAGCTTCTTCAGGTTGCCGTCGCGCTCGCGGTAGAGCTGCGCGAGGCGCTGGATCGGGAACGGCTGGCTGGGCTGCGAGAGGACGATCGCCGTGTAGCGGGCGATCAGCGCGTCGGATCCGGGGCCGACCCTGGCGTCGGGATCGTCGCCGACCGGCCTGGCGGGCTTCACCGGCCCGGGCTTGCTCGGGCCAGGCCGCGCCGGGCCGACGGGGCCAGGCTTCGGCGGCTTCTTCTTGCCGCGCCCCGAGGGATCGAAGTCGGCGCGCGCGTCGTGAGGTGGAAGCGTGGCCACCCCGGCAAAGGCGAGCGCGAGGCAAGCGGCGAGGACGTGGGATCGCACCGGGCGAGCGTAGCACCGACGCGGCGCGAGCTGAGGCGAGCCCCGGAGGTGGCTCCGACGATGTCTTCGGCCGCCGCAGCTTCAGGGATGCTGACCTCAAGGTTCGTCGCCCGGCGCCGATCCGCTGGACTGTTCCAGAACGCGCTCCGTACACCTGACAATGCTCACAGACGTGCACTGCATAGAAGTCGATGAGAGCCGGTTTCCGCTGCTCGTGGTGTCGTTCCACGGGGTTGTGTCGGACGAGAAATTTGATGCGTACCTCGCGACGATCACGCGTAGATTGCGGCGGCGGGACAGGTACGTCACCCTCGTCGACGCGACGCGTGCTGGTCATATCCCGGCGACGCAACGAAAAAAACAGGCTGATTGGCAACGCTCCCATACGGAGCTGCTGCGGACGCATAACCTCGGGACGGCCTTCGCGCTGAGCTCTCCAATGATTCGCGGATTCCTCACCGCGATCTTCTGGATGCAGGCGCTCCCGAGCCCGCATCACGTCGCGGCGACACGGGCCGAAGCGGAAGGCTGGGCCCTCGAGTGCTTGCGCCGCCACGGCCTCTGCATCCCAGCGACGCATGCGCTGACCGCTCGGTGAGCCGTGGAGCGACTCGACCGGCGCGGGGGATGGGCCTCCCGCTCTCCCTGCCGTCCGCCTCGAAGCGGACCGGATCCGGAAAACCGCAGGGATGGGTAATCGCGCTCCCCGAGCAGATACCGTGTCTTCGCTGGACTCTGTAGCTGTCGAGATGGAGATCGAGAAAGAGAGGCGGACTCTCACGCCGTGACGCGCGCACGATCCTCCGTCTTCATCACCCTCCTTGGGTCGCCTTCGCTCCTTCACCTCACGGCGTGGTGCTCCGGCGCTGCGAGCCTCGGAGGTCGACGAGGGGAAGGAGTCACCTTCTGGTCGTGACGCTAACGCGATTGTCGGTAACATGCGCGCGCATGACGACCCAAACGGAGATCTTCCTCGTCCTTTCGGCGCTCGGCCCCGATCGTCCCGGCCTCGTGGCCGAGATCACGGAATACCTCACCGAGCGCGGCGCCAACGTGGAAGACAGCCGGATGGCCGTCCTCGGGGGCGAGTTCGGGGTGCTGATCCTGGTGTCGGGCACGCCCGCGCAGATCGAGACCGTCGAGCGCGAGCGGGGCGAGCTCGCCGCGAAGACGGGGCTCGAGCTCCTCGTCCGCCGCACCAAGAGCCCCGAGGATCACCGCCGCGCCGCGAGCGTCCCCTGCCTCGTGACCGCGGAGGCCCTCGATCACGAAGGCATCGTGAGCAACGTGTCGCGCGCGCTCCACAGCGCGGGCGTCAACATCGTGTCGCTCGAGACGTCGACGTACCAGGCGCCGGTCACCGGCTCGCCGCTGTTCCGCCTCGAGGCGCGCGTCGATCTGCCTCCGAACATGACGATCGGGAAGCTCCGCAAGGCGATGGACGCGGTCATCGAGGCCGAGGACATCGACATCGAGGTGCGCTCGCTCATCCGCGGAGGCTGAGCTTCGACCTCGATCCGGCGCGCAGAGGGCGTATGGTCCGGCGGTGACGGATCGCGATGACGGGGCCTCCCCGGAGCAGCTGGGTGAATCGGGCTCGTGCATCCGACCGGTCTCCCAGCTCTGGGCCCCGCCCGACGAGTTCGACGATTACGAGGTGATGCGGCCGCTCGGGCAAGGCTCGATGGGCAACGTGTACCTCGCCGAAGACCGCGTCCTCACCCGCCTCGTCGCGGTCAAATTCATCGCCGCGCTCGAGCCGAACGTCGAGGCGCGCCAGCGCTTCCTCATCGAGGCGCGCGCCGCGGCGCGGGTGCAGCACCCCAACGTCGTCTCCATCTACCGCGTCGGCGAGATCGACGGGCGACCGTACCTCGTCACCGAGTTCGCGCGCGGCCGCACGCTGGATCGGCTCCCGCGGCCGGTGCCCACCGCGGAGGCGCTGGCGATCGGGCTCGATCTCGCCCGCGGGCTCGCCGCGGCGCACCGCAAGGGGGTGCTCCACTGCGACATCAAGTCGGCCAACGTCATCGTCACCGACGAAGGCAGCGCGAAGCTGCTCGATTTTGGCCTCGCGACGCTCCTCAAGGTGGTCCCTGGATCCGAGCTCCGCGGCGCCGGGGAGAGCGCCCTCTCCGAGGATCCGGCGGTGATGCCGGTCCCGGTCGCGGGCGGCCATCCCGGGACGATCTCGGGCACGCCCGACACCATGGCGCCGGAGATCTGGGGCGGCGCCGCGCCGACGCGGCGGTCCGACATCTACTCGCTCGGCGCGGTCCTGTACGAGCTCTGCTCGGGCGCGACGCCGTTCCACGACGTGGCGCCCGAAGAGCTCGCGCGCGCGGTCTCGGGGCGCGACGCGCCGGGGCTGCTCTCCCGCGCGCCCGGCGTCGATCCGCGCCTCGCGGAGATCCTCGATCGCTGCTTGCGGCGCGCCCCGAGCGAGCGCTTCGCCTCGGGCGACGAGCTCCGCCAGGCCCTGGAGCAGCTCGAGCGCACCGTGGCCGGCGCGCCCGTTCCGGAGGGCAACCCCTACCGCGGGCTCCGCGCGTTCGACGTGCAGCACCGCGCGCTCTTCTTCGGCCGCAGCGCCGAGATCGGCGTCCTCGTCGACCGGCTCCGCACCGAGAGCTTCCTGGTGGTGGCGGGCGACTCGGGCGTCGGAAAGTCCTCGATTTGCCGCGCGGGCGTGCTGCCGGTCGTCGCGGAGGGAGGGCTCGGCGGCGCCCGGATCTGGTCCACCTGCACGCTGACGCCGGGGAAGCACCCGCGCGCCGCGCTGGCCTCCGCGCTCGCCGAGCGCCTCGACGTCACCGCCGAGCTCGTGGCCGAATGGATCGGCGACAGCGGCGTCCTCGCGCACGAGCTCGGGAAGCGCCTCGCGAACGCGTCGACGGGGCTCCTGATCTTCATCGATCAGGCGGAAGAGCTCCACACGCTGAGCGATCGTGACGAGGCCGAGCGGGTCGACGCGGCGCTGGGCGCGCTGATCGCGCAGGTCCCGGGCGTGCGCGTGCTCGCGACGGTGCGCGCCGATTTTCTCGCGCGCGTCGCCGCCCTGCCCGCGCTGGGCGAGGCCCTCGAGCGGGCGCTCTATTTTCTCCGCCCGCTCCCGCCGGAGCGCGTCCGCGAGATCATCGTCGGGCCGGCGCAGGCCACGCACGTGCGCTTCGAATCCGAAGCGCTGGTCGAGACCCTGGTCGACGCGACGGCGCGCGCGGAGGGCGGCCTGCCGCTCCTGCAGTTCGCGCTCGCCGAGCTCTGGGAGGCGCGGAGCGTCAGCACCGGCGTGATCAGCGAGGCCGCGCTGGCGATCATGGGCGGCGTCGCGGGGGCCCTCTCGCGTCACGGCGACGCGGTCCTCGCGGCGATGCGATCGCCCCTGCGCGCCGAGGCGCGCCGCATGCTCCTGCGGCTGGTCACGCTCGACAACACCCGGATCCGCCGCAGCGAGGCCGAGCTCCGCGCCGACGTCGAGCCGGCGCGCAGCGCCCTCGACGCGCTCGTCCGCGCTCGCCTCCTCGTCGCGCAAGACGGCGAAGACGGCAGCGCCTACGAGCTGGCGCACGAGGTCCTGGTCCAGGGGTGGACGACCCTGCGAAGGTGGCTGGTCGAGGACGCCGAGGCCCGCGAGGTGCGCGAGCGCCTCGCCGGCGCCGCGGCGGAGTGGGCGCGCCTGCGCCGCGCGCCCGAGGCGCTGTGGAGCGGGCGGCAGCTCGCCGAGATCGCGCGGGTCGCGCCCAGGGATCTGACCGAGGGCGAGGGCGCCTTCCTCGCCGCCTCGGCGCGGGCGACGACGCGCGGCAAATGGCTCCGCCGCGCGGCGATCGCGGCCGTCCCGCTCCTGATCGCAGTCGGCTACAGCAGCGTCGTGATCACCCAGGAGCGGGCGCGATCGCGGGCCGTCGCCGGGCTGGTCGTCGAGAGCCAGGCCGCCATCGACGCCGCCCGCGTGGATCGCGACGCAGCCGCGACCGAGGCCGCGACGGCCTATCGCCTGTTCGACGCCCTCGACCTCGTCGCCGGCGAGCGCTCGTGGAGGCTCGCGCGAGAGCACGAGGCGGGCGCCGGGCGCAGCTTTCGTCAGGCCACGCAGATCCTCGAGCACGCGTACGCCACGGATCCCGAGCGGGCCGACGTGAGGCGGATGCTCGGCGAGGTGCTGTTCGAGCGCGCGCTCGGCGCGGAGAAGGCCTGGAAGACGGAGGAGCGCGACGACCTCGTCGAGCGCCTGCGGATCTACGACGCCGACGGCGCGCTGATGAAACGCTGGAATCAGCCCGGGAGCCTCCTCATCAACAGCGATCCTCCCGGCGCGGCGGCCTCTCTCCTGCGCTTCGAGCCGGCGCCGGACGGCCGGCTCGTGCTCGTCCCGGTGCGTGACCTCGGCAAAATGCCAATCACCGGCTTCACCCTGGAGAAGGGATCGTACCTGGTGCAGCTCGCCGCCGAGGGGGTCGCGGAGGTGCGTTATCCCGTGCTCGTGAACCGCGGAGAGCAAGTGTCGATTCGCGTGGAGCTCCCCCCGACCGCGGCGGTGCCGCCGGGCTTCGTTTACGTGCCGGAGGGGCGCTTCCTCTTCGGCTGCGCGGACGAGGGGAACCGCACAGGCTTCTTCGCCACTGTCCCGCTCCACGAGGTTCGCCTGGAGGGGTATCTCATCCAGCGCACCGAGGTCACGTATGCTTCGTGGCTCGAGTACCTCCGCGCGCTCGGGCCCGAGGAGCGCGCGCAGCGCACGCCGAGCGCGGCCGCCAAGCTCGGCAGCAGCGGCGCGCTCCAGGTCACGGAGGAGCGCGGCGGTGCGTGGCGGATCACCCTTCAGCCCTCCACGCGAGTCTCCACGGCGCGGGAAGGGGAGCCGCTGCGCTACGAGGGGCGCTCTCGTCGCGCCGAGCAAGACTGGCGGCGCTTCCCCGTCTCCGGCATCTCGGCGACGGACGCGACGGCGTACGCCGCCTGGCTCGACGCCACGAAGCGCGCGCCCGGAGCGCGCCTCTGCACCGGGCTCGAGTGGGAAAAGGCCGCGCGCGGAGCGGACGCCCGGGAGTATCCGCACGGCGATCACCTCGATCTCGACGACGCGAGCTTCGACTCGACCTACGGCCGGGAGGCGATGGGCCCCGACGAGGTCGGCTCGCACCCCGCGTCCCGCAGCCCGTTCGGGCTCGACGACATGGCCGGCAACATCTTCGAGTGGACGACGTCCTCGCTCGTGCGCGGGGAGTACGTCGTCCGCGGCGGCAGCTACTTCCACGATCCGAAGACGCTGCGGATCCCGAACCGCAACGCCTCGACGCCCGTAGTGCGCGACACGAACGTTGGCTTGCGGCTCTGCGCGAGCCTCGTCCGCGGCTGATCGCGCCGGATCCGCTCGAAGGCTGCCCGGGCGGATAGCCCGCTCTCCCGGCGTCGATTCGACGCTTGCCCCCTCAAGTCGGCCCCTCGCGCGCCGTTCACCCCCGATGGTCTTGACCTCATCCGCGGGCGGGAGCAGGTGTCCACGAGCTCATGAAGCACCCGAAGGCTTAAAGTTGATCCCTCGAAGGTCGATATCAAAGCATGAGAGTCGATACGACTCCGGGGTCTATAACATCATGAAACTAATCGGCATTTCATCTCTCATCCTGGCGCTCGTGAACCTCGGCTGCGTGGGATCGGCCAGCGACGAGTCGCTCGATGTCGACGACTCGCCGGCGGACATGGTGAGCCCGGAGGGCACGAGCATCAATGGCACGAGCATCAATGGCACGAGCATCAATGGCACGAGCA
>JBDTXR010000475.1:0-7011 GCA_040006075.1 Byssovorax sp. | reverse complement strand
AGATCGTGATCGAGCTCGGGGCGCCTCCCACCTCGGCGGGCTACGCGCGGCTCCTGGCCGAGCACCCGTCCCTGCCACGCTTCGTGATCGCGCCGCACGGCTGGAACGATCCCGCGGGCACCGCGACCGCGCTCGTCGTCGCCGATCCCACCGAGGCCGCGACGCGGATCTCGGCGCGGATCCGCGCTGAAAGAGGCTTGATTTCCCGTACGATCTCGCCGTGGGCCGAGCAGCTCGCCGCCGCCGATCGCCGCGCTGTCGAGCTCTTCGATCACGCCGTGGCGGGCGAGGCGCTCTCGGAGGGCAGCATCGTTCAGGCCCTGGTCGCGTCGTGCCCGGAGGGGACGATCCTCGCCATCGGCAACAGCACCCCGGTGCGCGATCTCGACGCGTATTGCCCGGCAAATTCGCGCGATCTCCGCGTCGCGCACCAGCGCGGCGCGAGCGGGATCGACGGCCTGGTCTCGGGCGCAGCCGGCGCGCGCAGCGTCTCCGACGCGCCCGTCGCGCTGCTCCTCGGCGACCTGAGCTTGCTCCACGATCTCACCGGGCTCGCGCTCCTGCGCCGCGTCGCCGCGCCCTTCGTCGCGGTGGTCGTGCAGAACGGCGGCGGCCGGATCTTCGATCACCTCCCCATCGCCGCGAGCTGGGATCCAGCGCCGTTCGAGCGTTATTTCGCCACGCCCGAGCCGGTGCGATTCGACCACGCCGCCGCCGCGTTCGGCGTCACCTACGCCCGCGCCGAGACGCGGGCGGAGCTCGCCCAAGCCCTCACCACTGCGTGGAGCGCCCCCGGCTCGACCTTGATTGAAGCCGTCGCCCCTCCCCGCGAGGGCGCCAGGAAGATCGCCGCGCTGTGGACCGACGTCCGCGCCGAGCTCGCCGAGCGTTTCCGCCAAGGAGCCGCATCATGACCGACGTGCGCCCGGGCTCGTTGCAAGCGTGGATCCTCGCGAGCCGGCCTCAGACGCTCACCGCGGCGCTCGTCCCGGTGCTCGTGGGGACCGCCGTCGCGCAGGCCTCGGGCGGCCTCCGCGTGGGGCCGGCGCTCGCGGCGCTCTTCGGCGCCTTCATGATCCAGATCGCGACCAACTTCGCCAACGACGTGTTCGACGCGGAGAAAGGCGCCGATACCCACGAGCGGCTCGGGCCGACGCGCGCCGTGCAGTCGGGGCTCCTGACCAACCGTCAGGTCCGCGTCGGCATGGTCGTGACCATCGCCCTCGCGACGATCGCCGGGCTCTACCTCACGGCGATCGGCGGGTACCCGATCGTGATCATCGGCGTGCTCTCGGTGCTCTCGGGCGTGGCGTACACCGGCGGCCCGTTCCCGCTCGGGTACAACGGGCTTGGCGACGTCTTCGTGATGATCTTCTTCGGCTTCGTCGCCGTCTGCGGCACGGCCTACGTGCAGCTCGGATCGGTCCCGCCGCTGGCGTGGCTCGCGTCGGCGCCGGTCGGCGCGATCGCCACCGCGGTCCTCGTCGTCAACAACGTCCGCGATCGCTCCACCGACGTGAAGGCCGGCAAGCGCACGCTCGCGGTGCGCTTCGGCCGGCGCTTCGGGGTGATCGAGTACGTCGCGCTCTTCGTCGTCGCCTACGCCGCGCCCGTCGTCGCGCTGCTGCGGTTTCATCGATCGCCGTGGGTTCTGCTGCCGATGGTCACGCTGCCGCTTGCGGCGAAGCTCGCGCGTACGCTGGCCACCACCGAGGGCGCGCCGCTCAACGCTTGCCTCGCGAGCACGGCGAAGCTCTTGCTGCTCTACGGCGTGCTCTTCTCGGCGGGGCTCGTCGTCCCGATCGCCGGAGGCTGAGTGCGCCCCGCGTCGCTTCGCCTCCTCCACGTGACCAGGCCGCCCGCGCGCCCGAGCCTGTGGATCGCGGTGACCGACGCCGCGGGGACCACCGGCTGGGGCGAGGCCTCGCCGCTGCCGCCGTTCTCGCGCGACGATGTCCCGGGCTGCGCGCGCGCGCTCGAGGCCGTGTTTCCCCGCCTCGCCGCGATCGACGAGTCGGCGGCGATCGGCCCGGCGCTCGCCGTCGCTTTCGCGCCGGTCCTGGCTGATCTGAAATTGGTACCGAGCGCCGCGTTCGCGCTCGAGGCCGCGCTGCTCGATCTCCTCGGGCGGCGCCGCGGGCTCTCCGTCGCGGCGCTCCTGTCCGGCGGATCGCGGCTGGAAGAGGTCCCGGTCAACGCGCTCCTGATCGCCGATCCGCCGGGCGATCTCGCCGATCGCGCCGCGCGGCTCGCGGAGCTCGGCTACCGGGCGCTCAAGATCAAGCTCCGCGCCCGCGACGAGGCCGGCTTCGATCGCGAGCTCGCCGCGCTCCACGCCGTGCGATCGCGCCTCCCGCTGCCGTTCGAGCTCCGCCTCGATCCCAACGGCGCGTGGTCGATCGCCGAGGCGCGGCGCCGCCTCGCCGCGCTCGCGCCGCTCGCGCCGCGCTACGTCGAGCAGCCGGTTTCTCCCGCCGATCTGGTCGATCTCGGCCGCTGCGCCGTCCCGTGGGCGGCCGACGAGTCCCTCGCGAACGCCGCCGATCACGCGCGGCTCGCGCGCGATCCGGGGTGCGGTGCGCTGGTGCTCAAGCCGGCGATCCTCGGTGGTCTCCTCGTCGCGCGCGAGCTCGCGCTCCTCGCTCACGCCCACGGCAAGCCCGCCGTCGTGACCCACCTCTTCGATGGACCGATCGCGCTCGCGGCCGCGGCCGAGCTCGCCCTCTCGCTGCCGGCGCCGGCCCTCGCTGCCGGGCTCGATCCGCACGATCACCTCGGCGATTGGCCGGCGATCGTCGTGCCTCAGCTCGCGCGGCGCGGGGCGGTGATCGCCGCAAAGACGCCGGGCCTCGGCCTGGATCTCCAGCTCGTAGATCTCGCATGGATCCCTTCGACCTGAGCGCCGCCGCGCGCGACGCGGCCGCGAGCCCCGCGCTCTTCGCCGGCGATCTCGTCCTCACGTTCGCCGAGCTCGACGCCCGCGCTCGCGCTTTCGCGGCAGGCCTGACTGCGCGCGGGATCCGCCGGGGATCGCGGGTGGCGATCCTCGCGCAGAACCGCGTCGAGACCGTGGTCGCGGTCCACGCGCTGCTGGCGATCGGCGCGGCGATCGTGCCGATCCACCCGCGGCTCACGGCCGCCGAGGTCCAGATCATCGTCGACGACGCGGCGCCCGCGCTGACGCTGCGCGAGGGCGATCTCGCGGCGCTCGCGGCCGGAGCGACGGGCGACGGCGCGATCGATCACGCCCCGATCGATCCCCGATCGCCGCTGGCGATCGTCTACACGTCGGGCACGACCGGCCGCCCCAAGGGAGCGATCCTCTCGCGCCGGGCCTTCCTCGCCAGCGCCGCGGCCAGCGCCGAGAACCTCGGCTGGATCGCCGAGGATCGCTGGCTCCTGTGCCTGCCGATCTGCCACGTCGGTGGCCTCTCGATCGTCACGCGCTGCCTCGCCGCCCGGCGCGCGGTGATCCTGGAGCCGCGCTTCGATCCCGACGCCGTGCTCGCGGCGATCGTCGCGAAGCGAGCGACGCTGCTCTCGGTGGTACCGACCATGCTGAAGGCGCTGCTGGAGCGCGATCCGGGCAACGTGCTCGCGAGCCTGCGCGCCGTGCTCTCGGGAGGGGCCGCGACGCCGTGGGCGCTGCTCGAAGAGTGTGGCCGCCGCGGCGTGCCCACGCTGACGACGTACGGGCTCACCGAAGCGTGCTCGCAGGCGGCCTCGCAGGCGCCGCGATCGCCGTACGTGCCCGAGAGAGGATCGGGCCGCGCGCTCCCCGGCGTCGAGCTCCGCGTCGATGGCGAAGGAAGGATCCACCTCCGCGGGCCCACGCTGATGAGCGGCTATTTCCGCGGCGAATCGCGCGACGCCGACCGCGAGAGGTTCGTCGATGGCTGGCTCGACACCGGCGATCTCGGCGAGCTCGATCCAAGCGGCGCGCTCCACGTCCACGCGCGCCGCACCGATCTGATCGTCACCGGCGGCGAGAACGTCTACCCGCTGGAGATCGAGCAGTGCCTGGAGGCGCTGCCCGGCGTGAAGCGCGCCTTGGTGTTCGGCGTCCCCGACGCGCGCTGGGGCCAGATCGTCGCCGCGGTGATCGAGGCCGAGATCGCGACGGCGATCGACGAGGCAGCGCTCGCGCAGGCGCTCGCGGCGCGGCTCGCGGCGCACAAGCGCCCGCGGCTCTTCGGGGTGGTCGACGCGCTCGCGGTGACCGGCTCGGGCAAGCTCGTGCGCGCGAGCGCGGCGGAGCGTCACGCGGCGGATCTCCACCCGCTCGACGCGGGCGGCGCGCGCTGATCAGCCGAGGATCAAGCTCAGGAGCTCGTCGGGGATCGGGCACGCGCGGAACGTCGCGCGATCGATGCACACGTGCGCGGTCTGCCCGATCGACGCGAGGCGGCCGGTCCCGGTGCGGATCCGGTAGCCGATCGTGAACGAGGTCTCGCCGACCTTGCCCGAGGCGATCTCCACGGCGATCACGTCGCCGAAGCGGAGCGGGCGCAGGTACTCGGCCTCGGCGCGCACCAGCGGGAAGGCGATCTCGCCGAGCTCGAGGGTGCGCGGGATGTCGATGCCGGCCTCTTGCAGCCAGGCCATGTACGCGTCGCTGAAGTACTCGAGCACCCGCGGATAGAAGATGATCCCCGCCGCGTCGACGTCCTGGAAGCGAACGCGGCGCGTCTCGCTGAAGCGGGGAGGATCGTTCGACTTGAGCTCCTCGTCGGTGAAGGGCTGAGGCATGGCCGCAGCCTACCAGCACCCGACGCCGATCCGCGCTCGCGACGCCATCGCGAATGGATCGCTTTTGTCTCGCTCCCCACGGCGTCGCGCGCAATGCTCGCCGCCGTGAAGGTCTGGCTGCCCGGCGTCCTCCTGCTCTCGGCGAGCCTCGCGGCCTGCAAAGATCCGGCGCCCTCGGCCGGGCCCGCGGCGTCCGCGCCCTCGGCCCCTGCGCGCGCGGCGTCGGCCGCGCCGGCGGCGCTCGTGCCGGGAGCCGTCGCGCCGCCCGCGCCGACGCCCGGCGCGCCGGCCGTGGCGCAGGATCCGAACCCGCTCAAGCTGCCCGCTCGCCGCGTCACGCTCGAGCCCGGCAAGCGCGTCTTCACGTTCTCCGCCGAGATGCTCGACGGCGCCAAGCTGGGCTCCACGCTGGTGCTCTACGCGGCGACGGTGGTGGCCTTCGAGGGCGACGATCTGATCATCGAGGGCCGCGGCGGACCCTCGTACAAGGTCAACGGGAGCTACGTGATCCCCGTCGCCGACGACGGCCACGTGAAGCCCGGCGACGCGGTGCTCACCGAGTGGAACGGGGTCCTGAAGCACGCGGTGATCACCAAGCCGATCAAGGACAAGATCGGGGTCCGCTTCACCGATCTCGACGCGCGCTCGGGCGAGGTGCTCCTGCAAGGCGGCAAGCCCACCGCGGCCACGGGAAAGCACCCGCCGGCCCGCTTCGTCAAGCAGATCGAGGGCCTCGTCGCGGGCAACTACGCCGCGCTCCACCGCGGCGACGAGTGGCTGCACGTGCTGCTGGTCTCGCCCGCGAACGAGGGCGAGACGAAGCGCTGGTTCGCGCTCGGCTTCGGCGGCGCGGCGCTGGTCGCCGACGAGGCCGATCTCAAGGCGATCCCGATCCGCCACGCGCCGAAGGTGGGCGCGACGGTGTGGGCCGAGTGGGTGGGCACCCTGCGCAAGGGCACCGTGCAAGCCGAGCCGGATCCCGGTCTGTTCGTCGTGAAGTTCGAGCGGGCCGGCCGCCCCGCGACCGTGGGCTTCGGCCGGATTTTGCCGCCGATCGATCCCTGATCCGCGGGCGCAGCGGGTCGCTTGCTGCGCAAAAAGCTTCGCGTTGTGCCAGGCGCGGGATGACCATAACGTGACACGCTCATGGACCTCCGCAGTGCCCTGCGCGCCACCCGCCAGTGGGTTCCCTTTGCCGCCCGCACGATGGCGTATGGAACCGTCTCTCTCACGCTCGGCCCGCTGACGCGGGATCACTCGGCGAGCCTCTGGGCGATGCGCCGCTGGTGCCAGACCAGCGCGCGCGCGCTCTGGATCGAGGTCGAGGCCACGGGCGTCGACAACGTGCCGGCGTCGCCGTTCGTGTACTGCGCCAACCACCAGAGCCTGCTCGACATCCTGGTGCTCGGCGCGGTGCTGCCCGGCGATTTCAAGTGGGCGGCGAAGCGCTCGCTCATGAAAATCCCCTTCCTCGGCTGGCATTTGCGGCTCGCTGGGCACGTGCCGGTGGACCGCAAGGCCGGCTCGCGCACCGCCGCGCAGGTCATCGGGCGCTTCGAATCGGTGCTCAAGGACGGCAAGCCGCTGCTGGTCTTTCCCGAGGGCACGCGGAGCGAGGACGGCATCGTTCGGCCCTTCAAAAATGGGGGTTTCTACGCCGCCGTCCGCGCCGGCGTCCCCGTGGTCCCGGTGGCCGTCGAGGGCACGCACCAGCTCATGAAGAAGGGCGCGCTCGACACCGGCGACGGGACGATGCGCCGGGTCCGGATCCACATCGGCAAGCCGCTCTACGCCCGCGCCGAGGGCCGCGAGGCGGCCCGCGTCAACGAGCTGCGCGAGCGCACCCACGCGGCCGTCCTCGACCTCCACCGCGCCGCCGGGGGCTTCGTGCCCGCCGCCGCCGACATTCCCCCGCTCCCGACCCCGGCGCGCCGCGCCTCGGGCGCCTCCGCGGACGATTGACGCGCCATCGTCGTCGCCGACGCTGCGTTGCCCCTTGCCAGCGCGAACGAGGATAGGCGATGGTTCTCCCCCAGATGGCGAAGCCCGATCCCAAAATCCTCTTCCACGAGGCCACCGAGTACCTGAAGCAACACCCCGAGGAGATCTTCCGGGCCCTGCGCGGTGCGCTCGGCTTGCGGCTGGGTCTCCCGATGGACGCGATCCGCTACCTCGTGCGCGAGCTCGGCGGCGGAAAGAACGCTCCCAAAGACGTGGTGATCGAGGCCGCGCCGCCGGGCGTGCGCGTCGGCCTCACCGTCG
>JBDTXR010000474.1:0-7036 GCA_040006075.1 Byssovorax sp. | reverse complement strand
AGGCGCTCGAAGGGCATGTCCTGGTGGGCGTAGGCGCCGAGGCAGGTCTCGCGCACGCGATCGAGCAGCGCCTCGAAGGCGAGCTCCGGCGCGAGCTGCGTCCGGAGCACCAGCGTGTTCAGGAACACGCCGACCATGCGCTCGGTCTCGACGCGCCCGCGGTTCACCGCCGGCATGCCGACGACGACGTCGGTCTGGCCAGTGATCCGGTGGAGCAGCACGTCGAACGCCGCGAGCAGCGTCATGAACAGCGTCACGCCGCGGCGCCGCGCGAGCTCACCGATCGCCCGCGAAACCTCGGGTGAAATGCTGAAGCCACGCCGACCGCCGCGGTGGGACGGGACCGGTGGCCGCGGCCGATCGGTCGGCAGATCGAGGACCTCGGGCGCGCCGCCGAGCTGCTGCTTCCAGTACGCGAGCTGGCGGACGAGCACCTCGCCGGTGAGCCAGCGCCGCTGCCACGCCGCGTAGTCGGCGTACTGGACCGCCTGCTCGGGCAAATTCGCCGGGCGCCCCGCGATCTCCGCGTCGTAGAGCGCGCCGATCTCGCTCCGGAGGATGCCGACCGTCCACGCGTCGACCACGACGTGGTCCATCGTCAACGAGAGCACGTGATCGTCGACGCCGAGCACGAAGACCCGGGCGCGAAGGAGCGGCCCACGCGCGAGATCGAGCGGGATCCGCAGGTCCTCGGCCATCTGCCGGCGCACCTCGCGCTCGCGCATCGAGGGCTCGACCTCGGAGATCGTCGTGAACGAGAAGGGCACGGGCATCTCGGCGTGGATCCGCGCGGACGGGCCCTCGTCGCCCTGCGTGAACGTGGTTCGAAGCACCTCGTGGCGCGCGACCAGGGCGTCGAGCGCCCGCAGCAGCGCGTCGCGATCGAGGCCGCCCTCGATCCGCACCGTGAGCGGCACGACGTACGACGGATCCCCGGGCTCGAGCTGCGCCAGGAACCACATGCGCTCCTGCGCGAACGAGAGCGCCAGCGCGCCCCCGCGGGGGACCGGGACGATCGGCGGGAGCACCACGTGATCGCCGCCCATCGCGCCCTCGACGCGCGCGGCGAGCTCGGCCACCGTCGGCGCTTCGAAGAGCGCGCGCAGCGGGAGCTCGACGCCGAACGAGGCGC
Organism: Byssovorax sp.; assembly: GCA_040006075.1. Classification (GTDB taxonomy): domain Bacteria; phylum Myxococcota_A; class Polyangia; order Polyangiales; family Polyangiaceae; genus JANYGI01. The sequence continues at coordinate 5,904 of JBDTXR010000474.1, read as the reverse complement.
GGATCCGCGCGATGGCCTGCGCGGCCAGGAGCGAGTGCCCGCCCAGCTCGAAGAAGCCGTCCTTCGCGCCGACGCCCTCGCGCCGCAGCAGCTCGGCGAAGATCGCCGCGAGGCCTTCCTCCACCGGCCCGCGCGGCGCCACGTGCTCGCGCGCCTCGATCGCCGCGGCGTCGGGCGCGGGGAGCGCGCGCCGATCGATCTTGCCGTTGGCCGTGAGCGGGATCGCCGCGAGCGTCACGAACGCCGAGGGGACCATGTACTCCGGCAGCCCTTCCTTGAGGTGCGCGCGCAGCTGGCCAGGAGAGGGCGCGGGATCGGCGACAACGAGGTACGCCACCAGGCGTTTGTCGCCCGGCGCGTCCTCGCGGACGATCACCGCGACGTCACGCACCGACGGGTGCGCGCCGAGCACGGCCTCGATCTCGCCGAGCTCGATCCGGAATCCGCGGAGCTTCACCTGCTGATCGAGGCGGCCGAGGAAGGCGATCGTGCTGTCGGCCCGCCAGCGCACGAGATCGCCGGTGCGGTAGAGGCGCGCCTCGGGCGAGGCGTTGAACGGATCGGCGACGAAGCGCTCGGCCGTGAGATCAGGGCGGCCGAGGTAGCCGCGCGCGACGCCGTCGCCGCCGATGAAGAGCTCGCCGGGGACGCCGATCGGCACCGGCGCCATCGCCGCGTCGAGGACGTAGGCGCGGGTGTTGGCGATCGGTCGGCCGATCGGGATGGCTCCCACCGTGTCCGCTGCGGAGACAGTGTGGCACGCCGTGAACGTCGTCCCCTCGGTGGGACCGTAGCCGTTGATCAGGCGCACGCCGGGCAGCTCGGCCAGGGCCTTTTGCACGTGCGGGACCGAGAGCGCGTCGCCTCCGGCGAGGAGCTGCCGCAGCGGGCGCAGGGCGTCGACATCGCTGTCGACGACGGCGTTGAAGAGGCCCGAGGTCAGCCAGAGCGTGGTGATCCCGTGCGCGCGGATCAGCGCGCCGATCTCGGCGAGCGACGGCGCATCGGGCGGCGCGACGACGAGGCGGCCGCCGTTGAGGAGCGGGCCCCAGATCTCCAGCGTCGCGGCGTCGAAGGCGATGGGCGCGAGCTGGAGGAAGACCTCGTCGTCGCCGAACCGAGCATAGTCCGTGTTCTTCACGAGCCGGACGACGCCGCGATCGAGCACCGCGACGCCCTTCGGCGTGCCGGTCGAGCCCGAGGTGAACATCACGTACGCGAGGCTGTCCCCGCTGCGCGCGACGACCGGCGCGACGTCGCCCTCGGCCGCGATCTCGTCGCGCGCGAGATCGAGACGCAGGAGCGAGGCGTCACCGAGCGCGAGCTCGTCGGGCACCGGGCCGGTGGCGATCACCACCTTCGCGGCGGTGTCGCGGAGCATGAACGCGAGCCGATTGGCCGGATAAGCCGGATCGAGCGGCACGTACGCGCCGCCGGCCTGGAGGATCGCCAGCGTGGCCACGATCATCTCGATCGAGCGCGACGCGTGGAGGCCGACCTTGTCGCCGGGGACGACGCCGCGCCGCACCAGCGCCTGCGCGAGGCGGCTGGAGCGACGATCGAGCTCGCGGTAAGTCAGCGTCTCGTCGCCGAAGACGAGAGCGATCGCCTCGGGCCGGCGAGCCGCTTCGATCGCGAAAAGGGCCGGAATGCTCGCGTCGCGCGGGTACTCGGTGGCCGTCTGGTTCCACCCGACCACGACCGTGCGCCGCTCCTCGTCGCTGAAGATCGGGAGCGCGCCGATCGCCGTCGCGGGGGCCGCGACGATGCCTCCGAGCAAGATCTCGAAATGCTCGAGCAAGCGCTCGATCGTCGCCCCGTCGAAGAGATCGGCGTTGAAGACGATCGAGGCGACGAGCCCCTTCGGGCCCTCGGCCATCGCCAGCGAGAGATCGAGCTTGGCCGGCGCGCGCTCGGTGCCGGTCGGTCGCACCTGGAGCCCGCCGAACGAGGTCGGGCCCTCGGAGGGCGCATTTTGCAGGACGAACATCACCTGGAAGAGCGGAGAGCGGCTCAGGTCACGCTCGGGCGCGACCTCCTGCACCAGGCGCTCGAAGGGCAGATCCTGGTGGGCGTAGGCGCCGAGGCAGGTCTCCTTCACGCGCGCGAGGAGCTCCAGGAACGTCATCGCCGCGCCGAGCTCGGTGCGGAGCGCGAGGGTGTTGATGAAGACGCCGATCAGCGCCTCGGCCTCGGCCTGGGTGCGGTTGGCGATCGGGGTGCCGACGACGACGTCGTCCTGCCTCGTGTGGCGGTGGAGGAGCACGTCGAACGCCGCCAGCAGCACCATGAAGAGCGTGGCGCCCTCGCGGCGGCCGAGATCTTTCAATGCGCGGAGGAGGGCCGGCGAGAGCGTCGCGACGCGGCGATCGCCGCGGGTGGTCTGCACCGGCGGGCGGGGACGATCGGTCGGGAAATCAAGCGCGGCGGGAGCGCCCGCGAAGCGGGATTTCCAGTACGCGAGCTGCTTCTCCAGGGCCTCGCCCTGGAGCCAGGCGCGCTGCCACGCGGCGTAGTCGCCGTACTGGATCGCCAGCGCGGGCAGCGGTGACGCGGCGCCGGCGGCGAAGGCCTCGTAGAGCGCGGCGAGCTCACGCAGGAGCACGCCGAGCGACCAGCCGTCGGAGACGATGTGGTGCATCGTCAGGAGCAGGACGTGATCGTCCGGCGCGACGGCAAAGAGCCGGGCGCGGAAGATCGGCCCCGCGGCGAGATCGAACGGGCGCTCGACCTCGGCGGCGATCCCCGCGCGCAGGGCCGTGGTCCGCTCCGCCTCGGGCGACGACGTCAACGACGTCACCGGGAGATCGACCGCGGCCACATCGTGGACGACGGCGACCGCGCGGCCTTCGATCAGCGGGTACGCCGTGCGGAGGATCTCGTGGCGCTCGACGATCGCCGCGATCGCGCGGCCGAGCGCGCCTTCCGCCAGCGGGCCGACGAGGCGCAGCGACACCGGCACGGCGTACGAAGCGCTCCCCGGCTCGAGCTGATCGAGGAACCACAGGCGCTCCTCGGCGAACGAGAGCGCGCGGGTGGGCTCGGCGGCGCGCGCCGTGAGGCGGGGCGCCGAGGTCCCCTGCCCCACGCGCAGCGCCTCCTCGATCCACCGCGCGAGCTCGGCCGGCGTGGGGGCTTCGAAGAGCGCGCGGAGCGGGATTTCCACGCCGAACGAAGCGCGGGCACGCGCCACGACCTGGGTGGCGAGGAGCGAGTGGCCGCCGAGCTCGAAGAACCCGTCGTGCGCGCCGACCTGCTCCGCGGAGACGCGGAGCACCTCGGCGAAGATCGCGGCGATCCCTTCTTCCACCGGCCCGCGCGGGGCCACGCGGGCCTTGTCGGCGAGCGCGCCCTCGCCCGGCGCCGGGAGCGCGAGCCGGTTGATCTTGCCGCTGCCCGTGAGCGGGAGCGCGTCGAGGAGGACGAACGCCGAGGGCACCATGTACTCGGGCAGGCGCTCCTTGAGGAACGCGCGCAGATCCGCCGCAGAGGGCGCGGCGCCGCCGGGCACGAGGTAGGCGACGAGGCGCTTGTCACCGGGCACGTCCTCGCGGGCGATGACCACCGCCTCGCGCACCGCCGGGTGCTGTCCGAGGAGGATCTCGATCTCGCCGAGCTCGACGCGGAAACCCCTGATTTTTACCTGGTGATCGGCGCGTCCGAGGAATTCGATCGTCCCGTCGGCGAGCCGGCGCGCGACGTCGCCGGTCTTGTACATGCGCGCCGAGGGATCGTCGCGGAAGGGATCTGCGAGGAAGCGCTCGGCGGTGAGATCGGGCCGCCCCACGTAGCCGCGCGCGACGGCGACGCCGCCGAGGAAGAGCTCGCCGCGCACGCCGACGGGCACCGGCTCGCGGTGCGGATCGAGCAGGTAAGCGCGGACGTTGGCGATCGGCTTTCCGATCGGCGGGAGCCCGGGCCAGCTCGACGGATCGCCCGAGAGAACGTGCTCGGTGACGACGTGGGTCTCCGACGGCCCGTAGTGGTTGCGGACGACGCAGCCGGGCAAATTCCGGAGCAGCTCGGCCACGCGCGGGGTGATCTGCAAGGCCTCGCCCGCGGGGATGATCTCGCGCAGCGTGGTCGGCAGCGCGCCCGGCGCGAAGCCCGCGTCGGCGAGCTGGTAGAGCGCGACCGGCGGCACGAAGAGGCGCTCGACGCGGCCCTCGATCAGCCGGGCCATCAAGCGCTCCACGTCGCGGCGCGCGTCCTCGGCGATGAGCACCAGCGTGCCGCCGGAGGCCCAGGTGGTGAAGATCTCCTGGAAGCAGACGTCGAAGCTCGGCGACGCGAACTGGAGCGTGCGCATCGGCCCCGTCGAGGTGGCCATCTGCCAGGCGACGAGGTTCACCAGCGGCCGCTGGGTCATGGCCACGCCCTTGGGCATGCCGGTCGAGCCCGACGTGTAGATCGCGTAGGCGAGGTGCTCGGGGTGGAGGCCGTCGCGCGAGGGCTCGGTGGTCGGCTCGGCCGCGATCGGATCCCAGCCGGTATCGAGGCAAATCACCCGCGCGCTGGGCGCCGGGAGCTCGGGGGCGAGCGCCGCCGTGGTGAGCAGGACAGGCACCCTGGCGTCCTCGATCATGAAGGCCAGTCGATCGCGCGGGTACTCGGGATCGAGCGAGACATAGGCGCCGCCGGCCTTGAAAATGGCCAGGATCCCGACGACGAGAGGAATTGAGCGGGGCACCGAGATCCCGACCAGCGCGTCGGGGCCGACGCCGAGGCGCCGCAGGTGATTGGCGAGCTGATTGGCACGCTCGTCCAGCGCGCGATACGAGAGGTCGACTCCCTCGAACGTGACCGCGATCGCCTCGGGGGTCCTCGCGGCCTGGGCGGCGAAGAGATCGGGGAGGGTCGCGTCCCTGGTCGGATACTCGACGTGGGTGGAATTCCAGCCTTCGAGGAGCTGATCTCGCTCCTGCGCGCCGAGCATCGGGAGCGCCGAGAGGGCCTGTCCGGGATCGGCCACCACGCCCCCGAGGAGGACGCGGAGGTGGCCAATCATCCGGTCGATCGTGGCCTCGTCGAAGAGATCGGTGCTGTACTCGAACGAGCCAATCAGGCCGCTCGGGGACTCGGCCATCCAGAGCGAGAGATCGAACTTCGAGGTGGTCGCCGCCGCGCCGACGCCGCGGAGGGTGAGGCCCGAGAGCTGGAGGGGCCCCGCGGGCGCGGCCTGGAGCGTGAACATCACCTGGAAGAGCGGCGATCGCGCGAGATCGCGCTCGGGCGAAAGCTCGGCGACGAGGCGCTCGAACGGCGTCTCCTGGTGGGCGTAGGCGCCGACGCACGAGGCTTTCACCCGGTGGAGCAGCTCGCGGAACGTCGATCCCTCGGCGATCGTCGCGCGCACGACGAGGGTGTTGAGGAAGAAGCCGATCAGCCCCTCGGTCTCGGGCCGCGTGCGGTTGGCGATCGGGGTGCCGACCACGAGATCGTCCTGCCCGCTGTGGCGGTGGAGGAGCGCGTCGAAGCCCGCGAGGAGGAGCATGAACAGGGTCACGCCCTCGCGCCGCGCGAGATCCTTGAGCGCGGTGGTGAGCTCGGTCGAGAGGCCGAAGGCGCGCCGCGCGCCGCGGTGGGTCTGCACCGGCGGGCGCGGGCGATCGGTCGGCAAATCGAGGGCGCGGGGAGCGCCGGCGAGGTGCTTCTTCCAGTAGGCGATCTGCCGATCGAGGGCCTCGCCGGTGAGCCACGCGCGCTGCCACTGCGCGTAGTCGGCGTACTGGATCGGGAGCCCCGGCAACGCCGGGGCGACGCCGGCGACGAACGCGGCGTAGAGCGCGCCCAGCTCGCGGAGGAAGATCCCGTTCGACCACCCGTCGGAGGCGATGTGGTGCATCGGGTACACGAGCACGTGATCGGCCTCCGCGAGGCGGATCAAGCGCGCGCGGAGCATCG
>JBDTXR010000473.1:0-7040 GCA_040006075.1 Byssovorax sp. | reverse complement strand
GCTTCAGAAGGTGGGGATCACGTGGCCCGGTTCGCCCGAGATCCCCGAGCCGCCAAAGTGGACAGGTCCCAACCCCTTCTGGCGGCAGCCATGATCGGGCCCTCGCTGCGAGCGATTCGATCTCTCCTGTTCGCTTCGTTCCTGTTCACGATGGCTTGCGGCGGGAGGGTCGTCGTCGACATCGGCGGCGGGCAAGGCGCCGGCACGGGCCCCGGCGGCTGCACCGATCACTCCGATTGTCCGTCGGGCCTCTGCCTCTTCACGACTGGCACTTGCACGACGGGCTGCAACAGCGCCAAGCCCTGCCCCGACCCGGGCGAGACCTGTGGCCCAGGCACAATCTGCGACGGCTGCGCGACCTCGAGCTGCTTCGGCTGCAACGACTGCATCGCGGCCTGCGTCCCTGCCGCGGGCCGGTGCGACGCCGACGACCCCCGCCCGACGGGCCAGACCTGCATCTTCGAGTTGCACACGTGCGCGCCGCTGTGCGACTCCGACAGCGACTGCGGCGGGTTCGCGGTCTGCAACTCCTGCGTGGCATCGTGTTGCGGCTGCGACGACTGCGTCTCGTTCTGCACCGTGCAAGAGTAGCGGCACCGCTAACACCCGCAGGCACCTCCACGACCCGGGATGCTCAGCGCATGCTTCAGAAGGTGGGCATCACCTGGCCCGGCTCGCCCGAGATCCCCGAGCCGCCAAAGCCGACAGGTCGCAACCCCTTCCTACGGTCATGATTCGCCAAGGCGGCGAGCCACCGGCCGCCCGCAGAAACATCGCGCACCGCGCGCCGGCTGCCAGAAATCTGGCAGGCCGCGCGCGCCGACTGCCAAAGGTCCGGCAGCCCGCGCGGCCCGGAGGCCGGAGGCTCGGCATGCCGCGCGGCCGGCTGCCAGAGGTCCGTCAAGCCGCGCGCGCCGACTGCCAGACGGGTGGCAGGCCGCCCGCCCGGGCGCCCAAACGTCTACCAGGCCGCGCGCCCTGGCCGCCGCAAGTCTAGCAGGTCGCGCGCCCTACCTGCCCGAAGGCTGCCAGACGGAATCGGCTTGGCAGCGTCGCAAACATCGGCGAAGCTCTCTCTCGCACCTCCCACCAACAGAGGAGGTACAGCCGAGAGGATATCTGCATGGCGGCATATGGTTACGGTAGCGTCACGGATCGCGCCTTTGTCGCATTCGACCGCGAGCTTGATGACGGAGCCTGGAAGGGTATCGCGCCGAAGAAGACCGACGAGCAGGCCAGCGAGAACGCTGCTCTGCTGCTCAACTCACCCCAGCTGGTCATCTGGAAGCTTCGCCTCCGCTGGGGCATCGCGGGTGTGCTCACCGCCCTCGGGGCGACCTCCCTCGCGGAGCTTGACGGTCGCTGGGACTCCGCGCAACGGCGCCTCTTTCACCTCGTCGCGGCAGGTGTCGACTCCGAAGACAGAGACGTGCGCGCCGCCGCTGATCGCCTCAGCGCGCAGATCCTCGCCGGGACGGGCGTCGCGCAGACTCAGTATGACTTCGACGCGGAGGTCGACTTTGGCCTCAACCAGATCGCGCTCACGCAGCCCGGCGGATCCCTCGCCGCGGACGCCAAGAAGCTCAAGCTCGGCGATGCGCTCGCCGACGTGGCGAAGACGACAGAGGCTCTGGCCAAGGGCCTTGGTCGCGGCACGGGCGATAAGCGGCGTCCGCCGTCGCGAAAGCTTCGCAGCGCGGTCGCCGAGTGCGCGGCATCGTTCAACGGAGCTCACGAGGATCTCCTGTGGTTCGTCGGCCGCACGCCCCCCGGGGCCGAGCGCGACAAGCTCACCGCGCTCCTGGTCCCGCTCGAAGCGCTGCTTTCACGCCATGCGCCCGTGACGCCCGCGGCGCCCGCTCCCGCGGAGCCCACCCCGTCCACCCCCGCGTAGCCTCCGGAGCCCACGATTTGAGCGCTTCAGCCCCGGAGGCGCCTATCCGCCCCCCGGATCCTTGCAGCAGCGGAACCCCACCTCGTAGAAGCGGAACTGCGGCCCGTGCCGCTCGTTGGTCCCGCGGCAACCCGCCCAGGGCTTCGACCAGTATCCGCCCTTCAAGCCCGATCGCCACGGCCACTCGGGGCGGGACGTCGTCACCCACTCTTCGGCGTTCCCCGCGAGATCGTACACTCCATAGGGGCTGACGCAGGCCGGGTACGCGCCCGCCGGCTCGCCTTGCCAGGCCCGCTTGGTCTCGGCCTCCCAGACGGCAGGGTTATTCGAAGCGAGCTTGGCCTCGCTCACCGGGCGATAGACCTTGTCGCTGTTGCAGGCGCCGGGGATCTGCTTGTAGCCATATGGATAAGGCAGCGTCTCGGGGCCCTCACAGGCCTGCTCCCATTCGAACTCGGAGCAGAGGCGCTTTCCCACGCTCGCGCACTTCGCCTCGGCGTCGACGAAGCGGTCCATCACCGCGGGGACCACGCCGGCGTGATTGGGCCACTCGTAGGTGTCCATGCACGCATGAATGGGCGTCTCGCGCGGCTCGTAGGCCACGACGCCGGGCAGGAACGCGAAGCAGTGGTCCGCGTGGTACGAGGTGCAGAGTCGCTGGATGAACTCGTGATGAGCGCCCTCGACGAGGCGCATGTCGGCGGGGCACGAGGCGCTCGCGGGAGGCGGCGGCGCGGCGGGCGAGGCCGCGCCGAGGAGCTGCGCTAGCAGAAATTCAAACGGCACCCCGCGGAGCTAACGTCATGCGGCGGCGGATGCAACGAGCTCGGCGCGCGGCCGCGCCTGGAGCAGCGAGGCGAAGCACGGGCGAACGACCTCGTCGAGCGCGCGGATCATGGCCTCGCGCGTGGCCGCCGCGTCGAGGCGGCCGTGCGAGCCCAGGATCCCCGGGGGGATCGCGGTGCTGGTGACGCCGGTGGGCACGTAGCGCGCGGTGTCTTCGAGGACCGCGGCCACGGCGCTGCGGACCGCGTCGCCGCCGCGCTCGATCGCCCAGGCCACCGTGCGCCACGCGAGCTCGGCGTGGCGCGACTCGTCCTCGGCGATGGCCGAGAGGGCGCGGCGAACGGCCGGATCCGTGGCGCGCGCGAGCTGCTCGGCCGCGAGGATCGCCGAGAGCGTCTCGCCGATGCAGCCCTCGCGCGCGGTGGCCGCGGCGAACGACGCGAGGTCGGCGCTGAGGGTGATCGATCCGTCGAACGGGAACGCCGACGGGCCGAGCGGCGCACCCGCATAGCCTTGCGCGAGGGCGAAGCAGATGCGCGCGTGGCGCACCTCGTCGAGCGCGGCCTGGTGCGCGGCGGCGACGAGATCGGCCGGGCCACCGACCGCGAGGAGCTCGAGCGAGAAGCGAGAAAACGCGGCAATCGAAGCGTGCTCGAGCAGCGCGTCGGCCGCCCATGCAGCGGCGAGGGCGCGGCGCACCTCGGGGTCGAGGCCGGTGGTGTCGGGGGCGAGGACGCCGAGCGACCAGCCGCGATCGGCCCGCTCGACCGACGCCGTGCGCGCGCGGTCGTCGACGAGGAACGGGCGCCCGACGCAGCCGCCGCCCTCTTCCGTCACCATGTAGCAGCAGGTGTCGCCCTGCGGGACGGGGCCGCAGTCGACCGACACGACGTAGCCGCACGAGAGGCTGGGGACGATGTACATCGTCGCCTGGTACTGTGTGGGGCACCCGTCGCCGAGCGGCGGAATGCACTCGGTGGTCTGGAGCTGACCGCCGCTGGCCGCGCTGCCCGTGAGGGTGCAGCCGCTGCCGCTGGTCCCGGTGGCAACCGGGAAGATCCCGCTGGTCACCGTGGTGTCGGGGTTACCACCCTGGCCGCCGACGCCGCTGCCACTTTCGACGACCACCTTGCCGCCGCACGCCGTGCCGGTGAGCGCCGGAGCCGCGACGGCGACCACGCCCGCCGCGGTGAGAAGGCGTCGAAGCATGAGCTTTCGGAAGCGGTGGGTGAGGTCCATCGGTGCAGTTCCCGTCGTGCAGAAATTAACGTCGTCGCCCTGGTGGCGGGCCATCCGAGCACGACCCGTGCCGCAGCATCTCGCGTTTGGACGGGCGCCCGGGTAGGCTTCTGGGATGCGTCACCTCGCGGCTGGATTCATGGGCTCGTTGCTTCTCGTTGCTGCTGCCTGCGGAGGCAAGGTCGTCGTCGAGTCCACCGGCGCGACCGGGTCCGGCGGCGCGGGCGGCACCAGCGTGGGCGACACCGGCAACGGGGGATTCATCAACTCCACCGGCGACGTGAGCCCCGTCGGCGAGGTGAGCGCCGTCACCACCGGCGGAATGAGCCTCTGCCAGCAGGTCTGCGGCAACCAGCAGGCGAAGGGCTGCGACGTCTCCACGTGCCTGAACGATTGCCAGCAAGCCTACGCGCAGGCCGGGATGTGCACGTCGAAGCTCGACGCCGTGACTCAATGTTACCTCGTCAACCAGGATCCGAGCTGCAACCCCAAGAGCTGCGACGGCCTCGTCCAGTCCTACCAGTCGTGCATCACGCAGAGCACCTGCGGCGGCAACCCCATGAGCTGCAGTGTCTCCAACGACGGGAGCTGCGATTGCCAGACGGACTGCAACGGCTCCACGCTCGAGGTGCAGTGCACGCCCGGGAACGCCACGGACTTCTGCCTCTGCATCAAGGACGGTAAGCCCGTCGACAAGTGTCCTCAGCCGCAGGGCATGGGGCTGTCGTGCGATATCGTGAAGGGGTGTTGCGCCAAGGCGTTCTTCCCCTGATCGCCGGGCAAATCGCTCCTTTGAGCGCACGTCGCGACGTACTACGGTGCGCTCCACGATGAGCAAATCCCTGCGTTCCGGCCTCCTCCGCGCGACATTTGGCCTCGTCGTCCCGGTCCTCCTCGGCGCGTCGCTCGGCCTCGGCGGGTGCGCACCCCAGGCCCCGCAAGAGGTCGCGGCGGCCGTGGAAGATCTCTCGCCCGTCCCCGCGCCCGAGGGCCACCTGGCCGATCTCTTCGTGCCCGCGCCCGACGCGACGTGGACCAAGGCGCGGGCGCTGGTGGGCGGGCCCGCCGCGTTCTTCCCGCAGAGCTTCGGCGCGCTCGCGGCCACGCTGCTGAAGCTGCCGGTGACGGTCGCGGCGGAGATCGACGGCGCCGTCCCGGTGATCGGCGCGTCGCTGAAGAAGGCCGCCACGCCGGCGCAGGCCGCGATCGGGATCCACGTGAAGGCCGGCGGCCGCTTCGTCGATCAGCTCACCAAGGGGCCCGACGCGCGCTTCGTGGGCAAGCTCGACGAGGCCTCGCGGATCACGGTGCTCACCACGAAGTCCGACACGCCCGGCGCCACGCCGCCCGTGGCGATGGGCGTCCTCGGCAACTACCTGCTGATCGCGCTCAACCCGGCCGACCTCGCCGCGGTCGGGCCGTACGTCGCGCGCACGCTCGCGTCGCGCCCCGCGCCGAAGGAAGACGTGGCGATCGAGGTGCCCGAGGCCGCGCTCTCGGGCCCGGTGCTCGCCGAGGCGCAGCGCTCGTGGGACACCACCCGCAAGGGGCTCGATCAGCTCGGCGCGCCGGTGCTCTTGCCCGTTTCGAGCACGGTCGAGATGCTCCTCGGCGTGCTCGCCGACAGCAAGCAGGCGCGCTTCACGATCGATCTCGGCGACACCGCGGTGCACGCGCGGATGACGATGACGCCGAAGCCGGGCGGCGGCGCCGCGACCAAGGCGCTCGAGGAGATGGCCGTGGGCGACGTCGCGCCGATCCTCGATTTGCCGCAGAGCGCGCTCCTCGGCGTGCTCTGGCGCGAGCCCGCCGCGGTGCGCGCCGCGTCGATCCCCAAGCAGGCCGACGCCCTGTCCGCTCGCCTCGGCCCCGACGCCAAGCCCGAAGACAAGGAGGCGATCCTCGCGGCGTTACGCGCCGAGGACAGCGCCCGCGGCGACTGGGTGGCGCTCGGGATGAGCCTCGACGCCACCGGCCCCAACGCCATGGTCCGCGCGCCGCTCGTCGACGAAGGCCAGATGGCCAAGGCGCTGAAGCAGCTCATCGCGCTGACCAAGCTCGCGAGCGTGAAGGCCCAGCTCAAGGAGTCCGCGCTCGACGTGACCACCAACAAGGCGGTGGTCGAGAACCTGCCCGGCGAGGTTACGCGGGTGCGCTTCGAGCGCGTGCAGGCCAAGGACGCGAAGACCGCCGCGAAGGATCCGAAGGCCCCGTTGCTCGACAAAACCAAGGGCGCGAGCCCCGCGGTCGACGGGACGCCGACCTCGATCGATCTGCTCTACCAGATCTCCAGCGCCACCCTGTTCGGCGCCGCGGGCTACGATCCGAAGGAGGCGCTGCGCGCGCTGGTGAAGGGACCCGGCGACGCGAGCTTCGGATCGAACGCCGCGATCAAGGCCGCCACGGCGCCGCTCGGGGCCGACGCCTCGTTCGCCCTGGTGATCGATCCGCTGCGGATCCTCGCGGTGCGCGCCGGCAAATCCGCTCCGGCCGAGGCGGCGCCGGTGGTCGTGGCCATCGGCAAGGCCGGGCAGCCGAGCACGATGTGGGGCCGCGTCGACGTCGCAGCGATCGTGGTGCAAGAGCTGATCAAGCATCGCGGCGCCTTTTAGGATCCCGCGCGCGCTTCGGGTATCGTCGCCGCGATGCGGATCGATCGCGCGGCGCTGCCTGGTCTCTTCTTCCTCCTCGTCGCCGGCTGCGCCGCGTCGAGCGGGCAAAAGTGGGTCAGCGAGCTGCCCGACGAGGGGCCGCCGTCGGCTGCAGGAGACTGGAAAAGCTTCGATTCCGCCGAGGCCGCGCGCCCCTCGCTCGAAGATCGCGTGCCGATCCCCGACCGCGCCATCGTCGGCGACGACCTCGACGAGATGCCGGATCGCCTGCGCGATCCCGGCGACGGCGCGCCCGCCGACATCCGCGCCGGCAGCGCCCAGAGCGACCTCTACCGCAACACCTACTACGACTTTCCGCGCGAGGGCGCGGGCGACAAGAGCGCGACGATCTACGACGCGGCGTGCGTGCCGATCACCCACGTCACCACGGATTTTCACGATCGCCTCTGCGTGCAGGGCAGCGGTCGGCTCGAGGACGGCGCGACGGTGAGCTTCGCCAAGCGCGACTG
>JBDTXR010000472.1:0-7049 GCA_040006075.1 Byssovorax sp. | reverse complement strand
GGCGACCAGCTCGGGCGATCGCGCGCGCGCACGCCGGGCGTCTTCGGGTGGACCTTCGCGCCCCCCCTGCGGTTCGAACCTTAAGGATCGTTTAAGGCGCCAATCGCCGGCTTTCGTCGTACCAATCAGGAACCAACATGATCACTCGAACCCCGCCGCTCGCGGTCGCCCTCGCCTTCTCGGCTCTCCTCGCGGGCTGCGCGACCAGCGAGGCGAGCGACGACATTGCGGTCGGTACCGTCCTCGGAACCGACGCGGTCATCGGCCGCGTTTCGGACGGCGAGAAGGTCACGTTCTACGTCTGCGGTGGGGCGACGACCTACAGCACGATGACCCGGTGGCTCTCGGGGCCCGACGACGCGAGCGGCGCCGTCTCGCTCGAGAAAGACGGCTGGCGCGTGGTCAGCGACCCCGGCGGTCACTCGGGCCGGATCATTCCCCCCGACGGTCCGGCCCTGGCCTTCGAGGGTCACGCGGCCGGCTTCGGCACGGCCGAGGGGCTCTATGGCGTCGTCGACAGCGGGTGTCGCACCGGCGCCGTCGTGCTCGACGCGCCGGGCGGGGGCGCGCCCAGGGTGCAAGGCGCGTGGTGCGGTAGTGACGGTGCGAAGTTCGCTCAGGTGATCCCGATCCTCCCCGGCGACATCAGCAGTGGTGGAATCGCGGTGCGGGTCAACGTCGATGGGATCCGCAAAGACCTCTTCGTCGTGCCGCTCTCGATCGCGTCGCTCCAGTAAACGCGCTTCGCCGCGCTGATTCTCGTCGCCGGGTGGACATCGCCTGCGCGCCGATCGAAGCTCCCCGCGATGGTCGAGGCGGTCCGGCGACGACGGAGAAACCTGGAGCCGCCCGCGTCGCGGTTCATCGGTCGTCGCGCCGATCTCGACGCGATTCGAGGGCTGCTCGAGCGCGGGAGTCGCCTGGTCACGCTCTGGGGCCCGGCCGGCATGGGCAAGACGCGCCTGGCGCTCGAGGTCGCCGTCGCCTGGGCGGAGGCGCACCCGACCGAGGGGGTGTGGCTCTGCGAGCTGGCGTCCTCGCGCGATCTCACGGCGGTGTGCGGCGCGGTCTCGCGCGCTTTGGAGGCACCCGTGGCTGCCGGGAAACGGGACGCCGCGATCGTCGAGCGGATCGGCCGGATCCTCGCGGCGCAGGGGCCCTCGCTCTTCGTCGCCGACAACCTGGAGCAGGTGATCGCCGAGGCCACGCCGGCCCTCGATCGCTGGGTGCGGATGGCCCCCGAGGTCCGCTTTCTGATCACCTCGCGCGAGCGCACGCGCCTCGCCGGCGAGGTGAGCTACGAGCTCGCGCCGCTGAGCCTGCCCTCGGCCGACGATCCCGATCAGGCTTCGGAGGCCGTGGATCTCTTCGTCGATCGCGTCCTGGCGCAGCGGCCCGCGTCCGCGGCGGCGCGCGACGACGCCGCTGCGGTGGCCTCGCTGGTGCGCAAGCTCGAAGGGATCCCGCTGGCGATCGAGCTCGCGGCGGCCCGCGCCGACGTGCTCGGCGTGAGCGGGATGCTGGGGCGCCTGCAGAGCCGGCTCGATCTGCTCGCGGGCGGACTGCGCGGCGTCCCGGCGCGGCAGGCCACGCTCCGCGGCGCGATCGAGTGGTCGTGGGATCTCCTCGACGAGGCGGAGCGCACCGCCCTCGCGCGCTGCTCGGTGTTCCGCGGTGGCTTCTCGATCGAGGCCGCGGGCGCGGTCCTGGGCGATCCAGCGCGGGCCCTGGACTGGATCCAGTCGCTGCGCGACAAATCGCTGCTCCGCGCGGTCCCCGGCGCGAACGGCGTGCGCTTCTCGCTCTACGAAGGCGTGCGCGAGCTCGCCGCCGAGAAGCTCTCCGAGCCCCGCGATCGCGACGCGACGCTCGGCCGCCACGCCGCGCATTTCCTCGCCGCGGGCGAGGCCCTCGCGAGCGAGTTCGACCGCGCGGGATCGCTCGACGCGCTCAACCGCATCGCCGACGATCTCGAGAACCTGCTCGCCGTCGCCGAGGGCGCTCTCGACGATCCAGAGCGCGGCCGCGAGGGCGCCGAGCGCGCGCTGCGGGCGCTGCTGGTGATCGATCCGGTGCTGTCGACGCGCGGGCCGTTCGGCGCGCAGCTCGAGCTCCTCGATCGCGCGCTCGCCGCCGCCGACGCGACGTCAGCCGATCCCCTGTTGCAAGCGCGGGCGCTCGCGGCGCGCGGTCGCGTCCGCCAGGTGCGCGGGCTCGACGAGGCCGGCCTGCTCGATCTCGAGCAAGCGCGGGCGCAGGCGTCGGAGCTCGGCGCGGCGGCGGCGCTCGCGGAGATCGTCACCGACCTCGGCGTGCACCACCACCGCCGCCGGGCGATGGATCACGCGCGGGCCTTCTACGAAGAGGCCCTCGCGCTCCACCGCGCCGCGGGCGCGCGCCGGGCCGAGGGCCGCGTGCTCGGCAACCTCGGCGCGCTCCACCACGACGAGCGGCGCTTCGACGAAGCGATGCGCCACTACGAGCAGGCGCTGTCGATCGTCGCCGCGATCGGCGACGGCCGCCTCGAGGGCGTGTTCTCGAACAACGCCGGCCTGCTCGAGCAAGAGCGCGGCGCGCCGGCGCGGGCGCGGCGCCGCTACGAGCACGCCGCGGCGATCCTCGAAGAGGTTGGCGACCTTCGTCTCGTGGCGTTGACGCTGGGCAACCTTGGATCACTGCACCAGGAAGAGGGCCGCCTCGGCGAGGCCCGCGCCTGCCACGATCGGGCGACGGCGCTCTTGCAAGAGGTCGGCGATCGAAGGTCCGAGGCCATCGCGCGGAGCCGCCTCGGCGCGGTGCTGGCGTCGCTCGACGCCGTCGACGAGTCGCGGCGCGCCCTCGATCGCGCCGAGCGCCTGCTGGTGCACCTCGGCGACGAGCTCAGCACCGAGCTCGCGCAGCTCTCGCGCGGCTTCCTCGATCTGGCGATCGCCCGCTCGGCGCGGCTCGGCCCCCGCCCCGACGACGCCCGGGAGCCGCTTTCGCAGGCCCGCGCCCGCGTCGCCCACGCCCGCGAAGGATCGCCTTCGCTCGCCGATCGATCCGACGACATCCGCCTCTGCCTCCGCCTCCTCGAGCGCAGCCTCACGGCCCTCGGCGACGACACCGTGCGCGCCGATCACGAGCTGCTCTTCGCCCCCGAGGCCCGCTGGTGCCGGCCGCCCGGCGGCGCGTGGCAAGATCTCCGCGAGCGCCACGCGGTGCGCCGGATCCTGGTGAAGCTGGTCGAGCAGCAGCGCCTCGTCCCCGGTCGGGGCCTCTCGCTCGCCGAGCTGCAAGAGGCCGGCTGGCCGGGCGAGCGCATCCTGCCCGAGGCGGCCTCCAACCGCATCTACGTGGCGTTCAACCAGATGCGCAAGATCGGCTTCAAGCCCTGGCTGAAGAAGGACGGCGACGGCTACTCGCTCGATCCGTCGTTGCCAGTCCATTACGTGACATTCGACCCTGCCGCGGAATCCGCGCCGAAGCGGAAGTGACCGGGCGGGAGACGCTCTGATTCAGTAGGCGTCGGCGCTGGCCTTCACGTCGCTCGGGAGCGTGAGTGGCAGCGGCGTGACGGCGGCCTCGCCGCCCGAGAGCCACTGATAGCGGGCCAGGTTCTGCGAGACGCGGGCCACGTAGATGCGGGTCTCGTCGTAGGGGATGCGCGCGACCCAGAGATCGACGTCGTTGTCGGCGCCGGCGACCACCCAGTGCGAGACGGCCTTGGGGCCGGCGTTGTAGGCGGCCGAGGCCAGGACCACCTGGCTCTGGAACATCTTGAAGAGCTTGTTCAGGTAGAAGGCGCCGACGCGGAGGTTGAAGTCCGGGCTGGTGAGGCGGTCGGGATCGTAGTCAATCGCCATCTCCCCGGCCGCCTGCTTGGCCGTGGAGGGCATGAGCTGCATCAGGCCGACGGCGCTGGCGGGTGAGACGATGGAGGGATCGAAGGCGCTCTCCTGGCGCATCAGCGCGTGGAGCAGGCCCGGCGGTAAACCATGCTCGCTCTCGAGCGGCCGGACGCCGGCGGCGAACGGGCGCGGAAAGAGGCAGTCCCACGTCCAGCGATCCGACTCCGAGGGGGCGCGCTTCAGGTACTCGGCGCTGACGAGGTTGACGCCGACGCGATACCGACGCTTGGCGCGCGAGAGCTGGCCGTAGAGATCGCACAGGGCCTCTCCTTCGCGGCCTGCGTAGGGCGCCGCGGCCTCGCGCTCGCCGGCGAGGAGCCGGGTCTCGGCGTCGCCGTCGAGGCCAATCGAGGCGAGGAGCAGCGGCGCCGGAGGGAGCTTGGGGGTGAGCCGCCCTGCCCCGCCCGAGAGCGCCGGCTCGATCAGCGGTGGGATTGGCGCGCCCACGGAGGCGAGGCGGGCGCGGGACGTCAGCGCGGCCCAGGAGAAGGGGGCGTTGCGCGCGATCTCGGTCCAGATCGCGGTCGCGGCGGGCGGATCGCCGGCGCGGAGCGCGGCCACGCCCTCGAGCTCGTGGAGCTTGGCCGCGTCGTCGCCCGAGGCCCGGTGGGCCTGCTCCGAGAGGCTCTTTCGCGCCTCGGCGGCGTCGCCCGACGAGAGCTGCGCGAGGGCGAGCTCGTACTCCGCGTCGCCCCGCGAAGGGCCCTTCTTGTAGGTCGCGAGGTAGGCGGCGTAGGCCTTGGCGGCCTCTTTGACGCGGCCGTTTTGCAGGTAGAGGCGCGACGCCTGATACTGGGCCTTCTCCCCCCAGCTCGTCCTTCCGTAGCGGGTCGCGACGGTGAGATAGGTCTTGATCGCGTCGTCGTCTTGCTGCGAGCGGGCGAGCGAGCGCGCAGCGAAGAACCAGTCTTCGGCCTCGTGACCGGCCTTGCCAGGGCCCTTTGCCGCGAGCTGAAAGGCCTTTGCCGCCTCGGCGTAGTCGCGCGACTTGAAGAGGTTCATCGCCCGCTGATGGGTAGCGTCCAGCTTCGGCGCGGCGGGCGTTTTCGGCGCGCGCTCGATCTCGACCGTCGCTTCGGTGCCGCCCGGAGCGGCGCGCGCGGCGAGGGCCCGCGCCTGCTCCTCGGGCACGAGGGGCCGCTTCATGTGCGCGAGCGCGGCCGCCGCGGCGCGCCCGTCGGGCGAGGTCGGCGCGTGGATCGCCACCCAGCGAAAGTCCGGATCGGCCGCCGCGTCGCCGAAGCGCGCCTTGAGGATCTGGCCGCGCACCATCCTCGCTCGGGCCTCTTCGCGCTCGCTCTTCGATTTCGCGGCAGCCGCTACTGCCAGATCGGCGTAGCGCCGCGCGTCGGCGATCTGACCGGCCTTGTCGTAGCCGATCGCGGCCTTCGAGAGATCGCGCGGCCGGGTGGATTTCGCGAAGTACGCCGCGCCCTCGGCGTACGGGCCGACCACGATCTGGGCCTCGGCGCGCCAGCGGGTGATGTCGTCCACGAGGAGCGGGAGCGCGGGTTCGAGGCCCGAGAGCAAGGGGATCGCGCGCGCGGCGTCGCCGGCGCCGATGGCCGCGCGGGCCCGGACGTAGCGCATCTCGGGCTTGAGGCGATCGGCCTCGGGGAGCGCGTCGATGCGCGTCGCGGCGTCGCTCCAGCGCTCGAGCCTCACCGCTTCGATCCACGTCATCTCGGCGGGCGCCGGTAGGATCGCGCAGGACGCCGCGGCCTCGGGGCCCGCGCCGGGGAGCAGCGACGGGTCGGCGGGGGCCGGCGCTTCGAGCCCTGGAAACGCGCGCGACGTGCTCTCGGCGGGCGGCGGGCCGGCGATGCGATGCTCTGCGCAGCCGCTCAAGGCCACGATCGCCGCGCTGAAGAGGGGGAGGGTTCGTCGCATCAGCCCGGGGAAAAAGAGACGTTGGCGCGGATTGGTCGCCCCACGAGGCGTAGCAGGTCGAGGGCGAAGGTCGCAAAAATCCGCGGATCAGCCGGCGCTCTCCGTCCAACGTTCGAGCTTTTCGCGATCTTCCTCGGCGAGGAACGCCGCGACCTCGTCGATGGATCCGGCGCGGCTCTGGGCGGCGCCGAGGCGGAGCGCGGCGGCCTTCGCGGCGGCGGCGGCGATCGGGTGCGGCGAGACCGCGAGGGCCAGCAGCTCGGGCAAGAGCTCGCGCGCGCCGAGCATGCCGGCGACGAGGGCGGCGAGCGGGCGCGGATCGGCCGGAGATTCATGGCATTCGAGCGCGGCGCGGAGCAGCGTGATCGTTTCGGGGGCGGCGACGCGCGAGGAGAACGATCGGTAGTGGCCGGGCGGAAGGCCGAGCTCGGCGGCGCCCTGCGAGGTGGAGCAGAGCTCCTCGGCGCGGCGCAACAGCTCGGTGATCACCGGCTCGATCGCGCCGTCGCCGCAGATCACGTCGCCCGCGAGATCCCCCGCGACGAGGCGCGCGGCCTCCTCGGCGTAGGCGTCGAGGTTGGCCGTCAAGCGCTCGAGGCCGACCGGGCCGTGGGTGCGGCCGGAGAGCACGTCGCGATCGGTCGTGACCACCACGGTGCTCGAGACGACCGACGGCGTGCCGCCCTCCATCACGTGCGACACGAGGACGCTGATCTTGCGGATCGCCGGCCAGCGAAGGATCCGCGGCGCGGTCTCGGGCTCGACGACGACGCCCCACGGGACGATCACCATCGCCACCTGACGCGCGCCGAGGGTGCCGCGCGGACCGCGCGCGAGCATCAGCGCGGCCGACATCGCGCCGGCGAGGCCGAGCGCGAGGCCGAGCGCGATGGGGTGATGTCCGATGCGGTGGAGGGTGGCGGCGACGGCGCCGAGGCCGACCGTGCCCGCGGCGAGGGTCACCGCCGCGGACGTGGGACCGGGGACGAGGGAGACGTAGCGAAAATCCGGGGGAGGGACTTTGCGGGCCACGCGCGGGGCTCCTTGCTCTCCGTGGTTGCCCGGCGATCTTACCCGTCGAAAGACGGGGTGGATCGCGATCTCAAACGAGGGGCACAGCGAGGAGGACGACCTCTTTGCCGCGGACCTCGAGCTTGTAGCGAACGGGCTTGCCGTGCTTCGACGTCGTCTCGGCCTCGCTCACCTTGATCCGCGCCGTGAAGGCCTCTTCGGTGATGTGATCGACCGGGTCGCCGAGGGTGGTCTTGG
>JBDTXR010000471.1:0-7054 GCA_040006075.1 Byssovorax sp. | reverse complement strand
GCACCGCGCTCGCCACGCTCACCGGCGACGCGAGCGAGCGCTGCGTCTCGTACCTCCCGCTCATGGACGGGCCGATCAAGCGCAAGACCGACAGCAGCAAGATGCCCTTCTATTTCCGGCTCAAGGGGCTGGTCGGGTACTGATGCGCGCCGAGGCTCGCGCGGCGTCGGGCGAGCCCGAAGCCGCGCCGCTCACCTGGATCCATCGCCCGCAGCAGGACCGGAGCCGGAAGACGCTGGAGCGGCTGCTCGACGCGACCGAGGAGATCATCCGCTCGCGCGGCATCGACGCGGTGACGATCCCCACGGTGGTGCAGGCCGCGCAGTCCTCGGTCGGGAGCTTTTACGCGCGGTTCCCGACCAAGGCCGCGCTGCTCTCCACGCTCCACGAGCGCGTGTGCGAGCAGTCGGTGGCCACCGCCGAGGCCGCGCTCGATCCGGCGCGCTGGCGCGGCGTCGCGACGGCGGATCTGGTGCGCGCCTTCGTCGGCTTCGTGGTCACCATCTTCCGCGATCGCCGATCGATGATGCTGGCGTTCACGACCACCCTGGCGTGGGAGCCGGGGTTCGCCGAGCGACGCGCGCGCACCGCCGCGGTGATCGGCCGGCTCTTCCGCGCCTTGCTGATGGAGCGGCGAGCGACCATCCGTCACCCGTTCCCCGAGCGCGCGATCGACATGAGCCTGCGCGCCGTCACCGCGACGCTGGAGCAGCGCAACGCCTTCGACGCCAGCGGGCTCGCCGACGTGGCCGTGGAAGACGCGATGCTGGTCGAGGAGCTGTCGCGGCTGGTGCTCCGGTACCTGGATGTGAAGCCGGGCGCGTAGCGCACCGAGGTTGGTGTCAACGCGACACCAACCGTCGAAAGAGCTTCAAATGCCGGGTACGGCGAGGATGAGCTCGATCTCCGGCGGGACGCAGCCGTAGGCCTCGGCGGCCGCGAGCAGCGCCGAGTTGTGCGGGAGTCCGAGCAGGAACGAGCGCGCGTAGGGCGTGCCCTCCAGGCCCTTGAGGCGGCGTAGGAGCGGGGCGATGCCGCGCTCCATCGCGTTGCGAGCGCCGGCGAGATCGCCGACGTCGACGTAGGCGTCGTGGAGCGCGAGGTAGATCACCGCCTCGTTGAGCAGGCTCGGCGCTCCGGCCTCGACGAGGGCGCCGGCCTCGCGCGCGATCTCGACGGCCTCCTCGGCGTTGCCGGAGCGGCGCTCGGCCTCGGCCCAGAAGCCGAGGGCCACCGGGAGCACGTCGCGGTTCTCGGTCGATCGGTAGGCCTCGGCCGCCGTCTTCAGGAGCGAGCGCGCGCGCGGGAGCGAGGTGGACTCGCCGCGGAGCAGCTCGCAGCCGCGGTAGAACAGGATGCCTAGCGTGACCCGATCGCGCACGACCCAGAGCCCGCTCGCGGCCTCGTCGGCGCTGGCGCGCGGCTCGGTCAGGATGGCGTCGAGCTTGGCGTTGGCGCCGTAGGTGGCGGCCCAGCAGAGCAGGATCATCTGCCCGTGGCGCACGGCGCCGAGGCTGCCGATGGACTGGGCCTTGGCGAGCCCGGCCTCGACCTCGGACAGCGCCTCTTCCCACGCGCCGATGGTGGTGAGGGCGAAGCCGACGTTCATCGTCAGCATCGCCTGACGCTCTTGCAGGCCGGCGGCGCTGGCGGCGCGCGCGGCCGAGCGGCGCGCGTCGAGCGCGGAGGCGAGCTCGCCGCGGGCCTGGTGCACGACCGCGAGCACCTGCCACGCGTCGACGGCGGCCCAGACGATCTCGCGTCGCTCGGCGAGATCGAGCAAATGCGCGGCCTCTTTCTCGGCCATCGCGAGCTGTCCGGCGAAGGCGTAGCGCGACGCGAGCGTGCCGGAGCAGCGAGCCTCTTCCTCGACGAGATCGATCACCCGCGCGCGCTCGCGCACCTGGGTGAGCCGCTCCTCGATCTCGCTCCCCGAGGCGCACGCGTCGTCGTAGCGGGCGCGGGCGCCGGCCGTCTTCAGCTCGCTCGCCTCGTCGAAGGTGTTGTCGCTCATCGCGCGGATGGCCGAGTCCCGATCGCTGGCGCGCGGATCGAGGCGGCTGTACGCGTCCTCGAGCAGCACGGCGCGCGCGAACGCCGTGGTCTTGTCGGGCGCGAAGGTGAGCGCGCGATCGGCCATGGTCACCGCCTCGCGGAGCGAGTTGGTGGCGAGCGCGCGTCGGGCGGCGGCCTCCCAGTGCACCGCCGCTTCTTCGTGGCGCTTGCCGAGGTCGAAGTGCTGGGCGACGTTGGCCGCGTCTTCGCCCATCGACGCCAGCCAGCGCGCGGCCGACGCGTGGAGGTTGGCCTTGAGATCTTCGCCCGCCGAGGCGTACGCGACCTCGCGCACCAGGGCGTGCTTGAAGAGGAACTCGCGCGTCCCGGCGAAGCGCGAGCGCGCGTTCTCGACCAGGAGCTCGGCGCTGACGAGCCGGCGGAGCGCGACCTCGGGCTCGCCCACGCCGAGGGCGGCGACGCCCGCGTCCCAGACCGAGAGGCCGAAGACGCTGGCGCGGAGCACCGCGTCGCGGCTGGCGTCGTCGAGCGCGTCGAGGCTGACCTGGATCGCGGCCTCGATCGTCGGCGCTTTGGCGACATCCTTGCCTGACGCGATTACCCGAGAGAGCTCTTCGGCGAACATCGGCGAGCCCGCCGACTGCTGCGCGACCTGATCGAGCATGGCCTCGGTGGCGGCGGGCCCGAGCACCGCGCGGGCGATCTCCCGCGTGGCCTTGCGGGCGATCGGGCGGAGCTCGACGCGCACGTGATCGCGGCCCGCGAAGCGCTGCCCCTGGTTGCGCCAGAACGAGGGCCGCATCATCAGCATCGCGAAGAGCGGGCGCCCGGCGGCGCGCCCGAGCAAGTGATCGACCCACGCCGTCGACTCGGGATCGGCCCACTGGGCGTCCTCGATCAGCAGCACGCACGGCTCGGTGCGGGCCGCGCCCAGCACCAGCTCGGTCATCGAGACGTAGAGCGAGTCGCGGGCGCCGCGGGGCTCGATCCCCTGCGGAAAGGGCTGGTTCGCGAGCAGGCGCGCGAGGAGGCCGCTGTCGTCGCGGTGAAACTCGGAGCGCGCGACGGCCTCGCTGGCGTCGTCGAGCGAGGCGCCCTTGGGGAGGCCGACCAGCGATCGGAGCGCGTCGGCGGCGACGCCGAGCGCCTGGGCCTTGCCGAACGACTCGCACCGCACCAGCAGCATCCGCTGCGGGGTGGGCTGCTCCGAGACCCGGCGCACGAACTCGCGCGCGAGGCGGCTCTTCCCGATCCCGGGCGGGCCCGAGACGCTGACCACCACCGGGGTGCGATCCTCGACGCAGCGATCGTAGCCGGAGAGCGTGGCGATGAACTCGGCCTCGCGCCCGACGAAGGGCGCCATCATCCCGGCGTCGCGTCGCCCTTTCGCGGCACCCACCACTGCCGCGGCGCCGCGCGGGAGCATCTCGAACTGGAAGCGCCCGCGCGCCAGCTCCATCGTCGTGCCGTCGGTGAGCAGGCGGCCCGCGCCGGCCTCGCGCGCCAGGGCCGAGGCCCGATCGACGACCTGCCCCGCCGAGCGCATCCCCTCGACGCGGGTGCGCCCCGTGGCCACGCCGACGTGGGCGCCGCGATCGGTGAGCATCCGGCCCATGCCGAGCGCGCGCGCCGCCTCGTCGCCGTAGGCGCGCTGGGCCCCGAGGTGGGCGACGATCGAGTCGCCGCCGAGCGGCAGCGCGTCGGCGCCCTGCTGCCGGAGCTGCTCGATCTCGCGCGCGCGATCCTCGCCGGTGGCCACGTGGAGCGCGACCAGGGTGGTGACGAGGCGCGTCCCGGCCGAGACGCCGTCGGTCTTGGGCGCGGCGCGCGAGAGGCCGGGGAGCGCGTCTTTGCCGAGGATCTCCAGCGCTTCGGCGACCTCGAGCGCCGACGAGGGGCGGTCTTCCTTGATCGACGACAGCATCCGCTGGATCAGCTCGTCGAGCGCGGGCGGCACATCCATCAAGAGCTCGGACAGCCGCGGCGCCGGGGTGGTCACCAGGCGCGCGAGCGTGGCGATCGAGGTCGGCCCGATGTGGGGCGGGCGCCCGGCGATCAGCTCGAACAGCGTCGCGCCGAGCGAGTAGATGTCGCTGCGCACGTCGGCGCCGCCGTCGCCGCGCGCCTGCTCCGGCGCCATGTACGCGGGCGTCCCGACCACCGCGCCGGTGTGGGTCAGCTTCACGTCGTTCGACGCCGCCACGCCGAAGTCGACGAGCTTGATCCGCAGCGGGACCGCGCCCGATCGGGGCGGGGCGGTCCCGGCGTCGAACACGCCGGACGTCGGCGAATCGCTCGCGGGATCGAGCAAGAAGATGTTCGAGGGCTTGATGTCGCGGTGGACGATCCCGGCCTCGTGCGCGGCGGAGAGCGCCTTCGCGACCTGCCGGCCCACCTCGAGCGCGGAGCGCAGATCGAGGGGCGATCGCTTCTGGCGCGCCTGGAGATCCTCGCCGTCGAGCCACTCCATCGCGATGAACGGCGAGCCCTCCTCGAGCCGCCGTCCTTGCCCGTCGACGCAGGTCAGCTCGAGCGCGCCGAAGGCCACCACGCGCACGATCCCGGGATCGTTGAGCTCGGAGAGCATCTGGCCCTCGCGGGTGAAGCGGGCCTGCTCGACGAGATCGGCGCCGGTCGAGGCGATGACCTTGAGCGCGACGTCGACCTTGGAGATCGAGTCGATGGCTTTGTAGACGATGCCGGCGGCGCCGCGCCCGACCTCGCGCACGATCTCGAACCGGTTCGCGATGAGTCCCGAGGGCGTGGCGTCCATCAATCGGCCCTGGATCCGCGGGTTCGGCGCGCGATCGGCGTGGAGCTCGCCGACGCGAGGGCGGCGCGGGGATCGAGGATCGAGCAGGTCCCGACGACGATCGGGAGCAGCGGCCCGGGCAGGAAAATCATTGCGGAGGAGCGTACGCCGACCGGCAACGCGCTACCAGACGAGAGGCGACCTTCGAGCCAGGCGGGGTCTTCGCGGCGATCCCGTGTCGCGCCTCGCGCGCTGATCTCCGTGGCGCGCGGCCGTTCCGTGCCGCCGCGGAGACGCGGCTGCGCAGCCGTGATAGAAGCGAGCAGTGAACGGTCCTCCTCCACGACGCGTTTTTCCCCACGCATGAGCGTCGACGAAGCGTCACTGCCCGCGCGGGATCTGGAGCGCATCCTCGTCGTCGACGACTCCGACCGGACGGTCGCGACGCTGACGACGGCCCTCGCCGTGAACGGATGGGCGGTGCTCGCCGCGTCGAGCGGTGAGCAGGCCCTCCGCGTCGCGGGCGAGCGAGCTCCGCACGTCGTCGTGTGCGATCTGCATTTGCCCGGCGTCGACGGCCTCGAGGTCATGCGCCGCCTCCACGCGGTCGACGACACCATCCCCTTCGTGATGCTCACCGGCGACGGCGATCTCGACACGGTGCTCTACGCGGTGCACGCCGGCGTCTTCGATTTCGTGCCCAAGAGCGGCGATCACGAGGCCCTGGTCGGCGCCGTCGCGCGCGCCCTCGCGCGGGTGCGCGTGGTGCGCGAGAACCGCCGCCTCACGCGCGAGCTCCACGCCGCCAACGAGGCGCTCGAGCTCCGCGTGCGCGCCCGCACCGCCGAGCTGGCCGAGGCCAACAGCCGCCTCGAGACGAGCCTGCTCTCGATCGAGCACCGCGCCCTCCACGATCCGCTCACCGATCTCGGCAACCGCTTTCTCTTCCGCGAGACGCTCGAGCGCGGCCTCGCGCGCGCCGCCTCCGGCGCGGCGCCGGTGGCGATCCTCTTCCTCGATCTCGACGGCTTCAAGCCGATCAACGACAGCCTCGGTCACGCCGCGGGCGATCGCGTGCTCGTCGGCGTCGCGCGTCGCCTCGCCGCCGCGGTGGGCGACGCCGGCCTCACGGCGCGCCTCGGCGGCGACGAGTTCGGCGTGCTCCTCGAAGGCGACGCCGCGGCGGCCTCGACGGTCGCCGCGCGCATCGCCGAGGCCTTGCTGGCGCCGCACTCGGTCGCCGGGGTCGAGGTCTTCGCCTCCGCCAGCGTCGGCATCGCCGTCAGCGTCCGCGGCGAAGAGACAGCCGACGAGCTCCTCCGCAACGCCGATCTCGCGATGTACTCGGCCAAGGCGCGCCAGAGCGGCGGGCCCGAGCTCTTCCAGCACCGCATGCACGCCTCGGCGATCGAGCGGATGTCGCTGCTCCTCGACCTCCGCCGCGCGATCGATCGTCAAGAGTTTTTCCTTCACTACCAGCCGATCGTCTCGATCGAGACCGGCGCCATCGTCGGGACCGAGGCGCTGGTCCGCTGGCGTCACCCCGAGCGCGGCGTGATCCCGCCGGTGGTGTTCATCCCGCTCGCCGAGGAGACGGGCCTCATCGTCCCGCTCGGCCGCTGGGTGCTCCGCGAGGCGTGCGCCGCCGCGCGCCGCTTCCAGCTCGCGTCGCCGGGGCCCTTGAAAATGAGCGTCAACGTCTCTCCGCGGCAGCTCCAGCACGGGGGGATCACCGCCGACGTCGAGCGCGCGCTCGTCGACTTCCAGATCGATCCGCGCTCGCTCATCCTGGAGATCACCGAGAGCATCGCCCTCGAAGAGCGCGAGCCGGTCCTCGTGGCGCTCAAGGCCCACGGCGTGAAGCTGGCCATCGACGATTTCGGGACGGGCTACTCGTCGCTCGCGTACCTGCGCCGCCTCCACGTCGACATCGTCAAGATCCACAAATCGTTCATCGACGGCATCGTCGGGCAGGGCGGCGACGCCGAGCTCAGCCGCGCCATCGTCCGCTTCGGCGGCGCGATGGGCCTCCGCACCACCGCCGAAGGCATCGAGTCCCCCGATCAGTGGGAAGCGCTCCGCGCCCTGGGCTGCGACTTCGGCCAGGGATACCACTTCTCCCGCCCGATCGATCCCGAAGCCCTGATAGCCCTGCTCCAGAGCCGCGCTTAGGAGCCTGGTGCTTTTCGCCGATCCGGGCGCGGGGCCGGCGTTGTCGTCGTCACCGTACGTGCGTACGGCTCCTCCTCCGCCTTGGCCGCGCGCCCGGCTCGACGAAAATCACCG
>JBDTXR010000470.1:0-7069 GCA_040006075.1 Byssovorax sp. | reverse complement strand
GCGATCTCACGCCCGGCAACGTGCTCGTGAGCTTCACGGGCGACGTGAAAATCGCCGATTTCGGCCTCGCAAAAGCCAAGCAGCGCCTCACGAAGACGCTCACCGGCATGTCGAAGGGCGAGCCCACGTACATGGCGCCCGAGCAGGCGCGCGCCGACGAGATCGACGCGCGCGCCGATCTGTTCTCGCTCGGGGTCATGCTCTTCGAGCTCTTCGGCGGCCGGCGCCCGTGGCTCGCCAAGAGCGACTTCGAGATGGTCCAGGTCACCGCGCGCGATCCCCCGGCCGATCTCCGCGAGCTCCGGCCGAAGATCGATCGCGAGCTCATCGCCATCGTCAACAAGTGCCTCGAGAAGGATCCAGGGACGCGGTTCCAGAGCGCCGCGCTCATCGCCGATCGCCTGGAAAACTGGCTCTCGGTGCACGGCTACATGGAAGGCAACGAGGAGGCGCTCGGCCGCTTCGTGCGCCGCAACGCCATGCGCCAGATGCGCTGGTTCGAGCGCGCCATCGCCGGCGAGCTCGCGCCCAAGCCGAAGATCGGGAGGCAGCTCCCGCCGCGCGCGCCGGTGCCCTCGTACACCGACGCCGCCCGCGGATCCGAGAGCGGCCGCGCGCGGATCCCCGGCGCGCCGGTGCCCAAGGCCAAGCCGCGCGCGCGCACGCCCACCCTCGACGACGAGGACAGCGACGAGACCGACGTCACCGACGCCGAGTGGCGGATCGCGCGGCAAGCGCAGCTCGGCGGCGCGCCGAGGATCGTCGCCAAGGACGATCTCGACGGCGAGGGCGAAGAGGTCCCGACGCTGGTGCAGAAGGGCTCGGCGTCGATCGAGGCCATGCGCGCCAACGCCCGCGCCTCGGCCCGGCGCGCCACCGCCGGCCGCGGCCTGATCGAGCCGCCGCTGATCGTCGACGAGGACAGCGATCAGCGGATCACCGCGGTGAAGCGCACCGGCGACGATCACCCGCTGCCGCAGATGCAGAACGACGACTCGTCGGAGGAGATCCCGACCGAGCCGGTGCGCACCGGGCACCCTTCGCCGCTGCGTCGCATCCCGCCGCCTCCGCAGCGCCCGGCACCCCGCGCGCCGTCGGCGCCCACCGCGCCGGCGATCCCGGCGAGCCCCGGCATCCCGCAGTTCTCGAGCCCGGCGCCGCTCCCGCAGCCGCGCGCGCTGCCTCCGCCGACCGAGGCCGAGACCCGTCAGCGGACGTCGACGCTGCCCGAGGCGCTGCCGCCTCCCCCGCCGAACGCGGGGCGCGGATCGTATGCGCCGCCCGCGCCGTCGTATGCGCCCGCGGCGGCGCCCTCGTACACGCCCCCGCCCTCGCCGTCGTACCAGCACCCGAGCGAGCCTCCGCCGCGCGCGGCGACGACGGCGCGCCTCTCGGCCAGCGACGACGTCCAGGTCCTCGATCGCAACGAGATGCCCGCCAAGGCGCTCACCGAAGAGGCGCTGATCGCCGAGGCCGATCGGCTGGCGATCGAGGCCGTGCGCCGCAGCGAAGAGGCCCGCGCCGCGGCGATGCGCGCCGATCGCCGCGCCGCGATGGCCAAGATGGCCGCCGAGGCCGCGCTGATCGCCGCCGACGCGGTGCGGATCCTCGGCACCTCGGGCCTCGCCGCGGCCGCGCAGCGCCTCGAGCAAGCGCGCAACGTCGAGCGCGCCATCCCGCGCGGCCAGGGCGAGCCCGGCGGCTCGACGGGCCCCCTCCCCGACCTCGCGAGCGCGAGCCGCTCGACCACGCCCGCGCACGGAGCGCCCGCGCCGAGCCGCCCGAGCTTCCTCCCGCCGGTCTACGACGGCGCCGCCGCGGGCTCCACGCCGCGCCCCTCGCAGGCCCAGCTCGCGCTCCCGCCGCCCTCCCCGATCTTGCTCCCCGGGCCGGTCTCATACTCGAATTTGCCGGCGGATCCTGGCCCGCGGCCCCTCGCGTTCGACGATCGCGCCTTCCGCGCCAGGCTCAAGCCGGGCGTGCTCGGGATGCCGCCGCTGGCGATCGCCGGCCTCGGGATCGTGGCGTTCTGCGTGGTGTTCCTGTTGATCTGGCTCTTCTTCGGCTAGCCCCACGATCATCCGGTTGATCTGGAGAGCCTCACGCCGCTACCGTTCTTTTCATGAGCGACGAAGGCGGATGGAAGCTGATGACGCTGGACGAGAAGATGGCCCGCCGTCAGGGCCTCCCGGCGAACATCGCGATACCGATCAGCGAGTTCGAAGGCCTCGCCGAGAAGGGCCTGTCGATCGACAAGGCCCGCAAATGGGCGAAGGATTTTCTCAACAACTCCGAGCCCGGCAAGAGCGGTCCCTGGCGCAAGAAGAACGCGAACATCGTCAGCGGGCTCGAGGTCTTCCTCGACAAAGCGCCGGTGTGGGAGAAGGCCAATCAGGCCGTCGCCGAGAACGACTACGCGAAAGCCATCGTCGCCTTCAAGCGCCTGATCAGCATGGACGCGGAGGACCACGTCGCGAAGCTGAACCTGGCGTCGGCGCTGGCCAACACCCATGATTTCGCGGGCGCGCTCAAGCAGTTCAAGGCCATCCGCAAGACGTTCGAGGGCGACGCCGAGTACCACATCGCGCTCGGGCAGGTGTACATCGCCCTGAAAGAGAAGGACGAGGCGCTGAACGAGATGGTCCTCGCGCTCGAGGCCAAGCCCGACTCGCAGCAGGCCATGGACGCCATGGTCCAGCTCGGGGTGCTCACCGCGATCTACGAGAACCCGCGCGACGCCGCCTCGCTCACCTACGTGCGCAGCGACTCCGTGGTCGAGTACCTCGTCGGCCAGTGGGACGCCGAGAAGCGCGACGTGAGCTACCTGCTAGAGCAGCTCGCCTACCACGAGCGCGAGCTCCGCCACGCCCTCGCGCTCGCCGCCGCCGAGCGCGCGATCGCCCTCCACGGCGGGGCCATCGGCCCGCAGCGCGCCGAGCTCGGCCGCATCGCCGCGCTCCGCGCCCTCACCCGCAACGAAGAGGCCCTGGAGGCCGCGCACGCGTACCTCACGAAGGTCGAGGCCGCGGCGGACGCCACGCCGACGATGAAGGCCGGCGCGCTGGTCGAGCTGGCGAAATGCCTCTCCACCGCGGGGCAAATCGACGAAGGCCACGCCGCCGTCAACCTCGCGCTCGAGGCCGATCCGGGCGATCTCTCGGCGCTGATGTTCCGCTTCTGGCCCGCCGACGCCAACGACATCAAGAAGATCCACGAGGCCTCGCCGGCGTTGCAGGCGTTCGCCGACGCGCACCCGGCGGTCGCCGGCGTGTGGCGCTCGCTCGGCCGCGCCTACATCGCCATGGGCCGCATGGACGACGCGCTCGATCTCTTCGCCCGCGCCGTCAACCTCACCCCCGACGACGACGAGCTCCGCGCCGAGTACTGGAGCGAGCTCGGCAAGCAGCAGAAATACGCGGAGATCCTCGCCGACGCGGCGAAGATCACCAACATGGGCAAGCGCAACTGGCAGCTCCGCTGGAACGAGGCCGAGGCCTACTCGGGCCTCGACAAGCGCGTCGAAGCCCGCGCCGCCTTCTCGGCGATCAACTTCGACGACACCCTCCACGTCGACGTCCGCAAGCGCGCCAAGCGCGCCGTCAAATCGATCGACGAAGCCCCGCCCCCCGTCCCCGCGAGCTGATCCATTTCCGCTAGAACGATCCGACGGCGCCGATCCCGGCGCCGCTCGGGCCGAATTGCGGCGCGATCGTGAACTTCACGCCGGCCACCTCGTTGCGCAGCAGCACCGTCTTCGGCGCGGCGAGCCCGCCGATGAGCATGCCAAGGCCCGCGGTCTGCGCGACGCCGAGGAACGCGAGGCCGAAGACGCCGCCGGTCGACGGGTGCGTCGTCGACATGCCGATGAACGGGCCGACCACGGGGATGAGCAGCGGGCCGAAATCCTTCGTCCCCGTTTCGCCGAAGTTGTTGATCGCCTGGCCGATGCCCGCCGTCATGATCGTGATCAGGTAGCCGACGCCGAGCATGACCGAGCCGCCGATGACCAGGCCTTTGCGGATGCGCGTCCCCTTGCGGTAGCCCGCCGGGATGGTGTCGCCCTCTTCGTAGTCGATGACCTTCGGGCCCAGCGACGGCGCCGCGTAGCCGGGCGCGGGCGCGTAATAGGTTCCGGGAGGCGCGGGCGCGTAGCCCTGCGGCACCTGCCCATACCCCGGAGGCGGCTGCCCGTAGCCCGGCGGCGGCTGCCCGTACCCGGGAGGCGGCTGCCCCGGCTGCTGCACGACGATCACCGTCTGCGGCGGGGCGGCCGCGCCGGGCTGCTGCGCCGAGGCGGCGCCGGCGAACATCGTTGCAGCTCCAACGATCGCGAGGAGGGTGAGCGGGGATCTCATGAGCCGCAGCGTACCCCCGCGAGCGCGCCGCGATCCACCGTCCGTTTCAGTCGCGGTCGGCTCGCTCAGGGCGCCGGAGCCGGCGGCGCCTTCTCGACGGCGGCCGGTGGGGTCGCCGACGTCGGCGATCGCACCGACGCCGCGGGCAGCTCGGCGATGGGTACCTTCCCGGTGATCAGGCGCGCTCCACGCTGGAACGTCAGGTAGGACATGGCCCACTCGAACATCACCAGGAAGCGGTTTCTGAAGCCGATCAGGAAGAAGACGTGGATCAGCAGCCAGGCGGTCCACGCGAGGAAACCCGAGAGCTTGAGGCGGCCAAAGTCGGCGATGCCCGAGGCCCGGCCGATGGTCGCGAGCGATCCCTTGTCGTGGTAGCGAAACGGCGTTCGCGGCTGCCCCGCCAGGCTGCGGACGATGTTCTCGGCGGTGTGCTTGGCCGCCTGGAGCGCCGCCGGAGCCACGCCGGGGACGAAGCCGTCGCCCTGCTTCGCCGCCGCGACGTCGCCGATCACGTAGATCTCCGGGTGGCCGGGCACGGTGAGATCGGGCTCGACCAGCACCCGTCCGGCGCGATCGAGCGGGACGCCGAGCGTCTTCGCGAGCGGCGACGCGGCCACCCCGGCGGCCCACAGCACCGTGCGCGCGGGGATGCGCTCGCCCGGCTTTCCGTCGACCGGCGCGAGGGTGACGCCGGCTGGATCGATGCCCACGACGCGGGCGTCGGTCTGCACCGAGACCCCGAGGTGCTGGAGCTGGGTCTTCGCTTTGTCGCGCAGCTCGGGCACGTACGTGCCGAGGATGTTCGGCGATCCTTCGAACAGAAGAATGCGCGACTCGGCGGGATCGATGTGCCGGAAATCGTGGCGGAGCGTCTGCCGCGAAATCTCGCCGAGGGTACCGGCGAGCTCGACGCCCGTGGGGCCGCCGCCGACGACGACGAAGGTGAGCCACGGCGCGCGCAGCGTGAGATCCGGCTCGCGCTCGGCGGCCTCGAACGCGAAGAAGATCCGCTTGCGGATCTCGAGCGCGTCCTCGATGGTCTTCAGCCCGGGCGCGACCTCCGACCACTCGGGATGACCGAAGTACGAGTGGGTCGCGCCCGTGGCGACGATCAGCGTGTCGTACGAGATCGTCGCGCCGTCCTCGAGCGTGATCGTGCGGCTCTCGGGGTGGATCGCCGCCACGTTGCCGAGCAGGACCTCGACGTTCTCTTTCTTGCGAAAGATGCTGCGGATGGGGAACGCGATGTCCGACGGGTTGAGCCCGGCGGTGGCCACTTGATAGAGCAGCGGCTGGAACGTGTGGTGGTTCTTGCGATCGAGCAGCGTGATCTGCAGGTCTTCTCTGGCCAGCCGCCGAGCCGCGAAGAGCCCGCCGAAGCCGCCGCCGACGATGACCACGTGGTGAGCCGCCATGATCCACTCCTCCCGCGCGACGAACCGCCCCGCCCATCGTGGGGCCGAGAGCCCGAATGAGAAGGGAGCTACTTCGCGGCCGCGATGTACTTGTTCATGAACACGGCGCTCTGGTCCCACCCGTCGCGGAGCTGCTTCTCGGCCGAGCTCTCGATCAGGCCGCCGAGGCCGAAGATCTTCGCCTCGATGAGCAGATCGGCCACGCGGCGGACCCTGGTGTCGCCGACGGCCTCGACCCGCACCGAGCCGGTGTTGGTCATCTTGTCGGCGAGCGTGCTCGGGGTGAGCTTCCACTTCCAGACCTTGCTCGCCTTGTCGAACGTGCCGTCTTCCACGTAGGAGAAGTTCGAGCCCATCAGCTTGGCGACGGGGCCGGGCATGTTCATCTTCGGCGTCCCGCGGACCTTGCGGGTGATCTGCGCGTCGGTGTCGTTCTGCTCGAGCGTCTTGTACTCCGGAAAGCCCAGCCCTTCGAGGTAGAGCTTCTCGTTGAACTCCTTGTCGAAGAAGAGCTTCCAGAAGCCCTCGACGGTGGTGTTGATCTCGTGGGTCACGGTGAACTTGCCCATGGCAGCCTCGTCTCTCGGGGGGTGGAGCGCCCCTGCATAGTCGAGCAGGGCGCCATCGTCGATTGGTTGTGGAGCGTCAGCGCCGGAGCTTGACCATGGCCTCGAGGCGGGCGAGCGCGCGCGTGAGCACCGCCTCGCTCGGGCCGAACGAGAAGCGCACGTGGTGGCGGAAGCGCGAGGCCCGGTGCGCGCGACGCTTGCCCGGGTTGACGTCGAAGAACTCCCCCGGGACGACGATCACCTTGTGATCGAGGGCCGCGCGGAAGAACGCGTGCCCGTCGTTGATCCCCGCGGGGAGGTCGGCCACCGAGCCCCACACGTAGAACGTGCCCTGCGGCTCGCTGTCGATGGTGACGCCGATCCGCTTCAGGCCGGCGATCATCAGGTCGCGCTTGCGCGAGAACGAGGCCTGAATCGCCGCGGTTTCCTGGCGGGCGTGCTCGATCGAGAGCAGCGGGATCGCCGCGCGCTGCATCGGCTTCGAGCCGCCGCCGTCGAGGAAGCTGCCGGCGCTGGCGACCGCGTCGATGACCTCGCGCGGGCCCACGGTCCAGGTCACGCGCCAGCCCGGGTAGCGCCAGTTCTTGGTGAGCCCGTCGAAGAGCACCACCGGCGCGGTGTCCACGTTCTCGACGTAGCGCGCGGCGCTCTCCATCGGCGCCTCGCCGCCCAGGCCGTAGACGTAGTGCGAGTAGAACTCGTCGAAGAGCAGCGTGCAGTCGAGCTC
>JBDTXR010000469.1:0-7077 GCA_040006075.1 Byssovorax sp. | reverse complement strand
AGGCCGCCCATCAGCGTCAGCGTCGAGCCCTCCTGGAGCCAGCCCTTGACGTTGTCGAAGTAGCTGGCGCTGGCGGCGTCGAGGTGGGCGAGGCGCAGCGCCATGGCGGAGGCGCCGGGCCTCGCCGCGGCGAGGACGAACTCGCGCCACGCGGGGGCGAGCGAGAGGCCGAGGCCCACGGCCAGGAGCGTGAGCGCGCGGCGACGCTCGAGAATCATTTTGCGGAACCCGAACCAGGTGCCGCAGCCGAGCGCGACCGCGGCCATGACCGCGCGGAAGACGACGCCGGCCGACTGGCCGACCGACTCCGACAGGCCGTTCAGGAACACCCACGCGACCAGCGCCGCGAGCTGCGACAGGAGCACGAAGGTGATCAGCCGCGACTCGAACCAGGTCCACCGCGCCTCGAAGCGCGCGATGGGGTTGCCCCACGCGGCGCCCTTCAATGCGGGCTTTTCGGGCGGCTTTTCCTCGATCTTCGGCGAGGCGACCGCGGCCTGGACGAGCCCCGGCGGCTCGGCCTCCGGCACGCTCGTCGCGCTCTTCCCGGGCGCCGTCGGGGCCTGCCCGGTGCCTCCGCCCTTGTCGTGCTTTCCCTTGCTCTTGCCGGTCGATCCCATCGACGGCCACGTTATTCCGCCGCGGGGCCGCTCGTCATCCTTTACCTGCGGGACCGGGCATCGAAAGACGCCGGACCGGGAATTCAGAGACCCGGGTGCGGCTCGCGGGTTGACACAAAAGCGCTTGCCCCATAGTGTCTCGCCCGGGGAAATGCTCGCCAACGCCACCTCGTTCGCGGCTCTGGCCGTGCCGTTTCACGACCAGCGCGGGGCGGACGTGGTCGTCGTGCTCGCCAAGGCCACCTTCCTCAAGCGGGGCCCCGGGGCGAATCTCGTCCTCGCCGACCCGCAAACCCCCGTGCGAATGAGCGACGTCCCCACCGATCCGGAGGCGGTGGAGGCCGGGCGCGAGTCCAGCCTTCGTTACCCGAGCGACGTGGTCGGCGCGAAGCCGGTCGCCGACATCGTCGTGGTGGGCCACGCCGTCTCGTCGCGGCCCGTCGCCAGCGTCGATGTCGCGGTCCGCGCGCCGGGCCGGCAAATGGCGCTCCGCGTCCACGGAGAGCGCGTGTTCTACCAGGGCGCGCTGGGCCTCAAGATCGGGCCGAGCGCCGTCTTCGAGCGCGCCGCGATCACCTACGAGCGCGCCTACGGCGGCACCTCGGCCGACGGCTCCGTCGTCGACTGGCGCAACCCGGTCGGGCGGGGAGTCCATCGGTCGGGGAGCGAGCTCGACGGCGCCCCCGCGCCCTGCATCGAGGATCCTGCCCACCCCGCGTTCGGCGCGCGCGCCTCGATCCCGGTCGGCTTCGGCGCCGTGGCCATGTGGTGGGCCCCGCGCCGGGATTTCATGGGTACCGCGGACGCCGCTTGGCAGGCCGAGCGCATGCCGCTCCCTCCGCTCGACTTCGATCCTCGGTTCTACCAGGTCGCTCCCCCGGGCTTGCAGCTCGACAGGCACCTTCAGCCGGGGGATCTCCTGGCCGTTCATGGCCTCTCCGAAGAGGGGTTGTTCCAGATCACCGTCCCCGATCTCCGCCTCGTCGCCCACGTGCGCCGCACCGACGCGCCGCGGGTGTCGTTGCCCCTGGTCCTCGATACTGCGCTGATCGAGCCGGAGGCCTCCCGGATCGAGCTCACCTTCCGGCTGGTGCTCCCCCTCGGTCGCGGCGCGACCTTGCTCCGCGAAGTGAGGCTCGATGTCGACGCGTGATCGCCTGTCGATCCCGCCGCTTCTGCGGATCCCGGAGGCCTGGCGCGCGCCCGTGGAGGGCGTCTCGCTCGCGGCCTATCTGGTCGTCGAAGCGTCGCGCCTCGACGGCCTGCCGCTGCCCGCGGTCCTCGCCTGGCTCGGCCTGCGTGAGAGCGTGTTCGACCGCGTCGAGGAGCGCTGGAGCGACCGCATCGCCGACGAGCTCGCCCGCGACGGCGCCGGGACCGACGCGCTCTATCAAGAGCTGTTGAGTCACGCCCTCTCGCTCTGGGGCCGGCGGACAGCGCCCCTCGACGCCGAGATCGAAGCGTGGATGACGTTCCAGCGCCACGCCCTCGCGGCGGCCGATCCGGGCGAGCTCGCGCGCGGGCTCGGCCTCACCGCCGGCGACGAGCTCCGCCTCGCGTGGCTCTGGCAGCATCGGCTCCTCGATCCGGCCATCGCGGCGCGGGCGGCCGAAGCGTGGTCGGCGCCGATTGCGCCTCTCCCCCGGCTCGCTCTCTCCCCCCTCGTATTTCCCCCCGCCGTGGAGCCCCCGTGATCGAACAAGCACAGCTCTCCCTCACCGGGCTCGAAGGCGCAAAGATCGTCCGCCTCCAGGGGCGCGAGGCCATCAACGAGCTCAGTCAATTCACCCTCGAGGTGCTCAGCGACAGCGCCGATCTCGATCCCGGCAGCCTCGTCGACCAGAACGCCATCGTCGCGGTCGGCGACGCGGCGGGGGAGGTCACCCACTTTCACCTGGTGGTGCTCGAGGCCTCGCATCGAGGGCATTTCCGCGGCGAGGATCGCTATCAAATCGTCCTCGGGCCGCCTGCCGCGCGCCTCGCGCTCCGCGTCAACCACGAGATCTTCCAGGACAAGACCACGCAGGAGATTGTCGCGCTCCTGCTCCAGCGCGTCGGCATCCCCGCTTCGCAGGTGAAATGGCGCCTCGGCGGCCAGTACGCCAAGCGCACCTACACCGTCCAGTACGCCGAGAGCGATTGGGCGTTCCTCACGCGCCTGCTCGCCGACGAGGGCATCAATCACTGGTTCGATCGCGACGGCGATGACACCAGGCTCGTGTTCGGCGACGGATCGAGCTCGCACGAGGGGATCGCGGGCGACAGCCCCACCGTGCCCTTCCAGGACGCGAGCGGGATGAGCGGCAGCTCGTTCGCATTTCATGGCCTCCAGCGCACCTGGTCCATCACCTCGACCCGGGCCACGCTCCGCGACGTCGACGTCCAGCGGCCCGCCGTCCCCGTCGACGGCGAGGCCGGAAAGGGCGCGCTCGAGATCTTCGAGTATCCCTCCAACCTGGTGATCCCCGAGGCGGCCACGGCGCGGGCCAAGGTGCGATTGGAGCAGCTCACGCGCCACCGCAGCATGCTCACGGCCGAGACGGCGAACACCCGGATCCGGGCGGGTCGGGTGGTGGACATCGTCGGCGCCGCGGACGAGTGCTTCTCGGGAAAGTTCCTGATCACCGCGGTCGAGCACCAGCTCAGCCAGGCCTCGCAGAGTGACAGTCGCGCCGCCCCGTACGGCAATCGGGTCACGCTGGTTCCCTTCGTCCCCGACGTGGCCTATCGGCCGGCGGCGCCGGAGATCCGGCCGCGGATCGACGGGATCGAGAGCGCCGTCGTCACCGGCCCCGGGGGCGAAGAGATCCACGTCGACGATCTCGGGCGGATCAAGATCCGCTTCTTCTGGGACCGATCCGGCGTGCGCGACGACAAGAGCTCTCGCTGGGTCCGCACCCTCCAGATGAACCTGATGACGCCGCAGATGCTCCCGCGGGTGGGCTGGGAGGTCCCCGTCATCTACGAGAACGGCGATCCGGATCGGCCCTTCGTCCTCGGGCGATTCTACAACGGGGGTGCGCCGCCGCCCTATGGAATGCCCGGGAAGAAGGCCACCAGCACATTGCAATCGGCCACCTCGCCCAGCGACGGCACGACCCAGGAGATCCGGATGGGCGACGACGGAGGCAGCGAAGAGGCCTTCATTCACGCCCCCAGGGATCACACGGTCTCGGTTGGCGGATCGCACACCGTCAAGGTCGCGGCCAATCGTTCGGACGACGTCGCCAAGAGCCAGTCGCTGAAGGTCGACGCGTCGCAGACCACCTCGGTGGGTGGCAATCAGAAGGTCACCGTCGGCGCCGACGGCGGGATCGGTGTCAAGGGCGGACGCGCCGAGTCGATTGGTGGAAACGAGTCGATCGGGGTCACCGGCACCTACTCGCTCACGGTCAAGGGCGCGTACATCGAGCAAGTGGGCAGCTTCTACGCCCTCCGGTGCAACCAGTCGAACGCCACCATTCAAGGCACCTTCACCCAGGTCATCGGCGCGGCGCTCTCGACCACGGCCGGGCTCGGCAGCAACCAATCGGTGGCGGGCGCGCGCACCGAGGTCCTGGGCGGCGCCCGCAGCTTCACCGCGGGGCTGGCCTACGCCGACAGCACCACCGGGCTCAAGCGGATCACGGCGGCGGCGGCGAACGAGAGCGCCGGCGCCGACGTGGCCTTCACCGCCGGGGCGCGCACCACGATCCAGGCAGGAGGGGTCCTGTCGATCGACGGAGGCGGCAAGGTGGTGTTCGAGGGGGCGACGATCTCGGTCAAGGCGGCCGTGCTCACGGCCACGGGGGGAAGCACCATGAAGCTCGCCGGAGCGTTGAAGTCGTCGTCGACCGTGAAGCTCGACGCGCCGATCGTCAAGAAGACCAAGAAGGTCGAGGTGCAAGGGTGACCGCCGCGTTTCTGCTCACCGTCGACGGCGCGCCCGAGCTCGCGGTGCGATCGTTCGAGGCCTTCGAGCGATCGCACGTCGACGGGTGGGTCCGCGTGCTCGCGCGCCTCGCGCCGGGCGTGCAAGCCACGCTCGATCCCGACGAGCTCCTCGGCAAGAAGGCCACTCTCGAGATCTCGGCCAAGGACGAAAGGCGCGCAGATCCCCGGCGATTTCACGGGATCGTCGACGCCATCGAGATCTCGACGCAGGGAGTCACACTCACCGTGGTCCCCCGGCTCATGCCGCTGGCCGACGGATCGGATCATCGGGTCTTCCTCGAAAAAGACTCGGTATCCATCGCCGAGGCCCTCTTGAAGGAGGCCGCGCTCACGCTCGATATCCGGGTGGGCAAGCGGCCGGCGCCGCGCCTGCAATGCGTCCAGGCGTTCGAGTCGACTCTGGCCTTCGTCCGCAGGATCCTCGCCGAGGACGGGGTCTCGATCTGGATCGAGCACGGCGAGTCGGAAGACGTGGTGGTGTTCGGCGACGAGGGCAGCGCCTGCGCGGATCTCCCCGGCGGCGCGGCGCTTCGCGTCGAGCAAGGCGGCGGGCTCACGGGCGACGAGGCGGTCACCGACGTTCAGCTCACCCACCGTCTCACCCACGATGGCGTGGCGGTCGCCGACTACGATCCCGATCACCCGGCGGTCGATCAGGGCGTCTCGGTCGGTGGCAGTCGACTCCCGCGCTTCGTTTATCCCGGCCGTCATCGCACCCCGGCCGAGGGAAAGGCCCGGGCCCAGCTCATCCTCGAAGAGGCGCAGGCCGAGGGGATCCGCATTCACGCGCGCACCACCTCGCGTCATGTCGCGGTGGGCTTCATCGTCGAGCTCACCGAGGCGGCGCGGGAGGACCAGAATGGCCGCTTCCGGATCCTCGAGGTCCGTCACCGCGGAAAGGACGTTGGCTCGGGGGCCACAGGCGATCTCCGCTACGAGGCCGACTTCATCGCGGCGCCGGCAGCGCGCGCGGTGCGTCCTCCCCGCGAGCTACCGCAGGGCCTCGGCGGCCTGCAAACGATGACCATCACCGGGCCGAGCGGGGGTGAGATCCACACCGATGCTCACGGCCGGATCAAGGCTCGTTTCCGCTGGGACAGGCTCTCGTCGGACGACGACAAATCCAGCACCTGGGTGCGCCCGATGCAGCCCGCGCTCAGCGGTGGGTTCTTCCTCCCGCGCGTGGGCTGGGAGGTCCTGGTGGGCTTCATGAGCGAGCCTGTCCCGATGGGCGACACGCCGCTCGAGCTCGGCCGCCTCGACAACGGCCAAGCGCCACCTGCAGAGTCGCTGCCTGGCCAGAAGGTGCGATCGAACTGGGGCACCCTCAGCACGCCCGGCGGCGGAAAGCAGAACCAGCTCCGCTTCGACGACGCCGCGGGGAGCGAGGGGATGCACACCAATGCTTCCAAGAACTTCAACGAGCGCACCGAGAACGACAAGGTGGTCACGGTCACGGCCGACGAGACCAACACCGTCGGTGGCAACCACGTCAACACCGTGACCTTGCAGCAGGTCATCGGTGTCGACGGCGCGCAGACGTACTCCATTGGTGGCAATCGCGACGTCACCACCGTCGGGGTGCTCGGCATCTCGGCGGCGAGCGAGTCGGTCACCGTCGGCGGAGTCCGCAAATTCACGGTCGGCGGCGATTATCCCAGCAAGGCGGCCTCGCTCGCGCGGATCGTCGGCGCGGCCGAGAACGTGGTGGCGATCCAGGAGACCAACCGCCATGTCACCGGAGCTTCCTCCATCGCTGTCGGCTCGACCTGGGCCGAGATTGGCGGGCTCTCCGCGGCGATTGGCGTCATGGGCGCGAGCACCCTCACCGCGGGGGGGCCGCTGTCGGTGAGCGCGAGCAACGTCTCCATCAACGCCTCGGTGCTCTCCGAGGCGTACGCGGGGCTCTACCGTGGGCACGCCGGCGCCAAGCTCACGATCAAGGCCCCTGCCATCAAGCTCCAGGCGGCCGGGGCCTGCAAGGTGAAGGGGGCCGACGTGTTCTTCAAGGCCAAGACGAAGATCGTGGTCAAGGCTGGCGGGGTGACGATCACCATCTTGCCCGGCTCGATCAAGGTCAAAGGCAAGCTCAAGGGCGACTCGACCAGCGTCGTCACCACGAAGGAAGAGATCGGATGAGCGCGCGTAAAGTGGCAAAAAAGGTCGCGGAAAAGGCTCCGAGCTCGCGTGGCCGGGTGGTGCGTCTGGCGCGCGAAGGCGACAAACCGGGCGCCGCGCTCGGGCCCGGCGCGCACTTCGCCAAGCTGTTCAAGAAGCTCGCGGAGGGGCGCTATGAAGCGCATTTGATCAGCGGCGAGCTGCTGGAGATCCGCGTGGCGCCGGAGGTGGACCTCGCGCTCGCGGACCGTTGCCTGGCCGAGCAAGAGATCGTGCTGGTCGGCGCGAGGAGCGGCGAAGCGGTGCTGTTTGGCGCGCTGCGCACCAAGGAAGAGAAGAAAGAAGACGTCGTCCTGGAAGCAGGGCACCGGCTGGTGCTCAAGGCCGGGAAGGCGAAGCTGGAGCT
>JBDTXR010000468.1:0-7103 GCA_040006075.1 Byssovorax sp. | reverse complement strand
AGCGGATCATCTCGAGCGGTCAGGATCCACGGCAGTGGGCGGCGATCGCCCGTCGCAGCATCGATCGCCTCGCGGTCATCGCCGCGGGTGATGTCTCCATCGTGCTCGCCGAGATCCTCGGCGCGCCTCGTACCGACCTCGGCGGCCTGATCGCCGACAGCGAGCGGGCTCGTCGCCTGCTCGGGTTTGTTCTTTCTCCCAGCTATCTCGAGCTTCGCAAGAAGCTCGGCATGGGGGTCCGGTGAGTAGCAGCGACGTGCATGACGATGGTTCCGAAGAAGAGTTCGTCGACCCCGAGGCCACGCGCCCCGCGCAGAAGGCGACGATCCCGCCTCCAGAGGATCTCGACCTCTACGAGTCCGACTACGAGGGCGACGAAGCGACGGTGATGGCTCGCATCCCCGACGAGCTGCTCGCCGAGTCGCTGCGTCAGAAGGAGGAGCCGACCAAGGGCGGCCTCCGGCAGATGTTCTCGCGTGACGCCGGTCCGGCGCGCGCTCCGTCGCCCTCGGCGAGCGAGGGCGACGCGCTCCTCGACATGCTCTTCGAAGACGCCCGCGAGCAGCCCAAGGCCGAGGTCGCGGCCCCGGAAGAGCCCGACGAGATCATCGAAGAGATGGTCACCGCCACGCCCGCGCGGACGCGCGGGATGCCGCCCCCGCGGCCCGCGACACCCGCTGTGGCCGCGCGTGCGTCGCTCGACACGATCGAGGGCGGCGAGGCCGAGAGGGAGCCCGAGGTCGCGACGGAGGCGCCGATGGCGGCGCTTCCGATCGTCGACAAAGAGGCCCCGACGATGGACATGGATCCGGCCGATTTGCCGGGTTTCATGGCCTCGGAAGAGCCGCCGGCCGTCGTCGATGAAGAGGAAATAGAAGACGTCGCGCCGAGCGAGCCGCCGCGGATGAGCGCGCCGATCCCGTCGCGCCGGCCGCCGCCGGTCGCCTTCGAACGCGAGGAAGACGCGAGCGCGCTCCTGCTCCGCGCGCAGCAGCGCGACGCGTGGGTGAGCCGCGCCGAGTGGCTCCGCGCCGAGGCGGGCGCGCTCTCCGACTTCAACAGCCGCGCCCGCGCGCTGCTCGTGGTGTCGGAGCTCTACGCCATGGCCGGGGAAGAGGCGACCGCGCGCGCGGTGGCCGACGAGGCGCGCGAGATCGCGCCGAGCCTGCCGCTGCCGCACCGCCAGACCCGCGGCCTGCTCGCGCGCGAGGGCGACTGGCCCGCGGTGCTCGAGGTGCTCGAGGCCGAGGCGAAGTCGATCCCCACGCCCGAGGCGCGCTGCCACGGCGCGCTGTTCGGCGCGGAGATCGCTCGGATCTGCCAGGCCGACGACGAGAGCGCGAAGAAGCGCCTCGACAACGCGCAGCGCATTGCCCCGGCCGATCCGCGCGCGCACGTGCAGCGCTTCTGCGAGGCGCTCGCCGCCGCCGATCCCGAGGACGGCGCGCCGTCGCCGCTCACCAAGGTGCGCATCCCCGACGCGCCCGAGCTCGCTCCGCTGGTCGAGGCGGCCGCGCAGGTCGCCGCGCACCGCGGCCTCGCGAGCAAGACGCCTCGCACCGCCGGATCGACCTACGAATCCCTGCTCAACGTGCGCGCGGCCATCGCGGCGGGCGATCACGCGGGCACCGTCAGCGGCCTCGAAGGGCTGAGGAGCGCGGCGCCGCTCGCGGGCGGCGCCGGCTGGCTCGCGGCCGTCGTCGCGGCCCCGCTCAAGGACACGCGCGTGCGCTCGGTCGCCGCGCTCCGCGGGGTCCTCGACGGCTCGCACGGCTCGGCCGCGCGCCGCGCGCTCGCCGCCCGCGCCATCGAGCTGGGCGACGCCGACGCGGCCCGCTCGGCGATGGAATCGACCAGCTCGGACGCCTTCAGCCCGGCCGATCGCATCGCGCTCGCGGCGCTCACGGGCGGCCAGCGATCCGACGTCGATCCGTGGATCGACACGCTGCTCGGCGATCAAGAGCTCGCGCCGATCGCGGCCGCCGCCAGCGCCGCTCTCGGCGATCCGGCGTCGCCCGATCGCCTCGTCTTCCCGTCCGGGGGCCTCCACGCGCGCACCGCGTCCACGCTCGGCCGGGCCATGGCCGCCACGGGCGAAGGCGCTGCAGGCCTGCTCCGCGGCGCCGTGCTCGCCTTCGCCGAGGCCGCGCCCGATCACGGGACGGCGCGCGCGCTGGCCCTCGAGCTCGACGTCGACGAAGGCAACGGCGGCAAGGTCGCCCGCGCCGTCGCGTCGTGGCGCGAGGACACCGAGGGCGAGCGCGAGCGCGCCCTCGCCGGGGCTTTGATCGCCGAGGTTTCAGGAGAAATCGAGCGCGCCAAGGCCGAGTACGATCACGCCCGCACCCTCGACCTCACGGGCGAGGCGGCGGCGCGCGCGTCGGCCGCGCACGCCGACGGCGACGCCGCCGCGACGCTGCTCGCCGAGCACGCGCAGGCCCTCGAAGGCGGCAGCCGCGCCGCGATCTTGCTGGGCGAGGCGGCCGTGCGCCTCGCGGAAGCCGGCGAAGAGGCCGAGAGCGAAGGGCTCCTGCGTCGCGCCGCCGAGCTCGATCCGGCGCTGCCGTTCGCGCTCACGCTGGGCGAGCGCGCGTCGCGCGCGGGCGCCGATCGCAACGG
Organism: Byssovorax sp.; assembly: GCA_040006075.1. Classification (GTDB taxonomy): domain Bacteria; phylum Myxococcota_A; class Polyangia; order Polyangiales; family Polyangiaceae; genus JANYGI01. The sequence goes on along the minus strand of JBDTXR010000468.1, from coordinate 4,484 downwards.
CATCGTCGAGTGGGTCCGCACCCGCCGCGAGGCCTCCACCGATCCGCTCGAGCAAGCCTACGATCTCGTGCGCGAGGCCCTGATCCTCGCCGAGGGCGAGGCCGCCGCCGCGGTCCCGCTGCTCGAGCAGGCCCTGCGCGCCCGCCCGAAGGACGCCGCGCTGCGCGATCTCTACGAGCGCCTCTCTCCCGAGCCGCTCGCCGATCGCGCCGCGTGGCGCGAAGAGCGCGCCGCCGACGCGGCCCCGGCCGAGGCCTCGCGCCTCGCGCTCGAGGCCGCGTTTGAGCTCGAGCGCGCCGGCGATCTCGAGGGCGCCGCGCGCTGCGCTCGCATCGCGATCGCCGCGGGCGACACCCAGCTCGCGCCGATCGTCCTCTACCGCGCGGCCCTCGCCGGACACGGTGCGGGCGATCTCATCGAGGCGCTCATGCCGCGCGCCCGCGAGGCGACCGATCCGGTCGAGCGCCTCGAAACGTACGAGCGCCTCGCCGAGCTCGACGAGCGCGGCCGCGGCGACGCGGCCAGCGCGCTGCTCTGGCGCCGCACCATCCTCGAAGATACGCCGGGCCACCTGCCCACGCTCCGCCTCGTCGCCAGCTCGCTCATCGGATCGGGCCGCGACGACGATCTCGAGCCCGTGGCCCTGGAGATCGCCAAGGCCCTCGACGGCGCCTCGACCATCGCCCACGCCATGCTCTCCGCCCGCTTGCGCGCGCGCAACGGCACCTGGGACGACACGCGCGAGCCCGTGGAGATCGCCTACCGCCAGGAGCCGCGCGGCATCTGGGCGCTCCGCCAGACGGCGGCGCACGCCCGCGCGCAGGGCCAGCACATGCTGGCGCTCGAGGCCGATCGCCAGCTGATCGAGCGCACCCAGCGCCCGTCGGAGGCGGCGACCCTCTCGCTCCGCGCCGCGCAGAGCGCCGTGAAGGCGGGCCTCATGGACGACGCGCTGGCCTTCCTCGGCCACGCGATCGAGCTCGCGCCGACGCACCTCGCCATCCACCTCGAAATGGCTTCGGTCCTCGAGCAAACGGGCAACCTCGCCGGCGCCGCCGCGGCGCTCGAAGCGGCTGCGGGCGCCGCGGTGTCCGACACCGAGCGCGCGCACAACCTCTACAAGGCCGCCATCCTCTGGCAAGACAAGGCCAACGACAGCGCCCGCGCGCGCGCGGCCTTCGAGAGCGTCGTCGAGCTCGATCCCAGCTACGGCGACGTCTTCCCGCGCCTGCAAGCGATCTACGTCGCCGAGGGCGCGCGGGCCGAGCTCGCGGCGCTGCTCAAGAAGCGCCTCGACGCCGTCACCGATCCTGCCGAGCGCGTCGAAATGGAAGTGCTCCGCGGCCGCGCCCTCGCCGACGTGGGCGACGCCGCCGCGGCGAAGCGCGCGCTCGCGGCGGCGCTCGAGGCCAACCCCGATCACGTCGAGGCGCTCTCCGCGTTCGGCGACGTGGCCGCGGCCGAAGAAGACTGGTCCGGCGCCGAGCAGGCCTGGATCCGCCTCGCGCGGCTCATCCCCGATCCGGCGCGCCAGGCCGCGATCTACCTCCGCCTCGGCGAGATCTACGACGAGCACCTCCCGAACCCGGAGCGCGCCGAGCTCGCCTATCAAGAGATCTTGAAGCGCGATCCGGCCGACGTCGGCGCGCGCGAGCGCCTCGTCGCGCTCTTCCAGCGCCAGGGCGACGCGCCCCGCGCCATCGAGCAGCAAACGATGCTCATCAACGCCGCGGAGGCCCCCGAGGCCAAGTGCGTGCGCACCACGGAGCTCGCCAGGATCTACGAGGTCACCGGCGACTCGAAGAAGGCCGAAGCCACGCTGCTTCAGGCCCGCAAGACCTGGCCGAAAGACGAGGCCGCCCTCGGCGCCCTCGCGCGCTTCTACCAGCGCAACGGCCAGGGCCCGGCGGCCAACATGCTGCTCGAGCGCGCCGTCGCCGACGCGCGCCGCGCCCTCGGGACGGGGCGCTTCGAGCCCTACCTCTTCGGCACCATCGCCACGGTGGCCGATCTCCGCTCGCGACCCGACGCCGCGCGCGTCGCCCAGGCTGCGGTCGCCGCGCTCGACGGCTCGACGGCCGCGCTCGAAGGCGCGGGCGTCGCCGCCGCCGATCCGAAGCTCGACGATCTCCTCGCCCCCGAGGTGATGACGCCGGCCTTCCGCGATCTCCTCCGGCTCACCGGGCCTCTCCTCGACAACGCCGTGCCGTTCGATCTCGGCGCGGTCCGCGGCGCCCCGCTGCCGCTCAACCTCAGCAGCCTCGGCGACGCGATCATCGAGATGGCCGAAGGCTATGGCGTGCACAACCTGCAGGTCTTCATCTCCAACGCGCTCGGCTCGGTGTGCGTCCCCGTGAGCGCGCACCCGCCGGTGCTGCTCCTCGGCCAGGCGCTCGTCGCCAGCGATCGCGAAGACGTGCGCGGCTTCCTCGTCCACCGCGCGCTCAAGATCTTGCAGTCCAACACCGCGGCGATCTCGCGCACCGCGCCGATCGATCTCTGGCCGCTCCTCGCCGCCTATTTGAAGGCCCACAGCCCGAGCTGGGTCCCGCAGGGCGTCGACGCGGGCAAGCTCACCGACTTCTACGGAAAGATCTCGCGCTCCACCGGGCAGCGCGCGACCGATCCGCAGGTCGCGCTCCTCGCGTCGGAGGTCATCGGCTCCATCGGCAACCGCGCCTCCACGCTCAACACCGTCATCAATGGCTGGGGCAACCGCACCGGCCTGCTCGCCGTGGGCGATCTCAACATGGCGATCACCGGCATCGCCTGGGCCGGCGGCCACGCCAACGCGCCTCCGGCCACCGGCAAAGAACGCATGACCTGGATCGGCCGCAACGCCGAGGCGCGCGAGCTCGTCGTCTTCTCGGTGTCCGACGCCTACGCCGACGCGCGCGGACAGCTCAAGCTCAGCGGCGCGTAACACTCCATCAAAGGCAGGAGGGCCGCTCCATGAGCGAGGCCTGGCAGGCGACCGCGTGCATTCTCTGCAGCCAGAACTGCGGGATCGAGGTGCAGCGCGAAGGGCGCAAATTCGCGCGTTTTCGCGGCGATCGCGCCCACCCCATGTCCCAGGGCTACACCTGCGAGAAGGCCCTCCGACTCGACTACTACCAGAACGGCAAGGATCGCCTCACGTCGCCGCTGCGCCGTCGCCCCGACGGCACGTTCGAGGAGATCGACTGGGACACGGCCATCCGCGAGATCGCCGCGCGCCTCGCCTCGGTGCGCGATCTCCACGGCGGCGCGTCGATTTTCTATTACGGCGGCGGCGGCCAGGGCAACCACCTCGGCGGCGCCTACGCGCGCGCCACCCGCGCCGCGCTCGGATCGATCTACACGTCGAACGCGCTCGCGCAGGAGAAGACAGGCGAGTTCTGGGTCGACGGCCAGCTCTTCGGTCGCCCGCGCTGCCACACCAGCGGGGACTTCGAGCACGCCGAGGTCGCGATCTTCGTCGGCAAGAATCCCTGGCAATCGCACGGGTTTCCTCGCGCCCGCGTCGCGCTCAAGGCCCTCTCCACCGATCCCGATCGCGCGCTCATCGTCCTCGATCCGCGCCGCACCGAGACCGCCGAGCTCGCCGATTTCCACCTCCAGGTGCGCCCCGGTACCGACGCCTTCTGCCTGAGCGCGCTCCTCGGCGTCCTCGTGCAAGAAGACCTCGTCGATCACGCCTTCCTCGAAGGTCGTACGAGCGCGTACGAGCCGCTGCGCGAGGCCCTCGCGGCGATCCCCGTCGCCGACTACTGCGCCCGCTCCGGCGTCCCCGAGGCCCTGGTGCGCGAGGCCGCGCGCCGCATCGCCCGCGCCAGGAGCGTGGCCACATTCGAAGATCTCGGCGTCCAGCAGTCGCGCCACAGCACGCTCTCGTCGTACCTCGAGAAGCTCGTCTACCTGCTCACCGGCAACTTCGCCAAGCGCGGGACGATGAACATCCACACGAAGATGGCGAGCCTCGCGGGAGGGCGCGAAGGCGGGCGCACCAGCCCGGTCACCGGCCACCGGATCATCACCGGGCTCATCCCCGCGAACATCATCCCCGACGAGATCCTCACCGATCACCCCAAGCGCTTCCGCGCGATGATCGTCGAGAGCGCCAACCCCGCGCACTCGCTCGCCGACAGCCCGCGCATGCGCCAGGCCCTCGCCGCGCTCGACACCGTCGTCGTCATCGACGTCGCCATGACCGAGACCGCGCGCCTCGCCCACTACGTGCTCCCCGCGTCGTCGCAGTACGAGAAATGGGAGGCCACGTTCTTCAACCTCGAGTTCCCGCGCAACGTCTTCCAGCTCCGCGCGCCGATCCTCGAGCCGCTCCCCGGAACGCTGCCCGAGCCCGAGATCCACCGCCGCCTCGTCCGCGCGCTCGGCGCGGTGAAAGACGGCGATCTCGTCTACCTGCACGCCGCCGCCGCGCGCATCGCCGCCGAGGGGCGCGACGCCTTCGCCGACGCCTTCTTCCAGGTCACCGCCGCCAACCC
>JBDTXR010000467.1:0-7148 GCA_040006075.1 Byssovorax sp. | reverse complement strand
GCCGGCCTACCGTCGGCGGATGGTGCACGCGGGAGCCCTCCACTGACGACCGGCTCGGTCCCCTTCGGTCGCTATCGCCTGGAAGCGCGCCTCGCGGAGGGCGGGATGGGGGAGGTGTTCCGCGCCGTCGCGGTCGGCGAGAGCGGGTTCGAGAAGCCGGTCGTCGTCAAGCGGATCCTCCCGGCGCACCTCGGGCGCACCGATCTCGCCGAGCTGTTCATCGCCGAGGCCAAGCTGATGACCCGGCTCGCGCACCCCAACATCGTGGAGGTGCTCGATTTCGGCCGCGGCGAGGGCCGCGACTACTTCCTGGTGCTCGAGCTCGTCGACGGCGTCGATCTCGCGCGCCTCCACCGCAGCTACACCACGCGCGGCGAGCGGCTCCCGATCCCGCTCGCGCTCTTCATCGTCACCCAGGTGCTCCGCGGCCTCCATCACGCCCACGCCAAGTCCGGCGGCGAAGGCGCGTGGCTCGTGCACCGCGACGTGAGCCCCGGCAACGTGCTCCTGTCGACGGTGGGCGAGGTCAAGGTCGCCGACTTCGGCGTGGCGCTGATCGCGAGGCCTTCGACCAGCGACGACGCCGATCGCGGCCCGCTCGCGAAGGGCCTCGTCGGCAAGCCGCAGTTCATGGCGCCCGAGCAGTACGACGGCGCCGATGTCGATCCGCGCGCCGATCTGTTCTCGGTCGGCGTGATGCTGTTCTTCCTGCTCACCGACACCTTTCCCTTCGAGGGCGCCGCGCTCGCCGAGCAGCAAGACGCGGCGCATCGCGGGGATTTCGGCCGCGCGCGCGATCGTCGCGCCGGGGTCTCGGCCGAGATCGACGCGGTGGTGCGCCGCGCGCTCGCGCCCGCGCCGCGCGATCGCTTCGCCGACGCGAAGGCCATGCTTCAGGCGATCGAGGCGCTGCGCGCGCAGGGGCAGGCGATCGCCGGCGGAGACGACGTCGCCGCCGCGGTCGAGGCCGCGCAGCGCGCGCAGCCGGCGCAGGGGAAGCGGGTGATCGCGCTCTCGGGGCCGGCGCGCGTGGAGCCCGACGAGGAGTCGTTCACCGAGCACGAGCTGACACGGACCGGCGGCGCGAGCGGGGTCGGATCGTTCACGATCCGCGTCGCGGCGGGCGAGGCGCCGTCGCTCCTCGACGCCGCCCGCGCCGGGGGCGGCGCCGTCCCCGCGCCGCCCCCGACGTTGAGCGACGACGTCGCGACCGAGCCCGCCGCGCTCCGCGCCCCTTCGCCGCCCGCGCCGACCGTCGACGAGAACGCGGACGCGCCCACGCTCCCGCTCGATCGATCGCCGTCGACCGGCCTCGCGCTGATCGCCGCGGTGCTCGTCGTCGCGCTCGCGCTGGCGCTCGGCGGTCGCGCGCTCCGCGCGTACCAGACGTCGCGACGCCTTGCCCCAGCGATGGAAGGCCCGGCCCGCGGCCAGAAGCACCCGCACGACCCCGTCGATCTTCCCGCGATCGAGCCGTCGTCCACGTCGTCCACGTCGTCCACATCGTCCACATCGTCGCCCGAACCCTCCGCGCGCGCCGCGGTGCCGCCGCCCCGATCGCTCCCGCCGCGCGCCTCCGCCCCGATCGTCGTCGCGCCTCCGGCCAGCGCCGTGCCCGCGAGCGAGTGCACCGGCAAGGTGAGCCTGTTCTCGAACGGGAGCTGGCAGGTGAGCGGCGGCCCCCAGACGGTGCAGACCCCGAACTCCGTCACCTGGCGCTGCGGAACCTACGCGCTGTCGGCGGTCTCGCGCGCCGACGCCACGCAGCGCAAGCGGGCCAGCGTCACGGTCCGCGCCGACACCACCGCGGTGGTCGACCTGCGCTGAGCCCTTCGGCACCCGTGATACGGTGCCCTTCGTGAGCCTCTCGGAATCGAGCACGCTGATGGTCACCGGCCCGTCCGGCACGGTGATCAGCGCGCCCCGCTATCGCGTCGTCGTCATCTCGGGCCCCGACACCGGCGAGGGCGCGGTCTCGCAGGACGGGCGCATGACCATCGGCACCGCCGACGGCGTCTCGCTCCGCCTCACCGATCCCACGGTGAGCCGCTTCCACGCCGAGCTCGAGGCCACGCCGCAGGGCCTGGCGATCCGCGATCTCGGCAGCACCAACGGCACCCGCTTCGGCGCCGCGACGGTGCGCGAGATCGTGGTCCAGGCCGGCCTCGAGATCGACGTGGGCCGCACCCGCCTCCGGGTGTTCCTCGGCGCGGATCGCGCGCCGATCCCCGCCACCAGCGAGGCCTCGCTCGGCGGCTTGCTCGGCGCCTCGGTGTCCATGCGCGCGGTCTACGACGCCCTCCAGCGCGCCGCACCGACCACGGCGCCGGTGCTGATCACCGGCGAGAGCGGCACCGGCAAGGAGCTGGCGGCGCGCGCCGTGCACGCCCACAGCGCGCGCGCGTCGCAGCCGTTCGAGGTGGTCGACTGCGGCGGTCTCCCGCCGACGCTGATCGAGAGCGAGCTCTTCGGCCACGAGCGCGGCGCCTTCACCGGCGCGATGGGCGAGCGCGAGGGCGCCTTCGAGCGCGCCGAGGGCGGCACCATCTTCCTCGACGAGCTGGGCGAGCTCCCGATCGAGCTGCAACCGAAGCTCTTGCGCGCGCTGGGCGAGCACGAGATCCGCCGCGTCGGCGGCAAGCGCACGCGCAAGATCGACGTCCGGGTCGTGGCCGCCACCAACCGGGATCTGCGCCGGCAGGTCAACGCCGGGCATTTTCGCGCCGATCTCTTCTATCGCCTCGCGGTGATCCAGGTGCAGATGCCGCCGCTGCGCGAGCGCCTCGACGATCTCCCGACGCTGGTGCGCGGCCTGCTCTCCGGGATCGTGAAAGAGCGCGGCCTCGACGTGCACATCGAGCCCGACGCCGAGCTGCTCGAGTCGCTCGCGCGCCACGCCTGGCCGGGCAACGTGCGCGAGCTGCGCAACTACCTGGAGCAGCTCCTGATCCTCCGCGTTCCGCCGCCTTTTCTCGGCGATCCGTCGCCGTCCAGCAGTCCGAGCAACCCCGGCAGCCTGCCCCCGCCGTCGGGCCCCGGCGGCCTCGGCGGCACCTCGTTCGACGGCCTCGCCGAGCTCCCGCTCCGCACCGCGAAGAGCGAGCTGCTCGAGCGCTTCGAGCGGCACTACGTCGCGCGCCTGCTCGAGCAGACCGGCGGCAACGTCGCCGAGGCCGCGCGCCGCGCCGGCGTCGATCGCGTCACCCTGTTCCGCACCATCCGCCGCTACGGGCTCCGGAGCGAGGAGCCGTGATCCTCCGGCGGATCACCCGCAAAATCGCGCTGCTGATCGCGATCCTCGTCCCCGGCGCGCTCGGCCTGGCCTGCCCCGCGAAGGATCTCGACATCGCGATCACCGCGCGCGGCGTGGCGTTCCTGACGCTGAGCTGCACCCCGCCGGCCGCGTGCACCGACAAGCTCGCGGCGGTGTGCATGAAGAGCAAAGCCTGCGAATGGGACGGCGCGGTCTGCCGCGGCGCCTGCCGGATCCCGGGCACCGCGCCGATCTCGCTCACCGGCCTTCACGATCTCCAGGTGCTGCTCTTCTCCAGCAACCCGTCGAAGTTTCAGAAGCAGAGCGCCTGCGTCGCGGTCCGGCCGTGCCCGGCCGACGATTTTCAGTGCCTGCGCGACTCGCTCAACGAGGCCGTCGCCGCGTCGATCGACGCCGGCGCCGATCTCACCTTCAGCGGCTTCAAGGATCCCTCCGACGGCTTCGCGGCCCTGGCGATCTTCGAGCGCCCCGCCAGCGCGACGAGCGACGAAGCGCCGAGCTGCGCCTCGGATCGGCTCGTCGCCTGCGCCGGCCTCGACGTCCCGCTCGACGAGGCGAAGCTCGATCTCGAGTGCTCGTCCTGCCAGAACGGCGCGCACACCGCGATCGGCGAGAGCACGCGCCCGTGCCCCGCGGCGCCGCTCAACACCAAGGATTGCTTCCTCCGCACCTGCTTCTCGGCCCTCGGCGGCACGATCACCGAGTAGCGCGGCGCGGGGCTACGGACACCCGCCGCTCGGGCAGACCCGCAGCGATCGGTTGGCGTTGGCGATGACGCCCGCGGTGATCGCGCCGCTCGCGAGCACCGCGCCGCCGAGCGGCCACACGTACCAGGGGACGCCGCGCGCGGTCGCCTCGCAGGTCTCGCCGAGCGCGTCGCAGATCCGCTTGCGCACGGTCGCGTCGTCGTCGCTCTTGAGCACCGAGGCTTGCCCCAGCGCTTGCCCGGACACCGCGTCGACGATCCGCACGTGGAGCGCGGCGCCCGCGGGCTCGAGGATCACCGCCTGCTCGGCGCGCGACCACACCGCGCGCGCCAGCCGGAGCTCGGCCTCGTCGGGCCGCGCCGCCGAGCCCGCGACGACGGCCGAGAGCTGCTCGCGCAGCGTCTCGCGCCGCGCCGGATCCAGCGGCAAGCGCACCACGCCCGAGGGCTGGAGCACGGCGAGCTCGGTGCGCGGCTCGAAGCGAAATCGTCGGGTGGTGATGAAGTGATCGCCGAGCCGCACCTCGACGTCGAGCGGCGTCGTCCCCGCGGCCTTTCGCCCGTCGATCCACACCTCGGCGCCCGCGGGCTCGCTCTCCACGCGGACCCGCCCGCGCGATCGCGCCAGCACCTCGGCGCGCGCGTCGCCCTGAGCGCGCTCGGCCTCCTCGCGGTGCAACCCGAGCTTGACCTTGCTCTCGTCGAGGAGCGCCGCGGTGATGAAATGCGGGCGCGCGTTGGCGAGGCTCTGGTTCAGCGTCATGCACGCGCCGATCTGCAAATGCAGCTCGCGCAGCAGGGCGAGATCGTCGATCCGCGCCAGGATCTCCACGGCGTCGCTGAGCGCCCCCGCGGCCTCGCGCACGCAGTCGTCCCAGGCGGCCTCGCTCTCCAGCTTCTGCGCGCGGCCCAGCGCGAGCCGGATCGACGCCGCCCGCTGCGCGGTCGCCGCGCGCTCGGTGGACACCGATGCGGCCGGTGGGAACGCCAGATCCTCGCGCACGGCGCGCCGGCTGGCGACGACGTCGCGCACCCGCCGCGCGGCGCCGGGATCGATCGCGCCCGCCGCGTCGATCGCCACCGGAGGCCCCGCCGCGAGCGCCGTCGGCGCGATCGCCGCGACGCCCAGCACGAACGCGACGAGCGCCGCCGCCGGCCGCCGCGTGCGCGAAATGCGCGATCCGGATCGATCCTCGCTCCACCGCATCCCCGTGCACACTACCAAAGCAGCTCGACAATCTCGCCCTCGATTCGACCGAGGGGATTGAGGCCGTCAAAGCTCGGGTGATACGTTGCCTCCAGGGGAGCTGCGATGAACCAGGGCCACAACGACGACGACGAAAAGGGCTTCGATATCGGCGAGTCCGTCGAGTCCGAGGACGCCGACGAACGACGCCGAGATTTCCGCCATCTCGCCTGCTTTCCCGCGCACCTCCACGCGGGGGCGGGCGTGGCCCGCTCCGCGCTCATCCGCGATCTCAGCGTCTCCGGCGCCCTCCTGCTCACCCGCGCGCGCTTCGCCGCGGGCGATCCGATCGAGCTCTCGCTCTACGTCGACGATCGCCCCGAGGCCTACAAGGTCGCGGGCCACGTGGTCCGCAGCGCGCGCCGCACCGGCGAGCTGGCGCACCCCTGGACCATGACCCTCGCCGTCCGCTTCGATCGCCCGCTCACCGAGATCGAGCCGCAGATCAAGGCCCTCGCCGTCCGTCAGGCCGCGCTTTTCGGGCGCGATCCAGGTAAGTAGCCGCGGTGCTCTTCCGCTCCCTCGGCCCGGTCCTCCTCCTCGCGGCGACGGCGACCGCGCCCTTGCAGTGCGCCAAGACCAACGATCCGAACCTCCGCATGGAAGAAGATCCGTCGCAGGTCCTCTACGATCTCGCCGACGCCTTCCACAAGAAGAACGACGAGCACGCCCGCGCCGAGACGCTGCATTTCCTGATCGCGAAGTACCCGTCGAGCCGCTACGCCGAGATGGCCCGCCAGGATCTGAACGAGCCCGCCGCGAGGTAGCGTGGAGCCTCCGCGCGTCGTGCAAATCACCGACGCCTCCGCGCTGCCCGGGTCCGCGTTGCTCGCGCGCATCGCCTCGATCGCGCCGCTCGCGCCCGAGCGTCGCCGCCGCTTCGCCGTGCAGCTCCGCGATCCGGGGCTCACGAGCCGCGCGCTCCTCCAGCTCGGCCTCCGGCTCCGCGGTGCCACGCGGGCCGTCGACGCCGCGCTGATCATCAACGATCGCCTCGATCTGGCGGTCGCGCTCCACGCCGACGGCGTGCACCTCGGCCGCCGCTCGGTCTGCATCGCCGACGCCCGCGCGCTGCTGGGCCCGGACGCCTGGATCTCGGTCGCGTGCCACAGCGTTGACGACGTGGTCCGCGCGGCGACGGAGGGCGCCGACGCGGTCACGCTCTCGCCGATCTTCGCCTCGCCGGGGAAGGGGAGCTCGCTCGGGCTCGCCGCGATCGAGGCTGCCCGCAAGGCCCTGGGCGCTCGCCCGATCGCCCTCCACGCGCTCGGCGGCGTCGATCTCGACAATGCGGCGAGCTGCTTCGCAGCGGGCGCCGACGGCGTCGCGTCGATCCGCGCCGATCTCACGCTGCTCCTCTGATCCTCGCGGCGATCTCGACGCTCCGTCGCGGGCTTGCTACGTAGCCGCGACCATGAACGATCCGAAGAAGACCCCGGTGTTCTCTGCTGTCCGGAGCGAGCTCGATTTCCCCGGCGACGAGTCGCGGATCCTCGCCTACTGGAAGAGCCACGGGATCTTCAAGAAGACCCTCACCGCCGCGACGCGCAGCACCGGCCCGTCGAAGGGCACGTTCGTCTTCTACGAGGGGCCGCCCACCGCCAACGGCATGCCCCACAACGGCCACGTGCTCACCCGCTCGGTCAAAGACGTCTTCCCGCGCTACCAGACGATGCGTGGCTACGACGTCCCCCGCAAGGCCGGCTGGGACACCCACGGTCTCCCGGTCGAGGTCGAGGTCGAGAAAGAGCTGGGGATCCACGGCAAGGCGGCGATCGAGGAGTACGGCATCAAGCCCTTCATTGCGAAATGCATCGACTCGGTGTTTCGCTACACCGACGCCTGGGAGAAGCTCACCGACAAGATTGGCTTCTGGGTCGATCTCGACACGGCCTATGTCACCTACCACAAGAGCTATGTCG
>JBDTXR010000466.1:0-7162 GCA_040006075.1 Byssovorax sp. | reverse complement strand
GCCGAGAGATCGAGCACGTCGTCGATCAGCGTCTTCAGGTGCTCGCCGCTCTGGGTGACGATCCGCAGGTGATCGATGGCCTCGGCGCTGAGCGGCCCGTCGACCTCGCTCTCGAGCACGTGGGTGAAGCCGAGGATGGCGTTGAGCGGCGTGCGCAGCTCGTGGCTCAGGCCCGCGAGGAAGGCGCTGCGCTCGCGATCGCCCTCCTTCGCCTGGCGGAGATCGGCGCGGTAGCTGCGCTCGGCCGCGGCGAAGCGCGCCACCAGCAGGTTGAACGCGGCGGTGAGCACGCCGACCTGATCGAGCGAGCGGATCGGCACCGGCTCGCCCGCCGGATCCGCGTGCGGGCGCGCCATGTCGACGATGCGCTGGCGCACGTAGTCGACGTCTTCCTGCGCGGCGCGCGCGTACGAGAACGTCACCGCGACGGCGATGCCGAGCAGCAGCGCGGTGAGCGCTGCCACGGCGTTGAAGAGTCCGATCGATCCCGGCGGGGGCGTGGGCGCGGCGACGAAGGTGATCACCGCGCGACCGTTCCCCGACGAGAGCGGGATCGCGGCCCAGCGCACCCGCCCGAGCGCGGTGCGCGCCTCGCCCTTGCCCGCGCCGAGGTACCGCGTCACCTCGTCGCGCGAGGGCGCGCCGAAGCTCTCGTTGACCACGATCTGCCCATCTTTTTGCACGAGCAAGATCTCGGCGGCCGATCGTCGCGCCGCGCGGCCCACGACCTCGGACTCGTCGCCGGTGGCCGTGGTGCCCAGCCGGGCCGCGATCGTCGCGCTCAGGGCCGCTGCGCGCAGGCTAGCGGCCTCGTCGCTGGCGCGCTGGAGCTGCGAAATCCCCAGCAAGGCGATCACCACGGCGGTGGTGATCCCCACCACGATCACGATGGCCGGCGCCAGCGGGAGGATCGGCCAGGTGAAGCGAGGGAGGCGAAAAAAGCGGCCCACGACGGTGCCCTCGCGCCCCTCTCAGCGGCCGCCGCAGCGATGATTCGAGGTCGAAAGGCCCACGGCGATCCCCTTGCCGGCGAACCATAGCGCCCGTCGCGTCCGAGAGGTGAACGCATTGCAGAAGGCGAGCCCCCTCGCTAGCATCGTCGGTGGAGCAATCCCCGCGTCGCTGTTCGGCGCGCAGGTTCGCGGCGGATGCGTCACGGGCAAGAGAAGGGGCCGCGTATGGACGGGTCGGACACAACGGTGACCTCTGGAGGCTCTAACCTCGGGAAATACCGTCTCATCGCGGAGCTGGGCCACGGCGGGATGGCCGAGGTCTTCCTCGCTGTCGTGCGGGGTCCGGCCGGCTTCAACAAGCTGATGGTGATCAAGCAGATCCGCCCCCAGCTCGCCGAGGATCCCGAGTTCCTCAGCATGTTCCTCGACGAGGCCCGCCTCGCGGCGCGCCTCAGCCACCCGAACGTCGTCCAGACCAACGAGGTCGGCCACGAGGCCGGGCGCTACTTCATCGCCATGGAGTACCTCGAGGGGCAGCCGCTCAACCGGGTGCTCCATCGCTTTCAGCGCAGCGGCGGCTTCCCTCTCGGCCTGCATTTGCGGGTGATCAGCGAGGTTCTCGCGGGCCTGCACCACGCCCACGAGATCACCGACTACGACGGGACGCCGCTCGGCGTCGTGCACCGCGACGTCACCCCGCACAACATTTTCCTCACCTACGACGGCCAGGTGAAGGTCGTCGACTTCGGCATCGCCAAGGCGATGAACTCTTCGTCGGAAACGCGCACCGGCGTGCTCAAGGGCAAGGTCGCGTACATGGCGCCCGAGCAGGCGCGCGGCGAGCGGGTCGATCGTCGCGCCGACCTGTTTTCCGTGGGGATCTTGCTCTGGGAAGCCGCCACGGGGAAGCGCCTCTGGAAGGGCGTCCCCGACATCGCGATCCTCCAGCGATTGCTCAACGGCGACATCCCCACGCCGCGCTCCGTCAACCCCGACGTCCCCGAGGTGCTCGAGGCGATCATTCTCAAGTGCCTCGCCACCGATCGCGACGGCCGTTACGACACCGCGACCGAGCTCCAGGCCGACATCGACAGCTACCTCGACGCCCAGGACGAGCGGGTCAACGTCCGCGACCTCAGCAAGCTGATGACCAGGCACTTCGACGCCGATCGCCTCAAAATCAAGGCGATCATCGAGGAGCAGCTCCGGGTCAAGACCACCTCGTCGTTCAACGTCGAGGCGCCGCGCGGCCTCCCGCTCATCGACGACCGGATCTCGCTCACCGCCACCGGGACCAACCCCGCCATCGGCGATCGCTCCTCGCACGACTCGGGGCCGAGCTCGATCCAGATCACCGGCGTCGGTCCCGCTTCGTCGGGCGTGGCCTCGTCGCCTTCGTACAGCAGCCCTTCGGGCCTGTTCGCGAGCGCTGCGCCCAGCGCGGCCGACGCGGCGCGCCCGGGTCGTCGGGGCGTCGTCGCCGGGGCGGCGATCGGCGTCGGCGGTCTGCTGGCGATCGTCTTTTTCGTGGTCACGCGCACGCCGGCGGCGCCTGCTCCGCTCGCCACCACCGCGCCGACGGGCGCGGCCGCCGCGGCCGCCGCGCCGCCGCCCACGGCCTCCGAGGTCGAGATCAACGTCTCGGCCTCGCCGCCCGACGCGCGGATCTTCCTCGACGATCGCCCCCTCGATCACAACCCCTACAAAGGCGTGCTCGCGGCCGAGGCGGGGCCCCACCAGCTCCGCGTCGAAGCGCGCGGCTACACCACCCAGTCGCGATCGATCTCGCTCGATCGCAACGTGGTCCTCGAGCTCGCGCTCCAGAAAGATGCGGGCGTGGCCTCCAACCCGCCTGCTGCCGTCGTTCGCGGCGCCCCTCCGCCGCCTCCGCCCGTCGACGACGGGATGACTCGCCCGGCCGTGAAGCCGCGGCGAACCCTCGATACCTCGAACCCCTACGCCAAATGAAGATGAACCCGATGCGGCACCGATCCCTCGCCCTTTGCGCCGCGCTCGCGCTGACGCTCCCTTCTCTCACCGCTTCGGCCCAGGGGACCGTGACGGCCGCCGCGCAGACCGAAGCCGCCAGTCGCTTCAAGAAGGGCCTCGAGCTCTTCAAGGATGGGGACTATCAGGCCGCGCTGATCGAGCTCCGCCGCGCCAACGAGCTGGCCCCCAACTACAACGTTCTTTACAACATCGGTCAGGTCTACTTCCAGCTCCAGGACTACCCCAACGCGCTCCATTCGCTCGAGCGCTACGTGCAAGAGGGTGGCAAGGGCATCGACGCCAAGCGCCGCGCCGAGGTCGAGAAAGACATCGACAAGCTCAAGGCCCGCGTCGCCAACGTGGAGATCGTCGTCAACGTGCCTGACGCCGAGGTGACCATCGACGACGTCTCGGCCGGGAAGACCCCTTTGCCGAAGGCGGTCCTCGTCAGCGCCGGTCGCCACCGGATCGTCGTGACCAAGGTGGGTTTCACCTCGATCACCCGGCAGATCGAGATCGCCAGCGCCGAGCTCCAGAAGGTGCCTGTCGATCTGGTCGAGACCAAGGCGAATTCGCCGACGCCGGTCGTCGTGCCGGATCCTGGCAATGGCACCACGCCGCCCCCGCCGGTCCCCACGGTCCCGACGCCGTTGACGCTGCCTGAAGGACCGGCGCCGCAGCCGACGCGCTCGGTCCCGGTCGTGGGCTGGGTGGTCACCGGCGGCCTCGCGGCAGGCGCGGTGGTGACTGGCATCCTCGCCCTCGGCGCCTCGTCGGATCTCAAGACCCAGCGCACCTCGCCCGCGCCGACCCGCGACGCGCTCGACTCGGCCAAATCGAAGACGCAAACCCTCGCTCTGGTGACGGACATCCTCGCCGGCTGCGCGGTCGTCGCCGGCGGGATCACCCTTTATTTCACGGTCGCGGGCGGCTCCTCGTCGTCCGACGCCAAGCCGGCCTCCGCGCCCCCGCCCGCGGGCGCCTTCTCCGTTCCGACGCTCAAGGTCGGAGTGAACCCCACCGGCGTCAGCCTCCTCGGCACCTTCTAAACCCCGCTCCCCGGCTCGGGCGCACGGGCGCCTTCGCTCGATCGTCAGCAGCGCCAGGAAGAGCGGAGTCGCCCGGCGGCGCCCACCCTCTTTGACGGGAAGCGCGCGCCCTCTCTTCCGGACTCTCCACCTCGTGGCGGCGGCGCCACAGGAGCTTTGCCCCGGTGAAGAGCAGGAACGCTCCGAAGAGGTAGAGTTGCCAGAGTGCCTGGTTGAAGGATAGGTATCGACGCGCGCCATCCGCGCTCGGGGGCCCGATCGGCCCGGAAGAGCCCTGTGGTGAGCCGGGATGGTCGGCCCGCCTACGGGTGAGAATCGACGGCGAAGACCGTGCTATTGCTTGGCTTTTGTCCTTTATTTTGCGATACTTTGTGCATTCACGCTGCCTGGGTGCAGGCGGCCCGAACGTTCCGATCGGGACGTCGCAAACCACACCTGATAACAATCGGGGCGGCCTCGTCCCCTCTTGCCCGAGAGAGACCAACCATGCGATCACAGACCCGTCTCCTCCTTTCCTCGCTCGTCGTGGGCTCGCTCGCTGCTGGTGTCGCCATGGCTGGCTGCGGCGGCGGCGACACGGGTACTGGATCTTCCGCGGGGACGGCGTCGACGAGCGGCGGCGGGAATCCTTCCTCCACCGGGACCACGGGATTGGGTGGAGCGGGCGGCAGCTTCACCACGGGATCCGGCGGCGCGAGCACAGGAACCGTCGGCACCGCGGGGACCGCTTCGACGGGCGCGTCGATGCCGACCTCGACCGGCAGCGGACCGATGATGATCGCCGCGTGCCAGGGGCACGTTTACGAGTGCGGCGATCTCCTCGACAACGACGGCGACGGGCTGATTGACGCCGACGATCCCGATTGCCTCGGTCCGTGCGACAACACCGAGGGGAGCTTCTATGGAGGGATCCCCGGACAGGCCGGCCCGGCGTGCACCGTCGATTGTTATTTCGATCAGGACTCGGGCTCCGGCAACGACGACTGCCACTGGAGCCACAAGTGCGATCCGCACGAGACCGCGCCCGGCTATTACCCGGAGTCGAAGGAGGGCAACAAGTGCGCGTACGACAAGAACGCGAATACGCCGGGCTCCGGCGGGACGTGCGACGAGCTCTACGCCACGCAATCGCAGGCCTGTCACGATTACTGCGGGCCGCTCACCCCGAACGGCTGTGATTGTTTCGGCTGCTGCGAATTGCCGGCCGGCAAAGGGAAATACGTGTGGCTCGGATCCGAGGACGCGAACGGCAACGGCTCGTGCTCGCTCGCGGTCCTCGACGATCCGGCGAAATGCCAGCCGTGCCTCCCGGTGCAAGGCTGTCTGAACCACTGCGATCCGTGCGAGCTCTGCATTGGAAAGACCACGCTCCCGCCCGAATGCAACCCGGGCACCGGCGGATCCGGGAGCACGGGCGCAGGAACCGCGAGCACGGGATCGGCGACCACCGGATCGGCGACCACGGGATCGGCGACCACCGGATCCGGCGGCGGGATGCAGTGCGACACCGGAGTGCAGGCCTGTGGTCTGCCCGGTCAGGGCCCGTGTCCGAACAATTTTTACTGCATCACCGGGTGCTGCCAGCAAATCCCCGGCTGATCCGCGCTTCCACTTCCTCGGAGAGAGACCATCCCATGGCAATTCGCAATCAATTCGGAGCTCTTTGTTTCGGCGCGGTCGTCGCGATCACCGGGCTCGCCGGGTGCGGCGGTGACGGTGTCGGCTCGAACGCCGACGCCGAGGCCGCCTACAAAGGGCTCGACTCGTCGATCGATCAGGCCATTCAGCTCGGGTTCGACGGGTTCAACGCGGCGTCGAGCGCCAACATCCCGCCGCAAACGGGGAAGGGGACCAGCACCGGGACCATGACCATTTCGGGCAAGGTCGATCAGGGCAGCTCGTCGAACAAGACCATGAGCCTGACCGAGGCGCTGGCCATGTACTCGAACGACGGCAAGCTTACCTACGACACCGGCGCGTCGGCGTTGCCGACGATCGACATGAAGCTCAGCAAGATCCCGACCGGTACAGTCGACGGGACGATCGGCGGGGCGTACACGATCTCGGGCGATCTGAAGGGAGCCATCACCCTCACGCTCAGCTTCAGCGGCTCACTCCAGGCCTCGGCCAGCGATCCCACCAAGGTCGAGCGCAAGCCGGGAACGACGCACATCACCGGAACTGCCGCCTCGGATTACGGTACCTTCGACGTGGATATCACCCGCTGATCGAGGACGAATGAGCGCCCGCGCGTGAAGCGATGTCCCCTCCTTCGTGGGAGCCACGAGGGAGGGGGACATCGATTGCTCGGCGCTCAGATCATGAAGCGATAGCCGAGCTGGAGGTTGCCCCCCAGGGTGTTGGTTCCGTCGCCGGTCGCGACGTGATTGAGCGGGCCCCACTCGAAGACGAACTCTCCCACGATAGCGCCCGGCCCGAGGCGGAATTCAGCGCCGAGCGGAGCGCTCAGGCCGACCTTCGTCGATTGCTCCGTCGTCTCGAGGATCGTCGAGCCGCCGACCTTCCCTTCGACGATGCTCCGCAGGAAGTAAATCCGCGGTCCCACTCCGATGTACGGGACGACGCGCCCGAGCTTCGTCAGGCGGAACAGGACCGTCGGCGCGACGGTGAGCTCTTTCTGCGTCAGCTCCCAGTCGTATTTGCCCCCGTCGACGCGCATGTCACTCGGGACGTTGCCAGTCTTGCGCGGGACTGCATAGCCGACGTCGACGAGGAGCCCGAAGCTCTGGTGGACCCAGGGGAAGATGTACCCGACCTCGAGCGAGCCGACGAGGTTGGGATTGAGCCCGTCGAAGGGCAGAATGCCGCCGATCTTGGCTCCCGCCACGAAGGCGCCGCGGCCTTCGCTCTTTGCGGGAGCCGGCGTCGGCGCATCCTGGGCAGCGGCGCTCGCCGTGATGGTGAGAACCGAGAACGAGACGAGGGGGATAATCCATTTCATGGCGTCGGTCCTCACCAGATGACGAGCTCGGTGGTCTTGCTGGCCGGGCTCACAGCGGTCTGGCCGGCGACGAGGAAGATGAAGGCGCTCTGGACCGAGCTCCCCATCAGGTAACGCGAGTCGATCAGGGTGATCCCCTCGCTGTTCCAGGAGTTGTTCGCGAGCGTGGGCGGAGGCGCGATCAGCGTGGCCGATTTTGCTCCGCCCGA